>CANJPM010000225.1 GCA_947476075.1 Beijerinckiaceae bacterium
GAGAGCGCGCGCAGCTGCGAGTTGGAGCCGAACACGAGGTCCATGCGGGTGGCGGTCCACTTCACCTTGCCGGTGGTGCGGTCGCGACCTTCAAAAGCGTCCTTGGCCTCTGAGGTAGGCCTCCACTCCGTCTCCACATCGACTAGGTTCACAAAGAAGTCGTTCGTGAGCGCGCCAACATGATCGGTGAAGACGCCATGCTTGGAGCCACCAGCATTGGCGCCGAGCACGCGCAGGCCGCCAACGAGTGCGGTCATTTCCGGCGCGGTCAGAGTCAGCAGCTGGGCCTTGTCCACCAGCATCTCCTCGGGAGAGACGCTGAAGGCCTTCTTCTGATAGTTGCGGAAACCGTCGGAGACGGGCTCCAGAACCGCGAAGGACTCAACGTCCGTGTGCTCCTGCGACGCGTCGGTGCGGCCGGGGGTGAAGGGAACCTGGACGTCCTGTCCACCCTTCTTCGCGGCCGCCTCGACGGCAGCGCAGCCGCCAAGTACGATCAGATCGGCCAGGGAGACCTGCTTCTTGCCGCCCTGGGCGTTGAAGGCCTTCTGCACGCCCTCAAGCGTCGCCAGAACCTTCACCAGGTGAGCGGGATCGTTCACCTCCCAATCCTTCTGAGGGGCGAGACGAACGCGCGCGCCATTGGCGCCGCCACGCTTGTCGGACCCGCGGAAGGTCGAAGCCGAGGCCCAGGCCGCCGACACCAGTTCGGACACCGACAGGCCCGTGGTGAGGATCTTAGTCTTGAGGTCGGCGACATCCTTGACGTCGATCAGGTCGTAGGTCGCCGCGGGCACGGGATCCTGCCAGATCAGCACTTCGGCGGGAACCTCAGGGCCGAGGTAACGCACGCGTGGACCCATGTCGCGGTGGGTCAGCTTGAACCAGGCCCGAGCGAAAGCGTCGGCGAAGGCCGCCGGGTTTTCGTGGAACCGGCGCGAGATCGGCTCATAGGCCGCGTCGAAGCGCAGGGACAGATCCGCCGTGGTCATCATCGGCGGGGCCTTCTTGGAGGGGTCATGCGCGTCGGGGATCATATGCTCCGGACGGCAGTTCTTCGGATGCCACTGATGGGCGCCGGCGGGGCTCTTGTGGAGTTCCCACTCGTAACCGAAGAGCATGTCAAAATAGCCGTTGTCCCACTTGGTGGGGTTTGGCTTCCAGGCGCCTTCGATGCCGCTGGAGATCGTATGGACCCCATGGCCGCTGCCGAAGTTGCTCTGCCAGCCAAGGCCCATCTGCTCCATGGGAGCTGCTTCCGGCTCACGGCCCACATGATCCTCGGGGCCAGCGCCGTGCGCCTTGCCGAAGGTGTGGCCGCCGGCCACGAGGGCGACGGTCTCTTCGTCGTTCATGGCCATGCGCGCGAAGGTCTCGCGCACGTCGCGGCCGGAGGCGACGGGGTCGGGGTTGCCGTTGGGGCCCTGCGGGTTGACGTAGATCAGGCCCATCTGCACGGCGCCGAGGGGATTATCCAGCACGCGGTCGCCGGTATAGCGTTTGTCGCCCAGCCAGGCGTCCTCGTTGCCCCAATTGACGTCCTCTTCGGGCTCCCAGATGTCGGCGCGGCCGCCCGCAAAACCGAAGGTCTTGAGGCCCATGGACTCCAGCGCGCAGTTGCCCGCCAGGATCATCAGATCGGCCCAGGAGATCTTATCGCCATACTTCTTCTTGATCGGCCACAGAAGACGGCGGGCCTTGTCGAGGTTGACATTATCCGGCCAGCTGTTGAGGGGCGCGAAGCGCTGCGAACCCATGCCACCACCGCCACGGCCGTCCGCGATGCGATAGGTGCCCGCGCTGTGCCAGGCCATGCGGATGAAGAACCCGCCGTAATGACCCCAGTCCGCAGGCCACCAGGGCTTCGAATCCGTCATCAGGGCGTAGATGTCGCTCTTCAGCCCCGCCAGATTGAGCTTCTTGAACTCCTTGGCGTAAATGAAGGTCTCGCCCATCGGGTTCGACAGGGTGGAGTGCTGATGAAGGATGTTGAGATTGAGCTGGTTCGGCCACCAATCCTTGTTGGACCGGCCGGTATGTGTCGTATTCGACGGGGCCCCGTGCATCACCGGGCACTTGCCCATGCTGATCGGCTTGCTGTCATTCACTTCTGTGCCCTCCATTCAACTGGTCGCGCTGAGTTCGGATATGAGTGCCACTTCAAAAATCCCCTGCGGATCCCGAAAGCCCCTGTCGATACGAAAAGGCCATGGCGTATATGACTCATTCTTGCATTATTGAAGAGCTCATCGCAAGATAGATTCATCGCGTTGGTCGATGGGCGGGAATTTGACGATAGCTTTGGACCACCGTCGCTGACGGCCTGCCACTCCGTCAAGCCTCGCCCCCCTGACGGACTTGATCTATGATTCTGCCGCCATAATCGGCCTAGATCAACACGACACTGACTCCACAAATAATCCCGGCCGGGCTTTGTCAATTCAGCGAGGCGCGGCGCAGTTTGTTTTCTTTCTAAACAGGGCCGAAGCAGCGCCATTGATTGGCCCAGCCGATCATGGCGATAGGGCCAGCCAATCAAGCAGGCGTCAGCTCTGGAGCTTGCGCACCCCGTCGGGCAAAGCCGCGCGCAGTATGCGGGCAAGCTCAATCAGCGCCGTCACACGCGGGCTGCGGCGGCGATGGATCAGCCGCACCCGCCGCGAGGCCAGCGTTCCGGCCAGCGGCCTTGTGACCAGGCGGTCGGTGTCGACGCGCCCGCATTCCACCGCCAATTGCGGCACCAGCGTTACGCCATGACCAGCAGCAGTTATATGCAGCAGAGTCTCGAGGCTGGAGGCGCGCATGTCCGCCATAGCCCCCTGCCCGGCCTGCGGATGGTTGCACAATTCCGCCGCCTGATCGCGCAGGCAATGACCATCGGTGAGCAACAACAATGTTTTGGGATCGATGTCGCTTGCCTTGATCTCCTTGAGCGCCACCAGCGCATGATTGGAGGGCATCGCCACCCAGAACGGCTCATCGAACAGGTTAATCGATTGCAGCTCCGGCGCTTCCTCTTCCGTGGCGATAATGGCGGCGTCGAGTTTGCCCTCAATGACCAGCGGAACGATATGCGCGGTCATATCCTCGACCAGCACCAACGGAGCATTGGGCAGCTTATCGGCGGCTGCCGGGAGCACATAGGGCATCAGATAAGGCGCAATCGTGGGGATCACGCCCAGCCGAAGGCGCCCAGTGAGGGGGTCGCGATTGGCGCGGGCGCAATCAACGATGTCGTTGGAAGCAGCCAACGCCCGGCGCGCATGGGCGATGATTTGCTCTCCGGCGTCCGTTGCGCGCACCGCCCGCCCGACACGGCTGAAAATCTCAACTCCAAGCTCAAGCTCCAGCTTGGCGATCTGCCCGCTGAGCGTCGGCTGGCTGACATTGCAGGCGGTCGCAGCATGCCCAAAATGCGCATGATCAGCGACGGCGACGACATATTGCAGATCGCGAAGGTTCATTGGTCACTCATTGATAAAGCCGATCATAATACCTGAAATTATAGACAGGGACAATGGAGAGAGCGACAGAAGGCGCTAGGAAAAACAGTCCATGATTCCAGCCCTGCTTGCTCACGGCAGAGCTACTCCCACCTGCGGGAGACGGAAAAAAGAGGGCGGCTCCTCGATCCCCCCGTATTCCCCCACCTTGTGCACTGCGGCAGGCGCAGCTATAAGCGCGTTCCTTATCCAAACACCCGCGAGACTTTTCGACATGGCGATTGAACGCACGTTTTCCATTCTGAAGCCCGACGCGACGCGTCGCAACCTCACCGGCGCCGTCAACGCCAAGATCGAGCAGGCTGGCCTGCGCATCGTTGCGCAGAAGCGCGTCCGCATGACCCGCGACCAGGCTGAGACCTTCTATTCAGTCCACAGCGCCCGCCCGTTCTTTGGCGAGCTGGTAGATTCCATGATCGCCGGCCCGGTGGTCGTGCAGGTTCTGGAAGGCGAAAACGCCATCAAGACCTATCGTGACGTGATGGGCGCCACCAACCCGGCCAACGCTGACGCCGGCACCATCCGCAAGGAATTCGCCGTCTCCGTGGGCGAGAACACTGTGCACGGCTCAGACGCCCCCGAGACCGCTGCGATTGAAATCGCACAATGGTTCGCTGGCAACGAGATCGTCGGCTAATCACTCATATTGCAATAACGACCTCCGCCCGCCATTGTGCGCGCGGAGGTTTTTTTATGAACGCGCCCGCACAGATCGAACATCGACCATCCGTTTGTCCGCACGATTGCCCATCCGCGTGCGCGCTTGACGTAGAAGTGATCGACGGAAATACGATTGGCCGCATCCGCGGCGCCAAGGATCAGACCTATACGGCGGGCGTGATCTGCGCGAAGGTCGCGCGCTATGCAGAGCGAATTCATCATCCAGACCGGCTGCTTTATCCCATGCGCCGCACAGGGCCAAAAGGCTCAGGACAATTTCAACGCATATCATGGGACGATGCGTTAAGCGCTGTCGCAGAACAGTTTCTCAAAGCCGAGACTGAATTCGGAGCCCAAAGCGTCTGGCTGAATTATTACGCCGGCACGATGGGCAAAGTGATGCGCGACGGCGTAAACCGGCTGGCCCACGCCAAAAAATACTCGCGCCACAACGGCACCATCTGCGTCAATTTGGCGTGGCCTGGCTTTCTTGCTGGCACTGGCCGCATGGCGGGCCCCGATCCACGCGAGATGGCCAAGAGCGATTGCGTCGTCATATGGGGCACGAACGCGGTCGCAACGCAGGTCAACGTGATGACGCACGCCATGCGCGCACGCAAGGAACGCGGCGCCAAGATCGTCGTCATCGACATTTACGACAACGACACCATGAAACAGGCTGACATGGCGCTGCGCCTGCGCCCCGGCACCGACGGCGCACTTGCTTGCGCCGTGATGCACGTATTGTTTCGCGAAGGGCTGGCCGACTGGGATTACTTGAATAAATATACTGACGATCCGCGCGGATTAGAGGTGCATCTGGCCACGCGCACGCCGGAATGGGCGGCTACGCTGACCGGGCTCAGCGTCGCGCAAATCGAAGCGTTCGCGCATCTTGTAGGAAACCGCAAACGCACGTTCTTTCGGCTGGGCTATGGTTTCTCGCGCCAGCGCAATGGCGCGACCAACATGCATGCGGCCAGCTGCATCGGCGCCGTGACGGGCGCCTGGCTGCTGGAGGGCGGCGGCGTTTTTCATAATAATGGCGCTATTTATAAATGGCGCCAGCCGCTGATCGACGGGTCCGACGTGATCGACAAAGACGTGCGCATGCTCGATCAATCCCAAGTGGGCGCTGTGCTGTGCGGCGATCCGGGCGTGCTGGCGGGGGGCCCGCCGGTAAAAGCGATGCTCATCCAGAACACCAATCCAATGTCTATTGCGCCCGATCAAAACCGCGTGCGCAAGGGCTTTGCGCGCGAAGATCTATTCGTTGTCGTGCATGAGCAATTCATGACCGAGACGGCGCTAATGGCTGATGTTGTTTTGCCCGCCACGATGTTTCTAGAGCATGACGACGTGTACACCGGCGGCGGCCATTCCTATGTCGAGCTGGCGCAAAAGCTGGTCGATGCACCCGGCGAATGCCGCAGCAATCATGATGTCATTTGCGCCCTGGCGCACAGGCTTGGCGCGGAGCATCCCGGCTTTCACAAGAGCCCGCGCGAATTGATCGACGCCACCCTGCGCGATATCGGGTGGGGCTCGTTCGAGGAGCTGGCCGCAATCAATTGGCGCGACGTGCAGACGGATTTCGCGCAAGCGCACTTCATAGACGGCTTTGCATGGCCGGATGGTAAATTCCGCTTCCGCGCCAATTGGTCGGACGTGCCATTCCGGAGCCCGCGCTCGGGCTCATGGGAGGGCATACCCACCTTCCCCGATCATTGGGCGGTGACGGAAACTTGCGACGACGCACACCCGTTCCGCCTCGCCACTTCGCCGACACGGTCGTTCCTGAACTCAACGTTCAACGAAACACCCTCTTCACGTGCGCGCGAGGGACGCCCCTGCGTACTGATTCATCCAGACGACTTGCAGGCGCTTGGGCTCTCGAATGGCGAAAAGGTCATCCTCGGCAATACACGCGGACAGGTGCGCATCCACGCGCAGGCGTTTGAGGGTTTGCAGCGCGGCGTGATTGTGTCTGAAGGCATATGGCCCAACGAGGCGTTTGAGGACGGGTGTGGAATCAACACGCTCACAGGATCGGATTCCCCTGCCCCGTTTGGCGGCGCCGCCTTCCATGACAACCGCGTTTGGATCAAGAAA
>CANJPM010000226.1 GCA_947476075.1 Beijerinckiaceae bacterium
CGTGGCCTCCAAGGCGTGGGAAATCATGAAGCGCCTGAAAGTCAACGCGCCGCGTGAGGGTTATGGCGTATTGATGCGCGATCTGCCCGCCTTGCGCGACTGATTTGTCAATGGCGGAGACAAAATGTGCCAGATGGCGGATTAAAAGTGTACCAGTCTGGTTGTGAGAAAAGGGCTACATTGAAGCGCTTGGGATTGGTGTTTCATATCCAGCGTTAGTTTTCAGCGGTCTTTTTACTCTGCGTCGACGGTGAAGGGATTGCCTGTAAAAGATATTCTGCCAGCGTTTTGTTACCAAAAGCCCTTTGAAGACAGCTCTCGTTATATTCGATCCTCCAAGCCTCAATCAGGCGTTGTGCCTCAGCCACGGTTTCGAACCAGTAGATATTGCCGCGCAAGGCAGAAACATTACAGACGATGTTCGAGCCAATTAGGCAATGCAGATCTCACAACAGCAAGAAGGCGCAACGCCGACAAACTCACGCGCCGGAAAACCCCGCGTCCAATGCTCTCACGAAGACAATAAGCCAGGGAGGCGCAGAGCTGTAATCAAAATCACCACCGCGCGCATGGAGCACCGCTACGAACGCCTCAATGCACGCGGCATCAAAAATCACAAGGGCTCATGCAGCCCTTTTCTCACAAACAGACTGGTACACTTTTAATCCGCCATCTGGCACATTTTGTCTCCGCCATTCACAAGACTCAAAAGCCATACTTCAGGGGGTCACTTTTCAGAGGGCAGTCCAACTGCGCTGAGCTCCTTGCGCTATGTATAGGAGGTCGCGTCGCTGATCCCCGCAGACAGGTAGTCCTTAGCCACATCCGCCCCGCCGAACATATCCAGTTCCACCTGTCGCAATATATTAAGGCTTTATCTATGCGCTTTTCAAAAACCGTCTTTCAAGACTGATGCAGGGGCATCGGAGACCGATCAACGATCTCGATTAGTCGAAATAGAAGACGGCTCGTCAGATCAGATCTCACGTCTGCACATTCCGGAGCATACCATAAGTTCCGCAATTCGTTAGGGTCCTCCTGGAGGTCGTAAAGTTCGCCCCAATCCTGATCCTGAAAGACTGATAATCGGTAGCGGTCAGTGACCAGCGTCCGTTCACGCGGTGTGCGCCCGAGACCAGGCAAGGTCCGCTGGTTCTCATCCTCGATGACCAGTTCTGCACGATGTACAGCGGCCCTTCTAGCAACGACTGGCATCAGACTACGCCCCTGAAAGCCATTAAACGGCGCAAGCCCTGCCCGGTCTAGAACGGTCGCTGGGATATCGATGGTCGAAGCCAGCGCTCCAGACGTTTCGCCACCGACGGAATTTGGGTCCGCCCAGATGAACGGCACCCGGATGATCTCGTCGTAATGGGCCAGTCCCTTGAGAAGAAGACCGTGGTCGCCGAGATACTCGCCATGGTCGCTTGTGAAGATCACGACGGTGTTTTCCGCCTCTCCAGAGGCGTCGAGCGCCTCCATTATCTTCCCCACGGCGTTGTCAATGCAGCTTACGGAACCGCAGGTCAGGGCCCGTGCTTCAAGAGCCTCTTTCAGGTCGACGCCATGAGCCGTCGTCAGGTCCGTCGGCTTTTCACCGCGGCGGTGCGAGGCGATCCACGCTTGAACGTGAGGCGGAGGCACCCAGTCGCTTTGGTCGAACACGGGCGGCCTCGGCATGTCTTCAGGCCTGTACATGTTCCAGTATTTGCCAGGCGGCGTAAACGGATGGTGTGGATCGGGGAAGGACGCCATGACGAAGAATGGCTGGTCACCTTTGAAGTCTCGTAAATAAGCCGCTGTCCTATCCGCTATGAATGCAGACGAACTCAATTCCTCCGGCACCGCCGTTCGCCATGCCTGCGGGACAGTATATGTATTGCCGGAAAGCTGGTTCTTGGGGCCCATCAGACTATAGGGATCAGGGTGGCGTTCACGAAACCATTGCAGATATGTTCCCGACAGTTGATCGCCATGGCCCTTGAGAAGTTCGACGTGGTCGAAACCATAGAAAGGCGTATCAATCTTGGCATCGTGTTCGTTCCAGCGCTCCGGTAGTTCCTGGTCGTACGAACCGTCCCGGTAGATGCTACGCCGGGCCTCGTTGAACCCCTCAGGTGGAGGCAGATACCCCTCCTTAACCTCAAACTTCGAAATTGGTGGGCGTCCAGACTGGGTCTGGAGATGGCTCTTGCCTATCAGGGCAGTGGCGTAGTTTGCAGCACGTAGAAGATCGACGAAGGTGACTGCGTCTCGTGATAAGGGAATCCCGTTGTGACGGCCCCCGTGAGCTGACGGCATACGGCCAGTCATCAGGCTTGCCCGGTTCGGCATACAGACTGGCGTAGCGACATAAAAACGATCGAACCGGGTTCCCTTCGCGGCGATCTGATCAATGTTCGGCGTTCTCAAAACCGGATGTCCAGCGCACCCGAGGTGGTCCGCCCGCTGCTGATCGGTGATTATGAGGAGAAAGTTCGGTCGTTTGGTCATATCCATTCTCTAGGCTCCTATTTCATCGACCCGAACAAATCATCGTAGAATCTCTTCATGTCGTCAGCATCCGCCTGGCTGATATCCATCGCCGCACGGACGAGTTGCCCCAGGTCGTCCCCATCAATGGGATCTAGATCGAGGTCTAGTTTGGCCGCCTCGGCCCTGAAGTCTGTATCCTTCATCATTTGCTGGAAGGCGGACCTGTGAACGCTCAGAACGGTGTCCGGCGTACCCGGTGGCACGGCAAGTGAACGGCCTATATCGGAGGTCAAAGAAAAGACCCTCATGAACTTCTTTTCGACGTCTGACTGGGCAAACTCACCGAGGGTCGGGACAGAAGGAAAGTCAGGCAGACGACGCCCCGCATGGGCAAAGATCGGCACGTACTCCCCTCTTTTCATGGCGTCCGCATGAAGAGACCGCATGGCGGCCACCGACGTTGCCGCAACCTCAACCTCTCCGCGTTCGAGAGCGAGAAACACCTGCCCAGTGCCTGCATAGCCGGAGATTAGTTTGAACTTCGTCCCGGCAATCTTGTTTAGGAGAAGCGGAGCCTGCGCCGGGATATTGGACAGGCCTGGCGCTCCGGTAATGACGTCCCGGGTGCGGGCGTCTTCCAGCGACTTGATCCCGGACTTCTTCGAGGCAACGCCGATGAAGGAGAGAGAATCTAGCCTACCAATCCATTTGAAGTCGCGGGCGTCGAATTTCGCGTCTTTATTAAAAAGGCTTTCCTGCACAAGGGTGACTTGGGCCAGTGTGATCGTGGTACCATCCTTGGGAGGAGAGGCCGAGGCTAGATAGTTCAAGGCGACCAGACCACCTGCACCAGGCATGGCGGCAATCGAGACACCGGGGTTACCGGGCAAATACTTACCGAGGTGACGTGCGACAAGCTGCCCGTAGACCCCATAGGACCCTCCTACGGCAGTGCCGATGACGACCCGCACGGTTTTGCCCCGGAAGTCTTCTTGGGCGTGCGCAGGGGCCACCACGCAGGCAGCAAGGCAAACTAGCGGAATTAGGGGCTTAGCAACGTTCACGGCGTTTCCTCGCGTTTGATTGTTTGGCTGAGAGTAGCCGAGGACGCAGGCAACGCAAACCAGATGACGGACACCCCTTCATGGATCCTGAGGGCTATCAAGGACTAGCCATGAAGCGCTATGGTAATGTTGCGAGATCGGCGCGGCAGCAGTAACCTTAGTTTGAAGACGCTAAGAAAGAGACACGCTATATAAGGAAACTCCATGAAGAGACCTGAGGTAAAGGCCTTCCATGCGTGCTGCGGTGCGCTGCTGTTGACAGCTGCCATGGCAGGGAACGCTTATGCGCAGGACCTCTCGAGAATATCTATAACGGTCGGCTTTACGTCGGGTGGCACATATGACGCGACGGCAAGGCTTTTCTCGCGCCACTTGGGAAAACATCTTGCAGGTAATCCGCAGATCATTGTGCAGAATATGCCGGGGTCAGGTGGAATTGTCGCACTGAACCATCTCTACAACATCGCTCCATCCGATGGTTCAGCGCTGGCACTTGTTGACGGAGCCCTCGTCTTCGAAGCGCTCTTTGGCAATCCCTCCGTGAAGTATGACCCACGGCAACTCAACTGGATTGGCAGCCGAGCAAAAGAAACGCCAACCTGTATCGTTTGGGCGGAGCGCAGCGTCGCCACCATCGACCAGGCTATGGAACGCGAAGTAGTACTCGGCGCCACCATCGGTACACGAACCTACAACCAGCCGCGTCTTTTCAATGCGCTCCTTGGAACGAAGTTCAAGATAGTCACTGGCTATCCCGGGGGAAACGAACTCACGGTTGCTATGGAGCGGGGAGAAACAGAAGGTTGGTGCGGCTGGTCATGGACGAGCGTTAAGCGTCGCGTTCCAACCTGGCTCAGCGAGAAGAAGGTGAACATCTTGGTGCAAGGCGCGCTCGAGAAGTCACCTGACCTACCAAATGTTCCACTAGCCGTCGATCTGGTGACAAATCCGATTGATCGGCAGATCCTGCAACTTATGCTGAGCGACACTCGAATCGCCAGCCCGTTGATCGCGCCAGGCGGGATGCCCAAACAGCGCGTACACGAGCTTAGAACTGGCTTCGACCGGATGATGACTGATCCGGACTTCACAAACGATGCCGAGAAGCTGGGCATCGAGGTCGATCCGACGCCCGGAGAGAAATTGCAGACTGCGGTGAACGAGATGTTCACATTGCCCGTTGATGTGCTGAGCCGTGCCAAGGAACTCCTGAAGTAACCGATTGCAGCGAGCCTCTACATGTCGTTCCATCATATCGTGTACATAGCGGCGGGTGCCGCGATCTTCCTTTCGGCCTTCGCCGCGCGGGCTCAGGGCCCGGCGGATTTCTACAAGGGCCGGACTGTGAATGTCCTCATCGGGGTGGGCGTCGGTGGCTTTTATGATCTCAACGCACGCGTCGTCGCTCGGCACATAGGGAGGCACATTCCCGGTCAGCCAACACTTGTGCCCCAGAACATGACCGGCGCGGGCGGTGCCCGGATGGTCGCTTTTCTCGCTGACGTTGCTGCAAAAGATGGCACCAACCTTGGAATGATCCCGAACAACTTTCCCGCCATGCAGGCGATAGGCAGCGACGCCATCAGATTCGATCTCGGCCGTTTTCAGTGGATCGGTTCGCCCGCGTCACTTACAGGCGCGATGACTGTATGGCGAACGTCGGGCGTCGAAACGATTGAGGACGCGCGTAAGAGGGAAGTCGCTACGGGCGCAAGCGGGAGGGGGGCTGAGTCCTTCTCGATGCCAGCTATGCTGAATGAATTCGCGGGGACAAAATTCAAGATCGTCTCTGGCTATCCGGGTGGGAACGAGATCAATCTTGCCATGGAGCGCGGCGAAGTGCATGCGCGCTACAATTTTTGGTCGAGCTGGAAATCAACTCGACCGGAATGGATCAAAAATGGCGACATCCGGATCATCGCCACTATGGGGCCTAGGCCTTCCGACCTGCCGGGAGTCCCTTCCGTAATGGACCTCATGACGAACGATGATGACCGACGGATCGTTGAATTGATCATCTCCGGGACTTATCTGGGTACTCCCCTAGGGTTTGGGGGCGGCG
This sequence comes from Beijerinckiaceae bacterium, assembly GCA_947476075.1. Taxonomy (GTDB): domain Bacteria; phylum Pseudomonadota; class Alphaproteobacteria; order Rhizobiales; family Beijerinckiaceae; genus Terripilifer. The sequence goes on from CANJPM010000226.1 coordinate 5,602, forward strand.
TTCCAGATGCCCGTGTGACTGCGGTGCGCAAGGCTTTCGAAGCGATGATGAAAGATGCAGAATTCCTCGCCGAAGCCTATAAGCTCAAGGTTGAGGTCAGCCCCGTGCCTTGGCAGGAGCTGGAACGTATTGTCGCTCAGGTACTATCTACGCCCGCAGCCCTCGCAGCCCGCGCGCGGCATATTCTTGAATAAGTACTCCGCGTAAGCTGACGACAAAATTGGTTGTAGGCGCGCTTATTTTAATTGGGATGCCTCATGGAGAAATAGTCCACCTTTAACGATTGTTTTGGAAAGGCTTAAACGCTTGGGATTGGTGTTCCATATCCAGCGTTAGTTTTTAGCGGCCTTTTTACCCTGCGCCGATGACGAAGCGATTGCCTGCAAAAAATATTCTGGCGCTGTTTTGTTGTAAAGAGCCGCTGGTTGATGGATAGGGCCTCGTTTTGTTTTGAGCCGCGCCCGCAATGTCACGGTGTATGCGAAACGCAGAATGCCGCCGATGCCAAGGTTCGGACTGCTAGAGAATTAACCCAATCCGCGCTGATAGATGGCGTGACAGCGTCGAGAGCCAGCGGCGGATGGCTGATTGCACGTCCTCGTCAGATATCCCAACACATCCGGCAAGGCTGCGTCATGCCCATGCGTCTCGATGAGCCGCGCGACGTTGTAGC
>CANJPM010000227.1 GCA_947476075.1 Beijerinckiaceae bacterium
CGGGCGGTTCGGAGTGTAGCGCAGCCTGGTAGCGCACCTGCTTCGGGAGCAGGGGGTCGGAGGTTCGAATCCTCTCACTCCGACCATTTTACTATATAAAGCACTGATTAATAAAGAAATTTTATTTTACGGATCGAATGATATGCGCTCAAGTATACACTTCTGACGCGGATTAAGGCGGACAACAGCGAGTAGACCATCGGTCGGATGCCCTGACCCAGTCGGTCTCACTTCTTCTCCCGACACCAGGTTGGCTTCTGCTGCCGCGCTAGATCACAAACCCACTCGTTCATCCGAGCCAAGATAGTCTCATTGCTATTCACATCCGGCCAGCGCGAGCATATCGCATAAATAATCGCGGTGATCGGGTCTTCCCCTGCGTGTCGGGTAATATCCAGGAGATCTGTGATTTCTAGGTTGGCCCTATTGAAAACCAACCTGTTTGCGCTTTGTTGTTTCAAGCATGGCAGGACCTCACATCCGGCTTTCGATATGTGGAAGTGTCTTGACCAGCAGCTCCTCAAACAAGGCCAGCTCGCCGTCGGAGAGAGCCTTCAAATCAAAGCTCGGCCCGACTTCGTGCTGCATGGGACTACCATTAGGTCCAGACAGCTCGACCTTGTTGGTGTCTACCCAGCCAGATGCTGCCCTAGATCGATTACGAAGGCCCAAGGACACGATTTGCGCACTGCCGGGCTTACCATGAGCCATGGCTAGAGCGCGTTCCTCCCACCACAGCAAGGCGCGGATACGGCCTTCATAAATGGCCTGCAAAAACTCAGGATGTTCGTGTTGCCAGTGATAGAGGGAGCGGACTGAGATGCCAATCTTTGCAGCAGCCGCATCAGCAGACAGACCCTCGCCCATAGCCGCAATTATCTGATCGCACAGTTCACGGCGATAGAGCGTCGGCCTCCCAACAGGCCGTTCCGGACTTGCTAAATCCGATGAGGATTGGCGTGCGAGGCTGTGCTTTGGCATGGCCGAACCCAGTATGTTTCACCGCCGAAACAATAGCATAATCTAGGCTTATTTTAAATGCCTCTAAACCTACAGGAGCAACATGCCCTCAATTCTTGCCGGTCTCGTAAGAGCATGTCAGTGCGGCGGTTTAGAAGCCATCTGCCCAGTGGATCGAACCCAAAATAGCGCGGGCGCAAGACCAGCTTTTGACCTTCTACGATTATCCCTGCGAGGTGTAAGCCACCAACAACTGCCCAGAGCGAAAGCTGTGGCCCTGCGTGATCCAGCGAAAGATGACCAACGGTTACCGAAGCTAATTCCCGTCCCCGCGCCTCTGTGGCCAATACCGAGCGCGCTGACCAAGCATCCAGCTACGCTTTAGCGAACAAGTTCGCTGGTCGGTATCGAGCTCTCGGTTTTAGCAGAGTCAGCTGCCACAGCGGGCGTCAGGACAGCGATTACACTTTGGGCTAGGCGAATCTCTACCGTAGGCGGTAGCTTGAGGGACGTTCAGCTTCTTACTGGTCACTCGGCGCTCGGGACAACACAGCGGTACATTGAGAGCGATAGGTTGGCTCTGAGGCGTGTGGTTGAAATCGCTTGAAATGCCGCCGTTGTAAAAGTGGGGATGGATGATGAGTATCACTTCTAAGAAAACGTCGGCCCTCCTGAGTTTGGCGTTTATCACTCTTGGAATGCTGGCGTTTTGTTACTCTGTCTCGGCACAAACTGCGTCTCAAGACTGTGAAAAGCTTAGTGGTGATCAAGCTATTGCTGCTTGTGATAGGGCAATTCAGCAAAACCCAAAAGACGCCATTGCTTTCTCCAATCGTGGTAATGCTTGGCGCGTCAAAGGCGACAACGACAGAGCCATAGCTGATTACAACGACGCGATCAGGCTAAACCCAAAAGACGCCATTGCTTTCTACAATCGTGGTAATGGACTTGCCCGTATTTAGTGCAGAGGTTTTCAATCTATGATGGCCATTTCGGCTTAGAACGATACTGGCGATTTGTATCCCAGAGAAGAATGTCGGCGGCACTGATTGTAGAAGCCATCGATGTATCGGCTAAGAGCCGATTCAGCAGCGGAGCGTACCTGGAAGACTGTTCTCCAGACCAACTCGTTCTTGATCGTCTTGAACACAGTTTCCACCATTGCATTATCGTAACAATTTCCCTTGCCGCTCATCGAGGGGATGATCTCGTGCGCCTACCGCAACCGTTGATAGTCATGAGAACAATATTGACTGCCGCGGTCGGTATGTTGATCAATCCCTATTGAACTGGTCCATCCTGCGGTATGTCTCTTGGGACAGAGGGGGACCAAAATGCCTTGAAAACTCAATAAGCCGGAAGAGATTGTTGCAAATTTACGTCAGGTTGATGTGCTGGCTTCGCAAGGCCAGTCGATCGCGGGCGCGGGTCGCACGATCTGTGTGACCGAGGTGACGTATTATCGCGGGCGGTCAGAATATGGAGGCCTGAAAGGCAATCAGGTGAAGCGCTTTAAAGAGCTTGACTCAAAGAACAAAGGCCTTCGCTGAGTGGTCTCAGTGCAATATGATCAATCTTTAATAGTGCCGACCCGAAATTTGTAGATCCCCCGATCGCAGAAAAACGATTACTACCATCGCCCCTACATCCGATCGAGTAAATGCGCGATTTTTTAGCGGGACGCATTGACAGGCTCCGGCTTTCCGCGTTCAATTAGAAAAAATTAGCCTAGGGAGGATACATGCCATCCGCTCAGGACATTTCTGGCTTTATGGCCATGATGCCGGCTTTCGCCACCGATGACGCAGGAAATTATCGCGCAGGTTCGATTGTCAACGTTGGACGACTTCACGCGGGCGTGGACCGGATGATCCGAGACGGCGCGAATGTAATTTCCACCACCCAGAGCGGCGAATTCAAGAGCATGCTGCAGATGCCGCCCGGCAATCATTCTGCTAATCTCCCTGGGGTTATTAACACCATCGACTTGGCGCAGAGCGAGGAGCAGCGACTCGCGCTAGAGTTCATTTACAGCTATTTGGCGTTACGGGCTATGCTGAAAGCGTCCCTTGAAGATAAGCAACTCCTCTCAGATTTCAAGAAAATTGACGTCTCGGTTGATTACATGGGCCATGCCGAACTTTATCGGCGGGTGAAGGCGATTGAGAACACGCCACCTCCATAATCGCGAAAGTCCGCGCGCTCGTTCCCGGTCATCAGGCACCATGAACGCTATAAGCGCCGCTTAGCACACTATTAAAAACGAGGTCATCGCATGAAACGCCAGATCAATTACGATTCCCTTCGCGATTGGTTGAAGGAAATCGACGCGCTTGGCGAATTGCGCACGATCAAGGGCGCAAATTGGGAGGAGGAAATCGGCGCGATCACCGACGTCGTCCAGCACGACGAGGCCGCCCCAGCCGTGATCTTCGATGAGATCCCCGGTTATCCAAAAGGCTTTCGCGTTCTCTCCAACGCCTTCGGCGGCAAGCGTCAGAACGTAATTCTCGGTTTTTCTCCGACGCTGTCGAAAGTTGAGTTGAGCCAGGTCTTCCTTGGGGAATACCGCGACGCCAAAACTAAGCGCGTGCCCTTCGAATATGTCGAATCGGGTCCGGTGTTCGAAAACGTCATAGAGGGAGATGCCGTTGACGTGACGCGCTTTCCCACGCCGCTGTGGCATCCGGACGATGGGGGGCGCTACATCGGGACGGGCTGCTTCAATGTCACGCGCGATCCGGATGAGGGCTGGATCAACGCCGGCACCTACCGCATCATGATTCAGGATGAAAAATCCGTCGGCTTCTACATCTCGCCCGGCAAACATGGACGCATTCATCGCGATAAATACATGGAGCGCAACGAGCCCATGCCGGTGTGCATGGTGCTGGGCTGCGATCCGCTGACATTCCTCATCGCCTGCAGCGCCATTCCAAGTGGGACATGCGAATATGATATCGTCGGCGCGTATCGTGACAGGCCAATGAAGGTCGTGCGCGGCAAGCATACGGGGCTGCCGTTTCCTGCGGATGCCGAAATCGTTCTAGAGGGCTTCGTCTATCCCGGTGCCGTGCGCCCAGAAGGCCCGTTTGGCGAATGGACTGGGTATTATGGAAGCCCCGGTGAAGACGCGCCGGTAATGAAAGTGAACGCAATCTATCATCGCAACGATCCAATCCTTGTGGGATGTCCGCCCCAGCGTCCGCCGGGCGAAAGCTCGCGTTCGCGGGCAATCCTGCGGTCGGCACTTCTACGCGAAGATCTCGAAAAGGCAGGCGTACCCGACGTCACGGGCGTGTGGTCGCATGAGGTGGGCGGCGCACGCATGCTGGTGGGCGTCTCGATCAAGCAGCGTTATCCTGGTCATGCGCGACAAGCTGGCCATGTGGCGGCGCAATGTTCGGCTGGTGCCTACGCAGGCAAATACGTGATCGTTGTCGATGACGACGTGGATGTTTCGGATCTTAACGATCTAATCGGTGCCATGGTCTTTCGTTCCGATCCTGCGACATCCATCGACTTAATCCGCAACGCCTGGAGTACGGCGCTGGACCCCTCCATTCCGCCTGAGGAGAAGCGCAAGGGGAATTACACCAACAGCCGCGCCATCATCGACGCGTGCAAGCCCTATCATTGGAAAAATCAATACCCCAAATTAGTGATCGCCAACCCGGCCGCCGTCTCAGCCGCAATGAAGAAGTTTGGACACCTACTCAAATGATGATGCACCAATCTCCTCTGCGCGCCTTCGGGCGAGCACTCGCGGCACCCGTTCTAGGCGCTTTTCTCCTTGTTACACAAGACGCAAAAGCGAATAATAGCATTGAATATTTCTATAAGGGTCGCACGGTCAGCATGGTGGTTGGGTTTAACACCGGCGGTGCCTATGATCTTTATGCACGCGTTGTGGCGCGGCATATATCGAAACATCTGCCCGGAAAACCTAGCTTCGTCGTCAAGAACATGCAAGGCGCAGGCAGCGTTATCGCCGCGAACTTTCTCTATAATCGTTCTCCGCGCGACGGCTCCGAGATCGGCCTCATTGCCGGCACCGCGGCACTAGAGCCGCTGTTTGGTGGCACGGCGACCCAATTCGACGGACAAAAGTTTTCGTGGCTCGGCAGCGCAAACGAGGAAGTGGGTGCCTGTTTCACATGGCATACGAGCAAGACGAACACCGCGCAGCAATTGATGCGCAATCCAGTCATTATCGGCTCGGCCGGCACGTCAAGCCTGCTTGTTCCCTCCACGCTCAATTCGGTGCTCGGCGCTAACCTAAGAATCGTGAAGGGCTACAAGGGCACGTCCGATATGCTTCTAGCGTTGGAGCGCGGCGAGGTAGAGGGCATGTGCGGCATGCTGTATGCAGCCGTTCAGGCGGAGCGACCAGACTGGCTGGACAAGAAGCTCGTTAACGTCCTTATGCAGGTCTCAGTGAAGCGTAATCCAAAACTCGGCGACGCGCCTTCGATAATGGACTTTGCGACGAGCGACGATCAACGCAACCTGCTACGGCTCCTGATTGGCTGGACAATCATGGGTCGGCCGTTCCTCGCACCGCCCGGCATCCCTGCAGATCGAGCCGAGGCTTTGCGCGCAGCATTCGTCGCCACGATGAACGACGAGGACTTTTTGCAGGATGCTGCGCGCAACAGGCTTGACGTTAGTCCTATCACGGCAGCGCAAATCGAACGGTTCCTGGCAGAGTCATACGCCACTCCGCGGAATGTCGTGGAGCGCGCTGCGAAGATTATAAAAGATACAAATTAAACATCGCTGCCGCATATTCCTCTCAGGAGGCGAGCAGTCATGTACGCGTACTTTACGAATCTCCTTCGCTTATTTCCAGAAGACTGCTGGCGCTGGCGCCGACTTAAATAGCTCATGGAACGGCTCTGACATCAAAGACGAACGCCCTATTTCAGAGCAATACGTGCAGCTGCTACAACATGTTCAGGCGCATGGACCACATCATGCACGATCTTTGCGATAGACTCGCCGCTAATCGGATCGAGATCGACCTGCGCTCTTCTCGCCTCACTCACGAATTCTGAATCTCGTAGAGATTTCGAAAAACCCTCACGCAATTGCTGAACGCGCGCGCTCGACACACCCGGCGGAGCAAGATAAGGCTGACCCAATTCTGCGGGAGCGGAAATGAGCGCCAGAACGCGCCGTTCATCGTCGTTGCGCGCAAGCTCGGTGAGCAGCGGCACATCAGGAATATCCTTGTCACGCCGCGATCCAACCTGGGCGAAGAAGACAAGGCGC
>CANJPM010000228.1 GCA_947476075.1 Beijerinckiaceae bacterium
CATGGTGCCCGGGGACGGAATCGAACCGCCGACACTGCGATTTTCAGTCGCATGCTCTACCAACTGAGCTACCCGGGCCCGCGTTGGGCAAGCGCCACAAGCGGTGGTCGGCGTTATAGAAAGCGCACAGCTGCTTGTCCAGCGGCTTCTTCCATCGCTGCGCGTCTATAGGGCGTCCGCCTGCTTTCGCCCTCTGCTGCGGGGCTGACTGAAACAATGTTTATAAGCGTAGCCTTTAATATATGCCAAGGCTTTGCGTGAGCGTCACTATTGGCGTAAATAAAAAGCTCGGTTGCAAACAATTTGAACGATTCTTGAAAGCGGCTGCTTACGGGGCGCCCCTTATCCCTTGGTCATGCGCGGGACATGTGGGGATTAGAAAATGTCGCTTTTGCCAATCGGTCGGGCCCTTGTGGCTGACAGTGAACTGCATCATCTGCTTTACGTCTCTGAAACGTTGAAGCTTTTGGGCGTTCCCGACGTCGAGACGTACAACGATCTGGCGACTGCGGGGCGTCGTGCGGGCGCGACGTCATTTGATCTGGCGCTTGTGGCCTGCAATGGCGATGCCCCGATTCCCGCCGAGCTTGCCGCTTCCGGCGCGCTCGTGGTGGTCATGGCGCCTGCCGCTGTGCTGCGCGCCTTTCCGTTTCTGGCCCAAAGTCTTGGCGTCGATCTTGTGATCGCCGCGCCGTTCACGCGCTCCGGGCTTTACTCCCAGCTTGCGGCCTTGCTTGAAGGGGCCGCCGGGCGGCGCCTCAAGGTTGTGGAGCTGCCGGCTCGAGCCCGCGCCGTAACCCCTGTTGGCGATTCGCGCCCGCATGCTCGCGTCACGCTTTCTCGCACGCGCGCCGTGCGCTGAAGGTTCGCGTCCATTTGGTTCCAGATCGCGCATTTTTTTATGAGTCTTTGCTTACAATAGTAAGGTTTGTAATTCTGAATAGGCTATTTGTGTTGTCGTGACGCTCATATGGGACATAGTCCGTCTGCGCGCAGGGACCTTTCGTCTCTGTGGCAGAGGCGTTTCACAGCATGTATCGAATGCGCCATCCTATCATCGGGATCTTCGCGGGCGCTGACCTTTTGTCCCCGCCCGTTACGGAGCGCTCCCAGGCGAATCTGGCGGTTGCGCTGAAGGACAAGGAAGGCGCGCCACGCGATCTCCGCGACGTCCACCAGAGGCAAGGTTGCGATGTGGAATTATCCGCCGCTCGCGCGCAATTGCGCGATGTCATCGACAACATGAACGAGGGGCTGATCGTCTTTGGCGCCGATTCACGGCTCGTGATGTGGAATCGTCGAATGCTCGATTTCTTTCCAGAGCTTGGGACTATTTTGCGCGTTGGCATGTTTAGACAGGAATATCTGGAGCGCGCCGCCCATATCCTGTGGCTGGACCTCGAAAGGGATCAGGACGTCGCAGCGTGGGCGCGCGAACAGGCGGAGAAGTTTGACGCGGCTTGCAGCATTGAACAACCGTTGAGGGACGGGCGCTGGCTGTTGTTGCGCCAGGCGCGCGGCGAAGACGGATCGCTGATTATCGTGCGCACCGACATCACGATTCTCAAGCATCGTGAAGCGGACTTGCGCAAGTCGAAGGAGGAGCTGCGGATTCAGTCAGGCAAAATGAACGAATACGCAATCGCGGCGCAGAAGGCCAATCGCGCCAAGTCCGCTTTTCTGGCCGCGATGAGCCACGAAATCCGCACGCCGCTGACCGCTGTCATTGGCTTCACCAGTCTGCTTGGCGATACGTGTCTTTCCGAAGAGCAGCAGGCGCACGTGAACGTTCTGCGCTCATCGAGCCATCATTTGTTGGCGCTGGTTGGCGACATTCTCGATTTTTCGAAGCTGGAATCAGGCAATTTTGCCCTGGATTGCGAGGTCGTGAATCTGGACCAAATCATGCGCGAGGTGGAATCGATCACGTTTGGACTGCTGGGCGACCGGCTTGTCGATTTGCGGATGCAGATCAGCCCTGAAGCCCCGCGCTGGATCATGGGCGACGCGGCGCGCATCAAGCAGGTGTTGCTGAACTTCACCAGCAATGCCGTGAAATTCACCAATTCGGGAGAGGTCGCTATCGAGGTTGCCGCCGAGGACAAGGAGCTTGTTTTCAGCGTCCGGGATACTGGAATCGGCGTGCCTGTGGAGGATCAGGAGCGAATTTTCTCCGCCTTCGAGCAAGTGCGCGGCGACGGTCCCATCTATCGTGTGGGCGCCGGTCTTGGCTTGTCGATCAGCAGGAGCCTTGCGGAAGCAATGGCGGGGTCTATCGGGGTCAATAGCAAGCCGGGGCAGGGCTCATGCTTCTGGTTTCGCATGCCGCGTGTTGACGCGCCTGCGCCGCTGCTTGCTCTCAACCAAAGCGAGCAGGTCGCGCCCGCGCCTGCGATGCGCATTCTGGTCGCAGAAGACGCGCCCTCGTCAGCAAAATTAATCGAGGCGGTTCTCACCCGGATGAATCACGTTGTGGTGCTGGCGGGCGACGGCGCGCAGGCGCTTGAAGCAGCGCGGTGCGCCGAGTTCGATCTTGTGCTGATGGACCTGCAAATGCCGGTGAAGGGGGGGCTTGAAGCGGCGCGAGAGATTCGTGCGCTTGGCGGCAAATGGCGGACGGTCCCCATCTTCGCCCTTACGGCTGCGGCGCTGGAGGAAGACCAGGCCGCAGCGCAGGAGGCAGGTATGGAAGAGTTTCTGACCAAGCCGTTCACGCCTGAAGATCTGGCCGCAGCCCTGGCGCGCGCCATGCTGCGTAAGCAGGACGCTCAGCGCACCACGATCCAGAGAACGAACGTGATCGCCGCGCCTAGCGCTGAAACCGCCCAGGCTTCCATTGTTGGGTCAGGCCGTCTGCGCCGCCCCGCAGAAGTTTCATAAATACCCACGCCGACGCTCTGGCAGGTCTTGTGTGCCCCAATAGCCATTCGCAATGTCTGACGTCTGATGCGGCTTTCCATAGCAGCCTCCCCATCCGGACACAGGACGCATCTCCGCGAACGATTTAGGGGTACTTGCGTTCCAAATATCGTTTCAGGGGGAAGGCGTTTGGCCAAAAAAGAAGCCGCCTGCAAATGCAGGCGGCCATAAGTCTAGGGAGGAAACGCCCTCTGAGGGCATTTACGGCGGGCATGCCCACCGCGCTTTAACGTCTAGAGCATTCCGTTAAGAGGTTCAAGCTTTGCTAATGAGGCGGGTTGACGCAGGTCAAAGACCGGAGCAAACTTCTTCCATCAGGCGCGCCGCTCCGTTGTCTTTCCCCGGTGAAAGTTACGGTTCGGCGTTGAAGTCTGGGGAGGAAACAAAATCGGACAAAGTCCGCAACTGAACAGGCCCCGTCGTTCTGGCGGGGCTTTTTTATTTTGCGTCGCTCCGCGTCATCCCGGCCGCTGATACAAACTTGGCTTTGTATGCAGACTGGAAGCCGGCGCTCCAATGGATATTCAGTTTAACGCTTGTCCCGGTGCGCACTCTCCGCGATGATTGCGCTGCGTAAAAAAATCAAATCAGGGGATGGAAATGCTGCCGGAAGACATTAATCCAGAATCGCGCTGCCGCTTGCCCTTGCCCCGTCGCGAAGACCTCGACGAGGCCGGGAAGCTTGTTTTCGACCGTAGCGCCGACCCCACTGGCGGCACGATCCGGGGGCTCAAAGGCCCTGCCGGTATCCAGCTTCACTCGCCCAGCTTGTGCAAGGCCAACAGGCCAGTAGGCCGCTATTTGCGCTTTGAGGCTGGCTTCAGCGAGCGCGAGCGCGAGGTCGCCATTCTCATTACGGCGCGCCAGTGCGACAGCCGCTTTGAATGGGCGGCGCATGAGCCGGTGGCGTTGCAGGTCGGCGTGCCGCAGGCGACGATTGACGCGATCAAGCATCATCGCCCGCTTGAAGCGATTGATTCTGAAGACGCGCTGATCGTGCAATTGGGGCGCGAGACGTTTGGCGATCGAAAGGTCTCTTCGCAGACCTACGCAAAGGCGTTGGAGCGCTTTGGCGTTCGCGGGCTCGTCGATCTGGCGGCGCTGATGGGTAATTACGCGTCCACTGCGGCGGTGTTGACGGTGTTTGATATGCAATTGGACGAGGGTACGACTGCGCTGTTGCCGGTTGATTGACGTAGATGAGGGGCGGCGTAGCAAAGGGCGCTCGCCTTTTGCGCCGCCGCCTGCCACAAGCGCCTCAGGAGCGCGTTATGCTCGTTTGAGGCGCGATGACCAAACTGTTTGTCATGATTCTGGGCGCTGCGGCGGTAGGGCTGTTCGCTCGGGTAATGCTGACGCGGATCGGCGTGTTGAGGCCGCGCAAGGATACGGCGCGTGACACGGCCATGTCGCGGCTGAAGCGCGAGCTTGATTTGCTGTTGTGGATTCCCCCGATTCTGCTCGGGCTGGGCGCAGTTTATATCGCGGCCAGTTTGATCTACGCGAATTTCATTCGTTAGCGGTCGAAGGGCGAATCTTTGAAACCGGTTCAAGAGCCAAGCCCCTATGCGTTAGGCCCCTCACGCAGGGGATCGGAAGATCGCGCCGCTTTGCGACGGGTAAAGCAATGGGTGCGCGCGCGCTTCAGGCTTGGCGACGACGACGTGGTGACCGCCGCCGAAATCGAATGCTCGCTACCCGGCTGCCCTCCGCTGGAGACTGCCATCGCGTTCTGGCTGGCTGACGGCAAGCGCCGCCATTACAAAGTGTTCAAACCGCTTGTGGATGTGGTCGAGGACGACTTGCCCCCCTCGTGGATGCGCGATGCGCTGATCGTCGAGGAGGGGTTTGAGTGTTCGTGCTGCTGAATATCTTTGGACCGGAGGCTTCCAGCCCGCCAGGGGCGTCTGCGGTGCTACTCCCAGGACGCCTTCAGCTCTCGGCGGGCGTTTCCTTGAACCACGCTTCAACGTCGCCTGTGAGCTTCATTAAAAGGGGATTGCCGAACCGGTCGCGCGTCTTGGCGGCTGGAACCCGCACCCAGCGTTCGCTGATGCAATATTCTTCCACGTTCGTCTTTTCGACGCCCTTGAAGCGAATGCCGACGTCGCGCGCCAGAACCTCCTCGTTATAAAACGGGCTGCTCGGATCGGTGGACAGGCGGTCGGGAGGGGTGTCGGACATGGGACGCTCGCTGGATGAGAAGATTCGCGCCCTCATATCATGCGACGGCGCAGCCTCACAGTGCGGTCGGCATTTCAGTCATCCACACCCGCCCTCTTCCGCCTCGTAAAGCTTTCGCCTACAAGTCTTTCTACAGTCAAAAAAGGGAGCCAGCGCGCCATGTCTTCACTGCAAAAGTACAAGTCCGTCACCCGCACTCAGGTCGCCAACGCCGCCCTGAAAGACGGGCGCGTCCAGCCCAAGGGCTTCGAGTTTGACTGGGTTGAGGTCGACCCGCTGATCGCCGCCTTCCGTCGCATGGTGCGCGGCTATGAGTTCGACATTTGCGAACTCGCCATCACCACCTACATGTGCGCGAAGGCGCACAAGAAGGAATTCACCGCCATTCCGGTCTTCATCGTGCGCGCGTTCCATCACGGCGCGATCCTCGTCAACAAGAACGCGGGCATCAAATCGCCGAAGGATCTTGAGGGCAAGCGCGTCGGCGTCAATCGCGGCTATACGGTCACGACCGGCGTGTGGGCGCGCGGCATTTTGCAGGATGAATACGGCGTCGATCTGAGCAAGGTGAATTGGGTTCTTTCGGGCGACGAGCATGTGGCCGAATACAAGGCGCCGTCGAACGTCGTGCCGATCGAGGCCGGCAAGAAAATGGAAGATATGCTTGTCTCAGGCGAACTTGTCGCCGCCATCGGCGTATCGGTCGATCATCCCGACATCGTGCCGCTGATCCCCGATGCGGAGGAAGCGGGCTTCGCCTCGCTGGCGCGCAGCGGCCATTATCCGATCAACCATCTCGTTGTCATCCGCAATGAATTGCTTGAGGCCAATCCGGGTTTGGCGACGGACGTGTTCAACGCTTTTGCGCAGGCCAAGCAGATGTATGTCGAGCAGCTTAAGGCCGGAAACGTCCCGTTGAAGGGCGACGCCCTGATGCACAAGCGCGTCATGGACATCACGGGCGGCGATCCGATGCCCTACGGCATCGAGCCCAATCGCGCCGTGATCGAGAACCTCATCAGCCACGCCAAGAAGCAGGGCATTCTGGGCGGCTCGGAGCGGATTGAAGATTTGTTTGTGAAAGAAACGCTTGG
>CANJPM010000229.1 GCA_947476075.1 Beijerinckiaceae bacterium
CTTCTCCACCTCGATGAAAAGTTCAGTGTCGGCCAGACGGATGCGGTCGCCCGTAGTGGGGCCAAACATCGCGGCATAGGCGGAGCGGGATATGCGTGCTGGCATGAATCAACCCTCTGTAAGCGGCGGCGCTCTCTGTGTTACAGAGGCCCCATGATTTTCTGCTGAAACCCATAGACCTTGCGCTCGCCCGCCAGCGCCACCAGCGTCACGTCGCGCGTCTGGCCGGGCTCGAAGCGCACCGCCGTGCCTGCGGCTATATCGAGGCGGAAGCCGCGCGCTTTGTCGCGGTCAAAGCGCAGCGCGTTGTTGGCTTCAAAGAAATGGTAATGCGAGCCGACCTGTATCGGCCTGTTGCCGGTGTTGGAGACGGTCAGCGTCAACGTTTCGCGGCCTTCGTTCAGAACAAGTTCACCCTCGCGGACAAGGATCTCTCCGGGAATCATGGCGGGCTCCTAGCGAATGGGATCGTGAACGGTGACGAGCTTGGTTCCATCGGGGAACGTCGCCTCCACCTGAACGTCATGGATCATCTGCGCTATGCCGTCCATCACCTGCGCGCGCGTCACCACGTGGGCGGCGGCCTCCATGAGGTCGGCGACCGAGCGGCCGTCGCGGGCGCCCTCCATCACGAAATCGGTGATGAGCGCGATGCTCTCGGGATGATTAAGCTTCACGCCGCGTTGCAGGCGCCCGCGCGCAACCATGGCGGCGAGCGAGATCAGCAATTTGTCTTTTTCACGCGGCGTCAGATTCATGTTCTGCCTCTCAAAGAAATCACGTCGCCCACGATCTCGGCGGACTGGCGTCCGGCAATGCGCGCAAAGCCTGCTCGATAGCGCGCCGCGCCCCCTGCCCGTCTTGCGCAATGAAGCGCGCCACGAGCAGGCCCTCAAACGCGGTCGCGCCCGCTTGGCAATTATCGGCGCGGTTGAGGCTTTCGCGCAAGGGCTCAAGACAAGTTTCCGCATCGGGCGCGGCATAAATCAACGTCCCAAACGCGCGCGCGCCGCCCCCGGTCGCCTTATGAGCTAATCTCACTGTGGAATCGCCTTGCAGACGCGCCGCATCCGCCCATAAGAGTTCACCATTGCGGCGTAATCGCCATTGGTCTGCCCAATCAAGCGTGTGAACGTCCTCGCCCATCGCCGCGCGGCCCAGTATCACAAGGTCGCACAAAGCCAGCCTCGCGCTTGGCGCCATGTCGATTTCGATGGAACGGCGCAGACGCACGCGATCAAACAAAATGGTTTCCTGCGGCAGGAAGGCCACGCGCGAGCCCTCGCCAAGCATCAGGCGCACATCCGAACAGGTCGCATCGCCCAGTGCGCGATAGACCTTTTCTGCAGCGGTAGAAGTAAAAACGATATGGGCACCGGGCTGCGCTTCGATTTCAATCTTGGAATAATCCCCACCCGCCATGCCGCCCGCGACATTGACGAGCACCGCGTCAAGGCGACCTGTTTGTTCGCGCGGGAATCGCACGCGCAGAGCGCCTTCTTCGCGCACGTTGACGCGGCGCGTGACGCCGTCGCTTAGCCCCGCCGTGAACGACACAAGGCCGCGCGCACGAATCGAGGCGAGCGGATCAGCCTCCAGCCCGGGCTCAGATTGCAATGCGAGAGCGGACATCGTCGCCCTTCAAATCATCCGCGCCGCCCGCCATCACGACTTCTCCACGCTCCAGAACGATGAAACTGTCTGCAAGCTCGCGGGCGAAATCAAAATATTGTTCGACCAGCAGGATCGCCATGTCGCCCTTGCGGCGCAGATAATCAATGGCGCGGCCTATGTCCTTGATCACGGAGGGTTGAATGCCTTCGGTGGGCTCGTCCAGCACAAGCAGTTTGGGGCGCGTGACCAAAGCGCGGCCAATGGCGAGCTGTTGTTGCTGCCCACCGGACAAATCACCGCCGCGACGTCCCATCATTTCAGCCAGCACAGGAAATAGTTCGAAAATTTCCTCGGGAACCAGGCGATCATTGCGCGCCAAAGGCGCAAAGCCGGTCTCAAGATTTTCCTTCACCGTGAGCAGCGGAAAGATTTCGCGCCCCTGCGGCACGTAGGCGATGCCCCGCCGCGCGCGCTCGTAAGACGCGAGCTTCGATATATCCGAGCCGCCCAGCGTAATGCGACCGCCAGCAATCGGCTGATGACCGACGATGGCGCGCAGCAGCGACGTTTTGCCGACCCCGTTGCGGCCCAGAACACACGCGACTTTGCCGACCTGCGCCTCAACGCTCACGGAGCGAAGCGCGCGGGCCGCGCCATAGAAAAGATCGACGTTCTCGACCTTCAACATCAGTGTGCTCCTGCGCGCAACATCAACAAGCTCCTGCGCGGCTAGCGCCCGAGATAAACCTCAATCACACGGTCGTCGCCCGCCACGCGGTCGAGCGTTCCTTCCGCCAGGACAGAACCTTCATGCAAGCACGTCACCTTGCAATCAAGCGCGCGAACAAAAGCCATATCATGTTCGACGACGACCACAGTGTGTTCTTTGTTGATCTGCCGCAACAGCTCCGCAGTCAGCTCCGTCTCGTGGTCGGTCATGCCGGCGACAGGCTCGTCCACAAGCAGGATTGCGGGATCTTGCGCAAGCAGCATGCCGATTTCCAGCCATTGTTTCTGACCGTGGGAGATTTCGCCAGCAAGGCGCTCCCGATGTTCCAGCAGGCCAGCGGTTTGCAGAATCGCATCAACTTTCTCGCGCGACACTTTATTGCGCCAGCCAAACAGCGAGGCGACGGGACCGCGCGGACCGCTCAAGGCCAGCAGCACATTGTCGGCGACGGTGTGGCTTTCAAACACGGTCGGCTTTTGAAACTTGCGTCCGATGCCCAGCTCCGCAATCGCAGTCTCGTCCAGCTTCGTCAGGTCGTGTTTGCCGTGATCAAACAAAACGTCGCCTTCGTCAGGGCGCGTCTTGCCAGTCACGATGTCCATCATCGTGGTCTTGCCTGCGCCATTGGGACCAATGATGGCGCGCATTTCGCCCTGCGCAATGAACAGCGACAAATTGCGAATGGCGCGATACCCGTCGAAGCTGACGCTGACGCCATCGAGATAAAGCAACGCGCTTGTGACCGAGGGCGGAACGCTTGCGCCGCCGTCGACTGCGGCGACGTCCAAATCGTGTTGTGATTGATCTTCACTCATCGCCTCACTCCGCCGGCTTCTGCGCAGACGCGTCAAGCGCGCTGGCGCGCGCGCGATTGCGCCCGCTCCAGTCTTGCAGCGTGCCCACGATTCCCTTTGGCATCGCAAGCGTGACGGCGATGAACAATCCGCCAAGCATGAACAGCCAATAGGGCGCAAGGAAACCGGTGGTGAACGACGTCTTGAGGAAGTTCACGACGACGGCGCCTAACGCGGCGCCAACCAGGGTGCCGCGTCCGCCAACAGCCACCCAGATCACAGCTTCAATCGAATTGGCGGGAGAAAATTCCGAAGGGTTGATAATGCCAACCTGCGGTACGTAAAGCGCGCCCGCGATGCCGGCCATCGCCGCCGACACAGTGAAGACCAGCAATTTGAAATGCTCGACCCGATAGCCAAGAAACCGCGTGCGGCTTTCTGCGTCGCGCACGGCAATCAGCACCTTGCCGAACGCCGTCGTCACCATCCAGCGTGCAAGCACGTAAGATAGAATAAGCAACAGCGCGGTGACGAAAAAGAGCGCGGCGCGCGTCCCCTGCGCCTGAATGTTGAAGCCCAGAATATCCTTGAAATCGGTTAGTCCGTTATTGCCGCCAAAACCCATGTCGTTACGGAAAAACGCCAGCAGCAAAGCGTAAGTCATAGCCTGCGTGATGATCGAGAGGTAGACGCCGGTAACCCGCGATCGGAACGCCAGCCAACCAAACAGAAACGCGAGCAGGCCGGGCGCCAGCGCCATCATGAGCAGCGCAAACGGGAACATGTCGAACCCGTACCAGAACCATGGCAATTCCTTCCAGTTGAGAAATACCATGAAGTCAGGCAATACAGGATTGCCGTAAACGCCGCGCGGGCCAATCTGGCGCATGAGATACATGCCCATAGCATATCCGCCCAGCGCAAAGAAAGCTCCGTGCCCCAACGAGAGAATGCCGCAATAGCCCCACACAAGATCAAGGGAGAGCGCCAGAATCGCGTAGCAAAGATATTTGCCGATCAGCGACATGACATGGGTTGGCACATGCAGCGCTGAATCGACTGGCAGCAGGAGATTGGACAGCGGAACGAAGATCGCGACCGCAGCCATGATCCCAAGAAAGATCCAGCCCGCTTTGTCAAAGCGTTCGAGAAAAAGTTTTGTGATCATGCTTCCACCGCACGACCTTTGAGGGCGAACAGACCGCGCGGCCGCTTCTGGATGAAGAGAATCAACAGAACGAGAATGAAGATCTTGGCGAGCACCGCGCCCGCCATCGGCTCCAGAAACTTGTTGGCGACGCCCAGCGCAAACGCGGAAACCAGCGTACCCCAGAGGTTTCCTACCCCCCCGAACACCACCACCATGAAACTGTCGATGATATAGCTCTGGCCAAGATTGGGCGAGACATTGTCAATCTGGGACAGCGCGACGCCTGCGATCCCGGCGAGCCCCGAGCCGAGGCCAAACGTCATCGCGTCCACCCACGGCGTACGAATTCCCATAGCTGACGCCATGCGGCGGTTCTGCGTGACCGCGCGCATATGCAGGCCAAGCGACGTATGCTTGAGCGCCAACAGCAGACTGACGAAAACAAACAGCGTGAAGACGATGATCCACATCCTGCCCCACGTCACCGACAGTCCAAACAGATCGAATGCGCCCGACATATAAGACGGCGCGCCGACTTCGCGATTGGTGGGGCCAAAAGTCGTG
Organism: Beijerinckiaceae bacterium; assembly: GCA_947476075.1. Lineage (GTDB taxonomy): Bacteria > Pseudomonadota > Alphaproteobacteria > Rhizobiales > Beijerinckiaceae > Terripilifer. The sequence goes on from CANJPM010000229.1 coordinate 4,853, forward strand.
CGTACAGTTTGTTGCAGAATGAGGCTGACGCCCCAGGTGGCGAGCAGGGTTTCCAGCGGGCGCCCATAAAGGAAGCGGATCACCCCACGCTCAATTGCGATGCCCACAAGGCCGGTGAACACAAACGCCAGCGGCAGAGCCACAGGAAGAGACCAGTCGAACCAGTCCGGCGCATAAGCGCGAAAGACCTCCTGCACCAGAAAAGTGGTGTAGGCGCCCAGCATCACCATTTCGCCATGGGCCATGTTGATGACACCCATGACGCCAAACGTGATCGCAAGCCCTATCGCCGCCAGTAGCAGAACCGAGCCCAAAGATAATCCGTACCAGACGTTTTGCACATGGCTCATGAGTCTGAGCCGCGCCTCGATTGTTGCGACCGCATCAGCCGCAAGAGTCTTCACGTCTGCATCCGCCTTGTCGCTCACCGATCGCAGCGCGGCAATGGCGCCGATGTCGGCGCGCGTGCGCAGAATGTTGATCGCATCGAGCTGTTGGTCTTTCGTAGTTCCTTGCGCCGCAAGCACAAGCACGGCGCGCGCCTGTGCGAAGAGGGCAGCTATCGCAGGGTCTTTCTCGATTTTGATCGCAGCCTCCAGCGGCGCCAGGGCTGTGGCGTCGCGGGACTTGAAGATCGATTCAGCGGCCGCGCGACGTCGCGCGGGGTCTGGCGCCATGAGCGTCAGCGCACCAATGGCGTTCTGGGTTGCGCCGCGCAGGCGATTGTTAATGCGCACCACCTGAAGGCCGACAGGCGGCGCAGCCACTGGCTCGCCATTGGTTGCGTCATGGACGACGTTTGCGACTGTACGCCGAAAGACTTTCTTAGAAGCAGGATCGACAAACAATCGCGCGGAGACCAGCGCCTCAAGCACATTTTGGGCGCGGGAATCGCCCGATGCGGCTATCTCGTCAATGGCGATGGCAGTTTCAGCAAACTCATCCTGCGCAAACCGCGCCAGCGAGGCGGCGAAATCGGCCTGAGCGGCAGGTGCGTATACAAGAATTGCGAGTAGAGAGAATACAGCGGCGCAAAAGGCCCTGATCTGAATCACGATTATCACCACGCGCATAGGTTCGAGCGCCGTTCATAATCGGCACGGCCGCCGCCCGCAAGAAGCGGAGCCTTCAGGTTTGCGCTCAGGAGGGGCGGGCTCCGGAGAGCCCGCCCTGCCGATGCGAGATCAGCTACCGCACTTATTGGTCTTGGTGTTGAAGTTTCCGCACTTCTTGCCAACCCAATCGGCTTCCAGATCCTTGGAGCCTTCGAGGAAATCGGACCAGGCGTCGCCGGCCACCAGACCCTTGGTCTGCCACACCACGTCGAAC
>CANJPM010000230.1 GCA_947476075.1 Beijerinckiaceae bacterium
CATGCGAAAGGATAGCATCGATCAACGCCTTACTAGGCTCTGGCCCCATGCCTGCAGCCGTAGCCCAGCAGGAAGTGGTTGTCCGTTGCGAGAGGTCATAAAACGTTTTTACGACCATATCACTAGGCATGAAATGAATCCGCCCCTCGGTCGCCTTGATGTTTTCAAGTAGACTATTGGCATGAGACGACTTCGTACTTACAACAGTCGGTGCAGCGCGTGCAAGACGCCCCCAGAAATCTGTGGAGAATGGAAACCGAAAAGCTCGCGTATTTGCATAGACCATTACTGGAAATTTTGGGAAGTTCTCTGAGACTTCGCTAAAGAACTGAATCGCCATGTCTGTTGTGCAGGGTTGCCACATCGGAAGGCCAAGCATCGTTCCGGTTGCGCCTTGCGCATGGGCAAACTTCAAACGGTCGCAAACAGCGTGGCCCCCAAGAGCAGTGGTGCCCACGAAAAGTGGAATGCGCTTTGCTACTGTCTTGCATGTTAGATCAACAAAAACGCGGAAGTCTGCGTCGGACAGCGTTGCACATTCACCCGTAGTGCCCAGAACGATTAAGCCGCTTACACCATCTCGAATGAGGCTGTTCACAAGACGCTGAGTTTCGTCTAAATTAACTGTCTCTTTTGCATTGAGACGCTCAGCGCCTGTCCGAGCTGGTGTTGGGATGATCCCAAATAGCCCACGGAAATCCGATGCTTGCATGCGTGTCTCCTTATTGATTGGCGGTTTAGCCGCCTTCTCCACGTTCTTCTATAGTTTGATTTTCTGGGCAGCTAGAAGGCTCGCAGGAAACAATTCTTCAATTGCTATTTTCCGATCAGTGAGTCCTTGTTCAAACAGATACTGAGATAGCGCCTCGATCGTCACACCGTTCTTGTCGACTCCATAGGGCCAGAAATCGTCGCCAAAGGTTTCCCTGATGGAATTCACATATTGCACGATCCATGGCAGGGAGATCGGCAATGGTTCATCGATCCGCAGATCTTCGATACATCGGCTTTTTGCTTTTTCAAACGCTTCTAGCAGACTGACGGCTATCCAAGGGTTGCGCTCATAAACCTCACGCCTGATCACCACGGCATGCATGATCGGAAAAATTCCTGTATTCTGGTAGTATTCGCGCTCGACTGCCGGAACATCTGGGAAAAGATAGGCGAGCCTTTCATCGCCGTGTCGTAAGGCTGGGGGCGTCTGTGGCGAAATGAGGGCGTCGATAACGCCCTCAGCCAGAAGGTCATTGAGCCCACGCTTTTCCTCATGCTCGATCTGCACGCCGGGGATCTTTGTTGGAACGAGCGGACGACGGCCAGCAGACTGCAGGCCTCCCGTCACCCAGTGAATCTTTTTAGGATCAACGCCATACTCATTCATGAGCGCGCCACGGGCCCAAACAGCAGCCGTCATTGCATATTCTGGAACGCCGACTCTCCTTCCAATAAGATCCTTAGGTTCTGTGATTCCAGAAGCTCTATTGATGTAAATGGCGCCATGTCGAAACGTGCGTGATGGAAAAACAGGAATAGCAACGAACGACAGGTCGCGCTGAGCCGCCTTAATGAGATAGGTTGAGAAAGACATTTCACCGCAGTCGAATTCCCCGTTCAACATTCGGTTGAAAGCCTGAACGGGCGATAGTGGAATGAAATGGAGATTTATGCCTTCGGGAATGATGGATCCATCATAAAGAGGCCGCACGCGATCAGATAAATGACCTGCATAACTAAGCGATAACTTCCCCATGGAACACTCATCGGATTATGAACTCTTAGACCCAATAACTAACATGGCGCATTTACTCCTGACAATGGCGCTAAAACGATACTGTCTATTATTTTCTGATCAGTGTTCATAAATTGATTTGTTGATCATTGCTCGTTGGGTTTGTATTGGTCAGAGCGTCAGGCATAGGTGATCCGCTCTCTGAAGAGCGATCCCTCGTCCTTCGCGTGGAAGGCAGCACCGACCTAATCAGAAGAAGTGCAAAAAAACAATTTAGCTCCTGGCTCTATTCTAAAATTTCAAACCTCCCCATCCGTCATTCATCAAGTAGGGGTAGGAGCCCCTTCCACTTTTTCGCCACATATTCCAGATCGCTGCGATCAAACTGGTTCACCGCGGGGTACTTGTCCATCCAGTGGAAGGGTCGTACCGCGTAGATGATAATCCTGCTGCTTGTAAGATCGCCGGCTTCGCGCTTCTCGGGCGAGAGCGTGGGGTCGAGATTTCCCGTCCAGCATCCTTCGATGATGTCCGTCTGAGTCTTCGGGTCCCATCGTGTTGCAAGAGCCCACATGACCTCTGCTGAATCGGTAATATCAATGTCGTCATCTACCACGATGATAATGCGACCGAGAAATGCGCCAACGCTTCCGATAGCCGCTAGACCTGCATGCTTTGCGTGGCCGGCGTATTTTTGGCGAATAGCGATAACGTTAGTGAAGCGTGTTCCACCGCCCAGCAGCTTCCACACGCCCTTCACTTCGGGCACACCAGCCGCTTCGATAGCGTCCCACAGCGCCGCCGCACCAGCGAGATTTGTTTGGCGTCCCGGATACGTCGGCTTTGCAGGAGGCTGCCCCAGTATAATGAGGTCTGAGCGATGGTACACGCGCGCCACGCGCACGATGGGCTCCGGGCGAGAGTCTGATGCATAGTAGCCTGTCCACTCGGCGAACGGACCTTCAGGCCTTGATTCGACGTCAGGCGGCGGCATGAAGCCTTCGAAGACCAGTTCCGCATCGGCGGGGAATGGTAGATTTGTGACCTCGCCATGCACGGTGCGGATTGCACGACCGAGGCGCCCTCCCGCCTGCGCAAGTTCCGACGCCCCGTAGCGCGAGGATGAGCCCGCAATGTTGCCCAGCACCGGGGCCTGGCCAACGCATACGATGATGGGGCATGCCTCACCGTGCTCCCAGTATCGCCGACGAATGATGTCGCCATGCTTCCCTGGCTCGATGAAGACGCTGAGTGTCTTCTCATCCTGAACCATGGTGCGATAGGTGCCGACATTAACCCAGTCGCTGTCGCGATCCTTGGTGATGACTATGCACTCGGTCCCGATATATTTACCACCATCCTGCGGATGCCACTTAGGAGCCGGGAAGGTGAGGATATTAACGTCGTCGTCTCGTTGTACGTATTCGAGGACTGGACCGTCATTAACGCGTTCCGGGGGAATGCTCTTTTGTTCTCCCCGTTGCCGACGTCGGCGAATATCCTGCACAGCCTCAAGGTCGAGATTGCCAACAAGTAGGCGCGAGGTCCGAACATTCATTAGAACTCGATGATCTTTCGGGTACCCTTTGATCTCTTCAAAGAGCAGAACGGGTGGATATTTTTTCCGCAGGCTCAGTTCATAAAGCGCGCCCATTTCTAGGTGCGGATCGGCGTCGCGAATGACCTGAACCTCACCACGCTCCTTGGAAATTTCAAGAAAGGCTCGCAAGTCGCCCCAAACCTCTTGCCTAGAATCCGCATCGGCTTCACTACGAGCCATTTCTTCCTCACATTCATTGAATTAGCGGGTGTGTCATTGTGGCTGTAGACCGAAGGCCCTCCGGGCTTCTTCGACCAGATCCGTCGGCACCCCTGACAGGTTGGAGACGATTGTTTGTAGTTCTTCGCCCTCGATAGGATCAATTTCATAGCCGAACGCGATCGCATCTTTCAGGAAAGCCGGATCAGTCATCGTCTTTCGGAACGCGTCCCTAACTTGTTGAACGCGTTCTGCCGGAACTCTGGGGCCCATGGCAAGGGGCCGACCCAAGGCTATGGTCCCTGAATATATGCTCAAGACCTGCTTCGCCTGCGCTTGATTGGACAATTCGGTTATCAGCGGCGTGTCTGGAAGATCTTTTGCTTTTCTGGCGCCTATTTGGACGAGTACGTTGATTGCGCCGTTCTTGATCCAGTCTGGCCGTGTTTGCTTCCAGCCTTCCCAGGACTGGCCCGCGCGTCCAAGGACCTCGTGGCGTTCGATGGCCAGATCGATTTCTCGTCCACCCTTGTAGCCCGTCACCGCCTTAAACTTAGTGCCAAGCAGGTTGTTGATAAGTGCAACTTCCATTCCGCCTGAGGAAGCGTGCGACGTGACGCCTATTGGGATTTCTTTCTTTCGTGCATCGTCGATCGTCGCAACGCCCGTTATTTTTAGTGCGACGATCACATTCGGGGATGATGTGGGGTTCCCAATCCATTGGAAGCTACCCACGTCGAATCTCGTCTTAGCCTCGCCGAAGAGCTGGCTCAGAGGCAATGTCTGCACAAAGGCACCGATGATTGAACCGTCTTGCGGAGAGACGTTGTAGATCATATTCGCCGCGACGACGCTTCCTGCTCCAGGCATATTCTGCACTACTAGTGCGGGACTCCCATCGATATATTTAGGCAAGAAGCGGGCAATGAGGCGGGCGCTATGATCGTAGCTGCCGCCGACATCCGTTCCAACGATTAGTTGGATCGTCCTGCCGCGGTAAAAGTCGTCAGCACGGGCAGGCAAGGCAGCAAGGCCACACAAAAGAGCTAGCACGCCGCTAAGTGCCTTCCGCTTCATGGCCTGTTTCCTCCTTGCTTAACTTGTCACTCTTCTGGTGGACTGATCTGCATCATCTTTGACATGTTCATGGGTGTATTTCGCGCATGGTGCGAGTAATGTGCGAAGCCCGTTGTTGATCAGAAGCTGATCGTTGAACGCGCGCCTCCTGCGGGCGAGCGCTACGCTCACCTGTAAGAATTATATAGTGTTGGTGCAGAGTGTCCGACGCCTTCAAAAAAACGAAAACGATACGTCTTAAAGACGCTATCGGATCCTCCCCAGATCACCGCTTTCATGCAGTTTTTCTATTTGTAATAGGCTAAGTATGCAGAAAACAAATGTCAATGGGTATGATGAGCGTTCATTGAATTGTTTGAGGCGGTCCCATAAACGCTGCAACATGATAAAGCCGCGACCTTCCAGTTGTCGAACGATGCAGAGCAGATCCACGGCGGACATACGCTCGGATAACGGCCCTGAGTTTATCGCCCGGAACTTGCGCGACTGGCTCGCCGCCCTAGGCGCCAAGACCGCCTAAATCATGCCCGGCAGCCCCTGGGAGAACGGCTATTGCGAGAGCTTCAACTCTTAGCTGCGGGATGAACTTCTAAATGACGAGATCTTCTACACGCTGAACGAGGCAAAGATCGTCATCGAGGGTTGGAGGCGGCATTACAATACGATCAGGCCCCGCTCATCACTGCGATATCACCCACCTACACCAGAGGTTCAACACTGGCCCGCTGTGCAACCCCAAAAAGCTTCGCTGGCCACCCCAGCGCAAGCTACAAACCAAATAGTCAACTAACATAACAACCGAATCACCTCATGCGGCTGGCCAACATCAATAGCGAACGTCCTACCGGTACTTTGCGGCAGTCTCATAGATGACATTTTGAGCGGGCGGGCTCTAAGCGAGCAGCCTCGAGACGCGCCGTCAGGTCTGGTGCCGAAGCAGAAAGGCAGGTTTCACGGAGCTGATTTTGAAGCGCTTAGGTCAGGAAGAGGAGCCTACCTAAGTTTCCAATATCGAAACTTAGTTTTCCATTATTATGCTATCTTCTTTTCCCCTTGCCAGCCAACATCCGCATGAACGAAACGGGTAAAGCTTGGGTAACCAAAGGGAGATTAGCCGTTGTCTCAGTTGGACCTCCAGAAGCTGGCCTATGAAGCTCGCGACCACGTCGTCGTAGAGCATGAGGATGGGATCGCCTGGTTACGGATCAATCGTCCCGAAAAACGGAATGCAATTAGCGTCGGAATGGCCATACGCCTTAGGGATGTTCTTGCTGAGCTGGAGGTCGACGACAGTTGTGGGGTAGTCGTCATCACAGGCACAGGCGACTCATTTCACTCGGGTATGGATCTCAAAGGCTACTTTCGGGCAACTGATGGTTTGTCCCATGAGGCTCGGCGACAAATCTCAGAGATCAACAACGATTGGCAGTGGCGCAGAATCATCTCTTACATGAAGCCGACGATCGCTATGGTGAATGGCTATTGCTTCGGCGGCGGACTTAATCCGGCGTGCGCATGCGATCTCGCAGTGGCTGCAGATACGGCAATTTTCGGCGTCTCGGAAATCAACTGGGGCATCATCCCAGCTGGGAACGTTTTAAAGCTACTCGAATCAG
>CANJPM010000231.1 GCA_947476075.1 Beijerinckiaceae bacterium
AGGTCATTGCCGCGCAGCAACCGATATTCGTCGAATTCCTCGAGCGTACATTTGGACCAAAGCCGCACTGCCGCTTCCGGTAACGGCTTCATCGAAAGCCAAAACGGCAAGTCTGCTGGGGTGTGGCTGAATACATACTGGTTCCTGAGCATCGACGAAGCGCGCCGAAACTCCGGGCCTTGGTGTAGGAGCTACAACGAGGTTCTCCGACACGGGGCCATTGGCAATAAAGCGCCGATAAAACTCAATTCGTCGGCCCGAAACAGCGGCCGAGCGACTGAGGAATGAGCCGGGAGTTTCTAAGCTGAGGTTGCCCTAGGTTGGGCATATTCAAACGCTCATAAGCCATATATCAGGGAGAAGCATTTTACGGGAGGCAGGCAAGGATCAACGCATGAATAGGATACGTTCACCTATCGATAGAGTTCAATTCCTGCTTCTACTGATGTTTGTACCGTCCGATAATAAAGACCATTCCATAGTGGCCTTCATAGTCTGGATGTTCTTGATCGGTGACTTCCGTCGGACCCGGGTCGCTCGGCCTGTAGCAGATTATGCGCAGGCGGAAGATGCGTATTTAGCTTGGGGATAGGTTGCCAACGCTGCTTTATAATACGCGAAGGTAGCTGTCCTGGAAATCCACACCAGAGAAAGATTGCTAGAAGGTATCTATCTATTGAGAATAAAATTTGTTGACTGTGCTCTAAATGAAAGCTGGCCGCGCGATAGCGCCGCAACCTTTGTAATTGATGAGGGAGGCTATCTGCCATCGACTGGAGGTTTAATGGGTGGGGTGCCCCGGTAGGGCGATGCCGCTATTACCTCGATGATAAAGTGGCAAGCTTCATGGCAGAGCAGGCTTGCGCCAGAGTGGTTGAGAGTGCTCTCATAAACGAAGGTGATGCATTTCATGCCTATGGTATTGGACTGCTCCTGGCAACCGAAACAGTTCAGTTAGGAATGGAGTGCAGTCCTCATCGAACAAGGGTTGCAGTTGAACGTGAACACAACGCCAAACCCGGAAGAGAGCAGGTGACTTGGATCAATACGGGACTACGAATATTTCGGGACCAAAGGGCATATTGACATTGTTGCGTGTTTTTTTAAGTGAGAATCTACTTTTGGTTCACGATCAAAAAAACCATCACAGCCAGATTTTTTGGTAAGCATTGATGTGATTTCAAGATTGAAAGAGCAAACCAAGTACGACATTATTCGAAATCCTGAACCTGAAATCCTCAGTAACACTTATGGCCTTGTTAATTATCCATATATCAATCACTACATCTTGAATGATGAGGTGTTACTATGCCATTTTGGCGATCCTCTGGACACGGTCGCCAAGGGCATACTGAAGGAAGTCTACCCAGACCGAATAATACGGTCGATTGATGCAGGTCCGATCTTCGCCAGAGGCGGAGTAATTCATTGCGTCACCCAACAGCATCCGGCAATGTCGGTGCTCGTTTTTTACTGCCGTTTGAAATCAACGGGCCAAAGCATCCCATCCCTGACATGTTTGCGATCAAGATTTTTGAACATTTCGATTTAATTGAACACGTACTGTCTTGCATCTGCGTGGGTTGGCTGGTCTGCCGGCTTATTGTTGAGTGATTGAGCAGATTAAAGGAACTCTAGGCAAAAGCATTGTCGTGGCAGTTGCAACAGCGGCTGATCGAATGTTCCAGATCATTAGCCTGCAGACGTTATGCCCAGTTTAGGCTCGTTGACCGTGAGCCTCGGTCCGAGTGGATTGTCACCTTGTTCTTGCACTTCCCGCACCGTTCATCCGTCAGCAACGCCTGCAGGACCTCCGCAATCGTCTGGCGGCTCTGCATGGACCACCCTATGATAAGCCTCGTTTGGATGTCGATCACAACCACTAGATCCCGTTTGGGCAGCATCTCTGGCTTTGCTCGGTAAGATCATCACGCAATTTACGATAGCCATACACGTTGCAACTGCCATTCCAGGCTCTGTGGAACAGCTCGGTCTGGCGGCTTCTCCATTTGAAGGGGTGCTCAGCGGGTTATAATGCTCCGAAAACTCCGCTATCCGATAGCTTCTCTCAACAATGCGGGCCTTCGCCTCCCACTTGAACTCTGCTCTGAAATTGTCATTGAACATCTATAGCCTCCCTGCCTCAAATTTATGAAATAAGGCGGCCGCAAGTCTCGGGGCTCTTCAACTTTGCCACTTTGGTCCGGTCGCTTTACTTTGGCATGGATCGGACATCGAGCCTCGGCTATGTTGCCGCAAACAGGACTGTCAATTGGCGTGGGCCAGAGGTCCGTTGCTGTGTTGAAGAGGATTTATCGGTGGAAATCAGGATCACGACCCTCATCGGCATGATCGCCTTCGCTGCCATGACGCGCCTGCTGCCGCATCCACCGAATTTTACTGCGGTGACCGCCATGGCGCTGTTCGCTGGAGCGCAGTTCGCCGACCGGCGCCTTGCGATGCTCGTTCCACTTGTCGCCCTGTTCCTTACGGATCTCGTGCTGGGCCTGCACGCGGGCATGCTGCTCGTTTACATCAGCGTTGCCGCTGTGGTCTGGATGGGAGCGCTGACGGGTTCGCGCCACCCGACGAAGATCGCCGGCGCTTCGGTTGCGGGTTCGACGCTTTTCTTCTCAGTGACCAATTTCGGCGTTTGGTTGCAGGATGGACTTTATCCACGCACATTGTCGGGTCTTGCAGACTGTTACGTGGCGGCTATTCCCTTCTTCCAGTCAACACTTTTGGGAGACCTTTTCTACACGGCGGCTTTGTTTGGCTGCTATGAAGTTCTGCGCCGTGCAGTGCCGTCGCTGGGGAGCGTCCGCTGAGCGAGCCGCCCAAGACCGAAGGCCATCTCGCCGACTTCGAGTCTGCAGCGCGCGCCTCTCGGCTTGCGGACTTCGACTGGCGGGCTGCTTTTGCCGCATTTGCCCGGGCTATCCCGGCAGACGACGCCCCTGCATCCCGGCTGTTCGCGGCGCTTCTTGCGGATATTGAAGCTGATGCCCGGTCGCGAGAGCCGAATGGCTATCACAATCCTCTGCACACGCTCGATACGATGCTGGCCATGGACGCATTGTGCGCAAGTAGCCAGCGCCTCGGGCTGACGCTGCCCTGCCCGACCCACATTCTGTCTATCGTTATGCTCGGCCATGATCTGCGCCATCCCGGCGGCTCCAGCGGACCGAGGCGCGACCTTGAGCGCATGTCAGCCGACGCAGTGGCGGAATTCGCGCGCCAATGCGATATGCCGACAGCGCGCACGCAGCAGATTGTCGATCTCATCCTCGCCACCCGGCTCCCGTTCCAGAATGCCTTGCGCCGCGACAGCACAGGCGACCTGTTGCCTTTTCTCGTCGGAGAGGCTGATGTCATGGCAAGCCTCTTGCCGGGCATTGGGCTTGAGCTTGCAGCGGCCCTCACGCAAGAGATGCATGCTGAAGGTGAGCGTGTCGCCATTCCCTTCGAATCAGCGCCCGCGCGTCGGGTTTTCCTGAGCGCCTATACGACCCTCAGTAGACCTGCAGAGGCGCTTGGTCTCTGCGACGTCATTGCGGCTCAACTCCAAGCCTTGTCTATTGAAGCCTGTCCGATCGAGGGTGAGATTCAGGAAGAACGAAGCCCATCGGTGAGGTTCTTCGGTTTGCAGCGGATCCCCAACAAATGAACGTTCATATCCCTGACCAGGTCGAGCAAGGTCGCAGGCTACGCTCCCTTCTCGATCGATTGATGCAGGATGGGTCGATTTGTGTGGTGTATGGCGGTGATCCGAAGGCGCCGGGAACAGTTTTGCACGAAACATTCAATCCGCGTGCGACAAAAAGCTACCGTGCCGTTGCTGAGGACATAGCCCAATCCCTACGGCGTAGCGGCTTTCGCAAGGTTCATCTTATCTCCGACGGTTTGCAACTGGCTGCCAATATCGCCGCAATCGACCCGGAGATCGTCTGGGTAAATTCCGGAGGCGTGCAGGGGTTTGACGCGGTAAGCCATACGCCAGCAATGCTCGAACTGATGGGCGTGCCTTATGTCGGACATGATCCGCTGAGCGTGTCATTGCTCGAATACAAGCATGTTTTCAAGCATCTGATGCGCAGTCTGGGCGTCCCGACGTCACCTTTCGTCGATTGGGACGGCGTCGCGCCGCTGCATGCCGCCGGGCTTCGTAAGGCGCTCGGTGAGGCCGGCGCCTATGTCGCCAAACCGGTGTCCGGACGCGCCTCGATTCATGTCATGGCTGCCGATTGTCTCGACGACATCGTGGACGCTATGCGGCAGATTCACGACGTGACGCAAGGCCACGTCCTGGTCGAACACTATCTTCCGGGTGCTGAATACACCGTTGCGGTCTATGGCGGCGTATGCGTGCGCAATGGCCGGGTCACTATCTCAGACGGGCCAACCATCTTTTCGCCTGTCGAGCGCCTTTTGGACGCAGGTGAGCGCGTGTTCACGTCAATGGACGTGAAGCCAATAACGCAGGCGCGGCTGCGCCTTCTCGCGACGGATGATCCGGTCCGAGCGGACCTCGCGCAGCTGGCGCGCGCCGTTTACGAGGGAATGAATCTGGGCACGCTCGTGCGGCTCGACGTGCGCGCCGATGCAGATGGGGTCTGCTGCGTACTCGAAGCCAACCCCAAGCCGGACCTGAAAGCCGCGGAAAATGGCGTAATCAATATCGTCAGTCTTGGATTAACGGAAATTGGCATGACCTATGACGACCTGATCCTTTCTGTCTTCTCTGACACCCTCTCGCAATATGCAACGCGCCGGCGTCGTTTTGCGCCTCGCCTGTCGCGATTCATGGAAGATCAGCTGATATGAGCCAGCAAACTTTCACGACATGGCAAAATTCGCTGCGCCTCTTTCTGATGATCTTTTCTATCTGCTGTGGATCGTTGCTGCTGTTGGTCTATGTCGGCTACGGCGAAGTGCAGCGGACCTACCCTAAATTTGTCGTCGGAAAGCTTGTCGCGCAGGCTGAAATCATTCGTGCGCCACTTGAGTCCCATCTCCGCGCGGGATTGCCGATTGAGCAATTCCCCGGCTTTCGTCAGTTCGGCGACCGCATTCGGGCTTCGGACCAGAGCATTCATTCCATTTTCGTCAGCACGCGCGCAGGTGATGTCGCCTTTGAGGTTGGCGCGCCGGGCGCCCCTGCCTTGCGCGGTCTTGCCGAGCAGGAAACGTCTTCTTTCCTGACGCAGCGCGATGAGAGTTGGCTTCAGGTCTTTCTCCCGTTGCACGATCGCTTCAGCACGGTGGGCGCGCTAGGCGTGACGGTCAGCCGGGCCGAAATCGAAAAGGCGTTATGGGAGCGCTTCGCCCTCTTCCTGCCGCTCTCGCTGGTCATTGCGCTGGTCTGCGGGCTCGTCGTTGTCGCGCTTGACCGACGGGACCGACGCGGGCGCTGGACGGCGATAATCTTTGCAGCTGCCTTCCTCTTCATCGCAGCCCTTGTGCTGCAAACGCTTGTGTCGATCTATTCGGAGGGCGCCCAAGCCAAGGCGCGTGCGCTGTCGGACTCTTTGCGCGAGCGTTTCGAACCGGTCTTCGCTTTCGCGCTGACCCTGGAAGATTTCGAAGGGCTCACGCAGGTCTTCGATCAATACCGCCAGCTCGACCCGGACATTCGTTCCATTTCCCTGAACGAGAATGGCGTTGTTCGCCTTAATCTCGATCCCGCCATGGTTGGAAAGCCTTGGCGCGCTGACGAGGGAAGCTATGAGTTTTCGAGCGCGCTCGGTGGAGAGAGGAAGCTGAACGTCTCCGTCACCTTGCCGATGGACGCCGTGATTGCGGCGGTGAGCCGCAGTGCGAAGAACTTTCTGGCCCTCTTTCTGGGCGTCGCGCTGATCTCGACCTTGTTTCTGAAACTGTCGCGCACGCTCACGCGGGGTCACGACGTCGATGCGTCGGAAAACTTGCTGACCCGGTTGACGCCGGTGTTCTTCATCGCTGTCTTCGTCGAGAGCCTGTCCGCAGGTTTCCTGCCGCAGCTGATCACATCTGCAGCCCAGGAGCATGGCCTTTTGGCGGCTGCCGCGTCGCTGACCTTTTCGGCCTACTTCATCAGTTTCCTGCTGACCGTGCTGCCTGGGCCGCAATTGACGGACAGGTTTGGCGAACGTGGCCTGATGATCGCTGGCGTC
>CANJPM010000232.1 GCA_947476075.1 Beijerinckiaceae bacterium
GAACATCAGCCGCGTTTCGCGCCCGTTACAGGCCGTGGGAGAAAGCGGGGACCGTTAATGTCATCTTGCAGCTCGGCATGCAGCGCGATTCCGAATACCCAAACGTGCCGACGGCGCTAGAGGTTGCACCAACCGAAGAAGCCCGACGTATTTTCGAAATAGCCTTTGTCGAGCAGGTCATGGGGCGACCTTTCATGCTGCCTCCCGATGTGCCGAAGGTTCGATCTGACGCATTGCGCAAAGCTTTCGATGCGACAATGAAGGATACGTCCTTTCTAGAGGAAGCAACTAAACGTGGCATTGAGATTGATCCGGTCTCGGGCGAGCGCATCAACGAGCTGATAGAGCGTGTCTACTCGACGCCGGCAGACCTTGCCCAGCGTATCCGCGATCTTGTTAAGTGAGTTAAAATTCGCGTTTTTGAATATTCAACTTGCGATCATCGGGCGTCGCTGATCCATGATTAAAACAGGGGCAAAAAGTTGATTTTCCGGGATAGAGCAATCAATACATCCGCTTTAGCTGCGGCTATTCTTTGCGCAGCGTCTTTAACGCCGCAAACGGCGGCAGCGCAAGCGGCGGCGCCGTTTTATGCTGGCAAGACGCTCAGCGTGGTCGTTGGCTCTACAGCCGGTGGCTATTACGACACCGCAGGCCGAGTGATCTCCCGCTACCTTGGAAATCACATCCCCGGGAATCCTGCGACCGTAGTCAAGAACCAACCTACAGCTGGGGGCCTTGCATTAGCTAACAGGCTGGGCGAGGGCATGGAGCGCGATGGTTTATCGATCGTCGTCATGAGTCGCGCCCTGCCGCAACTTGCTTTGCTTGGCGATGTGAAGGCGACCTTCGACCCACTAAAACTCACCTGGCTCGGCAGCCTCTCGTCTTACAAGAACGATGCATACCTGATGGTGGTGAACGACACCTTCCCCTCAAAATCTATTGGCGATCTGAATGCTGCCGACAGGAAAGCAATTCTCGGCGGCACCCGCGCCGGCTCAACTAATATAACGTTTGCGTTGATCGCTCGCGATCTTGCTGGCGTGAAAGTCGATGTCGTGCGCGGGTTTCCTGGCGCCAACGAAATCTGGCTTGCGATGGAACGCGGCGAGATGGACGGACAGATCGTAGACATCAGCGCGATCATGGTAGGTCGCCCAAATCTCTGGGCGGAAAAGAAACTGCGGCCCTTGATGGCGTTTGGGCGGACGGAGCGGCTACCTGAATATCCGGACGTGCCTATTGGACGTGAACTAATGAAGAACGCCGACGACCTTGCGCTGCTGGAATTTGCGGAACTCCCATTCTTCATGGCGCTCCCGGTCGTCGCACCCGCGGATCTACCGCCAGAGCGGGCCGCTATTCTGCGCAAGGCGTTCATGGATATGGCGTTGGACACGACGTTCAGGGACGAAATGATGCGCGTAGGAATTCTCACAAGCCCCATAGACGGCGTCGCGGTCGCTGAACTCATTAGAAAAGCATCTCTGACGCCAATGCCTGTGCGCGAGCGTTTCCGCAAGCTACTCGCCGATTAACGCTGTCCATTTCAAGCTGGTGATCAAATGACTGATTTTATGCTTCTGGACATCGTGCGCGAAGGACAAGTCGCCACTATCGAGATGAAACGCCTAGAGCCGCACTTGCGCGCCTTGATGCGACAGGAAAACCGCGGAGGCGCCCAGCGCGCTTCAGAGGTGGCCCGCGCATTGAACTTGTTGCGCGACGACAATTCAGTTCGCATTATTGTAATCACCGGGAAAGATGACGTGTTCACGATCCCGCCATCATCTTACGGGCATCATGGCAATCCGGGCAATGATTGGGACATAATGTCAGGCGTAACGCGCGCCGTTGAGATTATGTGCACAATCGAAAAGCCAGTAATCGCGAGAGTTAACGGTCATGCAGTCGGATTCGGAGCGAACCTCGCTCTGGCATGTGATTTCATAATCGCTTGTGAAGAGGCAATCATCGCCGATCATCATATGAGCGCAGGGGAGCTTGAGATTGACGGGAAAATGGTGGGCTCAGCCGATCATTGCATGGTCACGGGAGATGGCGGATCCGTGTTCGCCCCGCTAAAAATGCCGATGAACATGGCGAAAGAATATCTAATGCTGGCGCGGCCCTTTACCGCTAAAGAGCTTGCGACGATGGGTGTAGTGAATTATGCGGTGCCCAGAGACCAATTAGACGCTAAAACAAATGAGATCGCGCAGCGCTTGTTAAAACGCAACGCGTATGCTCTGGCGCTAACCAAGCGCGTCCTCAACAAGCAGATGCTCGCACAATTCAACCTCGTGCACGACGCTTCCCTTGGCTATGAGTTCCTGAATTTTTATATGCAGACACCACAAGCCAAAGAAGCTGCAAAAGGCCGGGGTGAGCAAGAGCTATAACATAACTGAAACAGCTTCCGCATCTAACCTCTCAAACTCGGTCGCTGCTTGCTTCCAGATCTTTAGACGGAAGCTCAGTTTAATCTGAACACGAACAACGCGTCGTTACAGAGCGTTGATAAAAGCTGCTTGCAAGGTCAATCGGCTCGGGAGCATAGTTAAATCGTCAACGGGCAATTACAAGCCCGACGAAAACAGAACCTGGGAGGCTGGAATGAAGCTGGTGTCAATTGCGACCGCATTGATCGCGCTGTCTTCAGTTAGTGTCAACGCTACCGACGCTCAAACACCTGAGGCCTTCTACAAAGGCAAAAATGTGACTGTCTTGATTAGTCACGCACCGGGGGGCGGATTCGACCTTTACGGCCGCTTGTTCGCAAAGCATTTGTCGAAGGTTTTAAGCGGGGCCCCATCGACTGTTTCGCAAAACATGCCCGGCGCCGCAGGTGTAGTTATGGCCAATTACATGGCGACGCAGGCTGCAAATGACGGGAGCGTAATTGGGCTTGGTCCGGGCGCACTTGTGACCGCCGCATTGTTTGGGATGACCGGCGCCAGATACGACGCGCGTAAGTTTAACTGGATTGGGAGCCTGAACACAGAAGTCGCGGTGACCGTATCGTGGCACACATCAGGGGTAAATACGACCCAGGATCTTTTTACAAAAGAGCTGATTGTCGGCGGTGGCGGAGCAACAGACGGGAGCACTATCTTCCCGATTGCAGTGAGTAAGTTGTTAGGCGCCAAAATCAAGGTGATAGCCGGATATAACGGAACGGCGGAGATAGCGCTCGCTATGGAGCGAGGAGAAACCATGGGTATCGGTGCATGGAATTACTCCTCCATCGTCGCAGGCAAACCAACTTGGCTATCAGAAAAGAAAATCAACATCCTGGCTCAACTTTCACTTGAGCCTCATCCCGACTTGCCCAACGTTCCAACTGTTCTCGACCTCGGGCGAGATGACGCAGAGCGCAATATCCTCAAACTCATCTTCGCACAATCAGCCGTCGGTCGCGCGATCTATGCGCCGCCGGGCGTGCCTGCCGATCGGATCGCAGCCTTGAGGAGCGCCTTCGACAAGATGCTTCTGGATCCTAGCTTCATCGCTGAAACGGAAAAAGCAAATATCGAGATTAATCAGCCGCGTTCTGGCGCCGATGTCACCAACCTCATCGAAGATCTGCATCGCCTGCCGCCTGATCTCATCAAAAAAGCAAGCACAGCTATTTCGCCCTAGCCGAAAAGAATGATTTCAATCGCGGCGCACAATTGTTCGCTGCTCAATAATGGACAAGTCCATGCTCGATCTCGATTCAAAATGGCGATATTTCTCGAACATGCTTCTAGTGCGCCGATTCGAAGAAGAGCTCATCGCGCTCTATAAAACGGGCAAGTTTTCTGGACACTTCCACGTCTGCATTGGGCAGGAGGCAACGGCGGCGATCGCGATGGACCTTCTGGCCCAAAGGGATCACATCACGACGACCCACAGGAACCACGGACATATGCTGGCGCGTGGCGTCAGCGAAAAAATTGCGCTTGCGGAAATTCTGGGTCGTGAAGCTGGCATGAATTCTGGCTATGCTGGGTCTTTTCATCTCACCGCTCCCGAGCTTGGATTCTTGTCCACGTCAGGCATCGTCGGCGGCGCGATCAGTCTTGGCGTCGGCGGCGCCTATGCTTGCAAGCAGCGCGGCGATCAGTCAGTGACGATGGCGCTGTTCGGCGATGGCGCCCTGGAGGAAGGGGTTTCTTTTGAATCTCTAAACCTGGCCTCGCTTTGGAAGCTGCCGCTTGTCTTTGTCTGCGAGAACAACGACGCTACACTTTGGACGCCGAGCGGAACGCTTAGCAAAGAACATGCAGTCAGCGATCTTTGTGATCTTCCCCGCTTGTGTGGCATCGCAACCAAAAGCGTTGCCGGCCTTGATTTAAATGAGCTCAACTCAACCTTTACTTTAGCTATTGAGCATTGCCGCAGCGGTGCCGGGCCTTTCTTCATAGAGGTGAAGACAGCCCGCTGGCCGGGCAATCGCACGCAATGGCCAGAGCCAGTCACAGGTCGAACGGATTTGAACATGGCGCTCGGCCGTCAAACAATTCCCGATGAAGATCGCGAATGGTTTGAGGTGAATGATCCCGTCCTGAAGATCGCCCGCCAGCTAGCAAATGAGCCTGCGGGAGACAGTAAACTATTAGAGATCGACATCGCGATCACCCGACGCATGGAAGTCGCCGTAGAATTCGCTTTATCCTCGCCTTATCCCAACGCCCGCAAGGCGCTCGATCATGTCTTTGCATAGGATCATCGGACCATGACGATTCAAAAGATGAGCTATGCAGAAGCCGTTCTCACCGCGTTGAACGATTCAATGATCGCTGACGACAGCGTGAGCTTGATCGGTCGTCCATTTAGCCTTGGCCCCACGCGCGTCCTCGCCAAAAAGCTGAAAGAAAAATTTCCGACGCGAGTCTGTGAGCCGCCGACATCCGAAGCCGCAAACGCTGCTGTTGGCGCGGGCGCCGCAATGGCGGGTGCGCGTCCATTTGTCGATCTGGGTACCGGAGCATTCTCATTCCTCGCCTTTTCGCAAATTGTAAACGAGGCTGCCGTTTGTAATTATATGTCGGGCGGAAAATTGCGCGCCCCCGTCGTCTATCATGTGAACCACGGCGTGCGGGGTGCGGGCGCTCCGCAACACAGTCATGACATGCACGCCTATGTTTGGAATACGCCCGGCCTGCAGGTGATTTTGCCAGCGACCCCCAACGATGCCTATGGACTCGTCCGGTCGGCGCTAACGAATCCCAATCCAACCTTCATCATGAGCCACTTCAAGCAAGCAACCATGATGGGCGATGTTGAGCTTGGCGTCTCCATCCCCTTTGGCAAAGCCGATGTGAAACGAACGGGGACTGACGTGACGATCATCGCAGTCTCGCTGATGGTTCACGCCGCGCTCGAGGCAGCCGAACAGCTTGCAACCCGAGGCATCAGCGCAGAAGTTGTTGATGTGCGATCGCTTTCGCCGCTGGACGAAGACACGCTTTTGCAATCAATCGAGAAAACCGGACGCGTGATCGTGGTCGATGAATCGCCGCTTCATGGCGGCGTCAGTTCTGGGATCGCGGGCGTTCTGGCTGATCGCGGTTTTAAATATCTGAAGGCCCCGATAAGGCGCGTCGGCCGACCAAACACACCTGTTCCAGCTAGCGGACCGATGGAGGAATATCTCGTCCCAGGTCCGCAGCACATTCTAGAAGCGGTTGCGTCGATACTCTAATTATGCCGCTCGGTAAGCGCCGCACTCATTCCATCGCCTTTGCGGCAATCGCACGAACGTTCGCGGAAGCCTGTAGAGTTTCTGCGACAATCTTCTCCAATTCTTCTCCGGTCACGGGCGTAAGGTCCAGCCTGCTTTTTTGAGCGTCAGCGACGAAACCGGCATCGGTCATAGTTGCATTGAATGCTCTACGGATAGCGGCGACGCGATCGTCCGGCGTGCGCGGCGGCATGAAGAA
>CANJPM010000233.1 GCA_947476075.1 Beijerinckiaceae bacterium
CCTGAGCGAAGCCGACAAGGGCCAACTCGAAATCACGCCTGTGAGCGGCGACGCCGTGCAGCAGGTCGTGGCCGACGCCTACGCAATGCCCGCCGACATCATCGCGAAAACCGCTGATATTCTGAAAGAAAAGTAAAAACTGAAAACGGCCTGAGCACGAAGCCCAGGCCGCATTTCTTGAGTTTGAAAAGCGCGGGGGAAATCCCGCGCTTTTTTCATTCTTCAACGCTAGACGATCACTTTCGTCATCATTCCCTTTGGGAAGATTTCATCAGGCGTCATGTGCCTGTGCGCGATCCCTTGCTGATAGGTGTAGAGCAACATCTGCTCCCACGTCTTGCGGTTCTCGTCGATGCCGTAGGGGAAAGTGTCGCCGCCCATCATGTCGCGCATCTTGCGCGCATAGGTCGGCAGCCACGGCAGCGGATAGCGCGACACTGCGGGGTCAAACAGACGCTCGATGCTGCGGCGCTTTGATTCAAGGAACGCGTTGTAGAGATTGCGCGCCACCCACGGATTTGCGTCGATGATGTGCTTTTGCACAGCGATGATGTGCATGATCGGCCAGACTTTCGTGCGCTCGAAATATTCCATCTCCATATCCATGTAATCAGGATAGAGGCGCACGATGTCTGGATGGCCTTCAAGGAAACACGTCGGCGGACGCGCGATGATGGCGCAATCAATTTCGCCTGACGCCAGCATTTCCGAAAGCGACTTGTCGCTGACGCGCGTAAGCTGCATCCCTTCAGGCAGATTGAGCTCAACCTTCTCGACGCGCCCCGGCGCATTGGCGCCGGCCTGATACCAATGCACGTCAGTCAGCTTCACGCCGCAATCGTTGTGCATCCAGCCGCGCATATAAACCGCCGCGGAATGCGCCCATTCGGGCGAGCCGACGCGCTTGCCCTTCAAATCCTGCACGGTTTTGATGCCGGAATTCTTGTTCACATAGA
Organism: Beijerinckiaceae bacterium; assembly: GCA_947476075.1. Taxonomy (GTDB): domain Bacteria; phylum Pseudomonadota; class Alphaproteobacteria; order Rhizobiales; family Beijerinckiaceae; genus Terripilifer. The sequence continues at coordinate 957 of CANJPM010000233.1, forward strand.
ATGATGAAAACCGGAACAGACGCGAGCACACCACCGGCAGGCCGACGACGTCGCAATCTTCGCGTGAGACCTGCGTGGTGAATTTGGCGAAGCTCAACTCCGACACGTCAAATTCCCGGTTCGCCGTAAAGCGCGCAAAGCATTCGTGATGGCCCAGATTGAGCCAATTGTGATCGATGCCCTCGGCGCGCACTTCGCCGGTGCGGAAATCACGGAAGTGATCGTAATCTGTGGTCGCTATAGAGAGTTTAATCTTGCTCATAAAGGCTCCTTTCAAGTTTCAAATGCAGCTCAAAGTTTGAGCAGCCTGCGGGCGTTGCCATTGGTGATCTTTTCGCGGTCTTCAGCGCTTAATTCAAGTGCGTCGAGAGCCGCAATGGTTTCCTTGATCGGCGCGAACGGGGAATCAGTCGAGAAAACGACATGATCGGCGCCAAAAAACTTCAGCCCGCTGTGCAAGCCAATCGAGCCGCCAAACATTGCGGTGTCACCATAGAAGCGGTGGAAATAGTCCATGTGTGGATGTTGCAGGCCTTTCAGCACGCCCGAATAATCTTCATCCAGCGTGCGGCTGCCCAGCACGTCCAGCCCCGGACCCACGCGCCCATCGAAATAAGGGATCATGCCGCCGCAATGGTGGGTGATGATATTGAGTTGCGGGTAACGATCAAGGAGGCCGCTAAAGACGATGCGCGACATTGCGACGGACGTCTCGTAAGGCCAGCCAAAGCACCACCACATTTCAAAGCGCGACTTCTCTTCGCTCAGATAATCGGCCATGTCGGAGGTACGCGCCGGATGCATCCAGATCGGCAGATCATGACGCGCCATCGCCGCGAAAATCGGCTCGTACTCGGGCAGATCAAGCGGCTTGCCAGCCACATTGGTGAAAATCTGAATGCCGCGCGCGCCCAGTTGATTGATCGCGCGATCAATTTCCTCAAGCGCGCCTTCAACGTCAAGCATCGAGATTGTGGCGGCGAACGCGGGAAAGCGGTCAGGATGTTTGGCGCAAAGCTCCGCCATTCCGTCGTTGCCGACGCGCGCAAGATGGCGCGCAACATCTGGCGTGCAAACATCTTCGAGAGGTGGGTTGGGCAGGGAGATTACGTGTTGATAGCCGGGGCCTGCGCCGTCCATCAGCCTGAAGCGGATGTCGAGGTCATGCAATGGCTTCACGTTGCGCATGCGCGCGCCGATATTGCCAAGCTTTGATGAGGCTTTCGTCAATTCCTCAAGGAAGCGGCCGGGCATAATATGGGTGTAGATGTCGATCATGCTGTTCCCCAGAGGTTTCTTTGATTTCTACCGAGCATTTTGCATCGCCTGCCAGATTGCCTGCGGCGTCAGCGGCATGTCGAGCTTCAAGGCTTTGTGCGGCGAGATTGCGTTTTCAATCGCGTTCACGATCGTCGGCGGCGCCGCTGTCGTGCCAGCCTCGCCCGTGCCTTTCACGCCAATGGGATTGGTTGTGCACGGTACGGGATGATGAAAAATTTTCATCATCGGCAGATGGTCGGCGCGCGGCATCACGTAATCCATGAAAGATCCTGCCAGCAATTGCCCGTCGGTAGAATCGTAATTGCTGAACTCGCCCAATGCCTGCCCAAGCCCCTGCACGATACCGCCCTGCATTTGTCCCTCGACGATGCGCGGGTTGAGCAATACGCCGCAATCACCCACCGCCGTGTAACGCAAGATCGCCAGCGCCCCTGTCTCGGGATCAATTTCGACTTCCGCCACATGCACGCCATTGGGAAAAGTAGGCCCGGTGTGGGCTTCGCCATTGGTGTCAAGGTCGCCTTGCAATGCGCCCTGCTTTGTCATTTCCTGCGCGCGCGCCGCCACATCAAAGAGCGAGATGCGCGCGCCTGTGCGCGTCACTTCAAATGCGCCGTCGCGATAATCGACTTCGCTCCCGGTCGCCTGCAACAACGTGGCTGCCACGGCCCTCGCCTTCTCAAGCATCGCATCGCTTGTCACCGCAATGGCGCTGCCCACCAGCATGGCCGAACGCGAGGCGACGGCGCCAAAGCCTGGCACGTCGCGATCTGAATCGCCGGAGGTGACGATCACATCGTCGTCCGAAATCTCCAGCCGGTCCGCCAAAAACTGCCGGAACACGGTGGCGTGGCCCTGGCCATTTGAGGCCGGCCCAATGCTGAGAACGAGCTTGCCGCCCGCAAAGTTCACGCGTGCAGGCTCATGATAATGTCCGCCGGATATTTCCAGATAACAGCCAATTCCAATGCCGCGAAACTTTCCGCGTTTGGACGATTCTTCACGGCGTGCCGCAAAGCCCGCATAATCGGCCTCACCCAAAGCCTGCTCGAAAATGGCTGGGAAATCGCCGCTGTCGAAGGTTTGTCCCGTCGCCGTGGCGTAAGGCATTTGCGCGGACGCAATCAGATTGCGACGGCGCAGCTCAGCCGAGTCCATATTGAGTTTGCGGGCCGCAGCTTCCACCGCGCGTTCAAGAAGATACATAGCCTCGGGCCGTCCCGCGCCGCGATAGGGGCCGGTGGGGACGGTGTTGGTGAGATAGGTCGTCGCGTCGACGCTGATCTGGGGAATATCATAGAGCCCCGGCAGGCAGAACGCGATGTGGATTGTTGGAACAAGCACCGCAACGCCGGTGAGATAGGCGCCCGCGTTCTGCTTGCCAACCACGCGCAGCGCGAGAAACTTGCCTTCATTGCTCACAGCAAGGTCGACGTCCCAAAGCGAGTCGCGCGCCTGATTGTCGCTCATGAAAGATTCTGAGCGCGTAGCGGCCCAATGCACAACGCGCCCGAGCTTTTTGGCCGCCACGAGCAACGCCGGATATTCAGGATAGGTCGAGGCCTTCATGCCAAAGCCGCCGCCGACGTCATCGGTCAACACGCGCAGCTTTGGCATGTCGATCTTCAGGCACATCGCCACTTGCGCCCGGATGCCCGCCACGCCTTGCGTGCCGGTGTGCAGCGTGTAGCGGTCAGAACTTGCGTCATAGCTGCCGGTGGCGGCGCGCGGCTCCATCGAGACGGCGCTGATGCGCTGATTGAAAACCTCAACGCTGACGACGTGATCGGCCTTGGCGAAGGTCTCGTTGAGCGCACGCCGCTTGGCGCCGTCCTCGTCCGGCGGATTGCTCCATTCATGCGTGACATTGCCCGCAACCTGAGGCCATATTTGCACGGAAGCGGAGCTCGCCTGCGCAAGGTCTACGACCGGATCAAGCGTCTCGTATTCAACGAGCACGCGATCGGCGGCGTCTTCAGCCTGCGCCCGCGTGCACGCAATCACCATCACGACAGGCTCGCCAACATGCATCACGCGATCCTGCGCCAGCACCGGACGATGCGGCGAGACAGGCGGCTTGCCATCGCGGCCAGGAAACGGAATTGAGCCTGAGACGGAACCCAAACCCAGCCCCGCAAAGTCCGCGCCGGTCATCACGTCTACAACGCCTGAAGATGCGCGCGCAGCCGATATGTCCACCGATACAATCTTGGCATGCGCATGCGGCGAGCGCACGAACACCGCCACCAGCGCGTTTGCGGGCTTGTGATCGTCGCTGAAATGGCCTTCCCCGCGCAGCAAGGGGCCATCTTCAAAACGGCCCTGCCATTTACGCATCGATCTCAAGGCGCGCTCGCTCATAGCTCTCTCCCTAATACGAATTATAGCCGCGCCTCAGCGCATGACTGATCCGCCGTCGCAAACAATTGTATGCCCGGTGACAAAATCGCTGTCGCTCGACAACAGGTAGATCAGCGAGCCCGTGAGATCGTCTGGCGTCTGCTCGCGCTTGAAGGCGCGTGAGCCCAGAGTCGCTTGCGCCGGCGCGCCCACCATGTCGGGATTGGCCAGCACGCCTTCGCTCATTGTAAGGCCGGGCGCAATTGCGTTGACGTTTATGTTGTAGGGTCCAAGTTCGCGCGCAAGGCACCGCGTCAGTGCGACGATGCCGCCTTTGGACGTTACGTAATGCGTAATGCCGACATGTCCTTTGAACACGGTGCCGGAGGCGATGTTGACGATCTTGCCCGCTTTCTGCGCGATCATGATCGGCGCCAGAGCCTTGGCGAGCAGGAACGGCCCGCGCACATTCACGGCCATAACCTTGTCGAACTCATCCTGATCGATTTCAAAGAAAGGCTTGGGCTTCAGTTTTGCGAAAACTGCTGCATTGTTGACCAGCCCGTCGATGCGGCCATAGCGGGCGAACAGATCAGCCACGAACGCCTTCACCGAGTCCTCATTGGACACGTCGACCCGGCAATAGAGGGCGCGCCCGCCAGCAGCCTCGATCTCGGCTGCGACCGGAGCCCCGTCCAGCAAATCCGCAATGGCCACAATAGCGCCCTGCGCTGAGACAGCTTTTGAGAAAGCCGCGCCTATGCCGCGCGCGCCGCCGGTGACGATGACGATTTTATCGTGAAGCCGTCCATTATTCCCAGCCAAAGCGCGTCTCCCGTAATTGGCGTTCGCCTCCCCGGGTCAATCCGGGCGTTGGGTGACTATTCCGCCATGACGACGGCGCTTGCAAGGGGGGCGACGGCGCGCTTATAGAACCAGTCAAAATATGCTGCGGGCCTCGTTGGTGCGCGGCGCACATCTGGGGCGGGGACGCATGGGACAATTTGGAATCGGCCAGCCGCTGCGTCGCCTGGAAGACGCCCGCCTGCTGCAGGGCCAGGGGCGCTATACTGACGATGTGAACGTTGAGGGCCAGTTCTGGGGCGCCTTTCTGCGATCCTCGCACGCCCACGCAGACATTCGCAGCATCGATTTGACCGCAGCAAGGGCTGCTCCCGGCGTCAAGGCCATCTTCACCAGCGCAGATCTGACCGCCGCAGGCATGCCTGACATGCCATGCGAAGTGGAGCTGGCAAACCTGGCCGGCGAGCCGATGTGGAAGCCCAAACGGCCTATTCTGGCGCGCGGCCGGGTCCGCTTTGTGGGCGAATGCGTGGCGCTCGTGGTCGC
>CANJPM010000234.1 GCA_947476075.1 Beijerinckiaceae bacterium
GAATGGTGTAATAACGTTTTTAGCCACCTGTCCACTCAGGACCTAACGAGACCGCTCATGACCACCAAGCCTACTTCACGAAAGACCCTGGCAGACCTTTTTCTCCTTATTTCTCAGGCGGATATCTCCGCCAAGGCAAAGGCGGATATGGCATCTGCTGTTCGAAAGGTGGCGAAGGTGCTCGGCGCCGATCCTGCTCTCGTTGCGATTGACCCAGCCAGCTTGCGCCGGCGCCTCGAGGGCGTCTCCCACCAGATGGCCGGGGTGTCAGCGGGACGCTGGAACAACATCCGCTCCCTGTTCGGCAAGGCTCTTACGCTGGCGACGCCACTTCTCCCGGGCCGTAGCTTCACCCCCCTTTTGCCGGGCTGGCTGGCCTTGGCCGATCGGCTGGATTTCGGCCGCCGCACCCGCCTTCTGCCTTTGATGCGCCGACTCAGCGAGCTCGCCGCTACGCCCGAAGATCTGACTTTGGCCGAGCTCGACGCCTATCGTGTCGCGATCTGCGAAGACCGCCTGCGCGCCAATCCAGAAAAGACCTGGGACAGCCTCGTCTGGTCCTGGAACGCAAGCGTGCGTGAAATCCAGGGCTGGCCGCAGGTGCTAATCCCCCGAGAGCAGAAGCGCGAGATCTATACATTTGACTGGGACTATTACCCGCCCTCTCTTCACGAGGATGCCAAAGCCTATCTGGCTCGCCTCGCGGGAGCCAGCCTCGAAGAAGACGGCCCGGATAAGCCCGCTCGTCCGGCAACCTTGAAAACCCGCGAACGCCAGTTGCGGATGGCGGCGGCGGCCGCAGTTCACCAAGGCGTGCCGCGTGAGGAGCTAACCTCGTTAAAGGCGCTTCTGCCTTTCGATCGCTTCCAATTGATCTTGCGCTTTTTCTTGGACCGGAACGGCGGGCAGGCCTCTCCGCAGGTCGGATATATGGCCTCATTCCTTAAGACCATTGCCAAATATTGGCTGAAGCTCGACGAAGATGAGCTGCGCCCCTTTGAGAAGATCAGCAGCCGCCTCAACCAAAAAAATCGCGGGCGCAAGTTGACCACCAAGAACCATGAACGCCTGCGCCCATTCGATGAGCCTGAGACTGTCCAAAGGTTTCTCTCTCTGCCCTACAAAATCCGCGAGCAGGTAGAGAAGGACAAAAAGACCCCCATCAAACGTCGCGCCCTGCGCGCCCAGTTAGCCGCGGCGATTGCCATTCTGCAGATCATGCCTGTGCGCCGCAAAAACATCCACGATATCGATACCGACAAGCACCTTATCGCCCGTGGCAAGCGCCTTTATCTGGTTATCGCGGGAGAGGACGTTAAAAACGACGAACCGATCGATTTTGAATTTCCGCCAGAAACCAGAGATCTGCTTGCCTGGTATGTGCGTGAATATCGCCCGTATTTGCTGCGCGCCGAAACGACCGCCCTCTTTCCGGGCGAAGGCGCCGGGCCCAAAAGTGCTGGCACCCTGGCCGGACAGATCAAGCAAACCATCCATGACCACCTTGGCCTGAAATTCAACATGCATCTGTTCCGTCATGCGGGCGCCAAAATCTATCTCGATGTCCGCCCTGGCAATTACGAGGTCATGCGCCGCGTTCTCGGTCACCGCTCGATTGAAACGACGTCATCGATTTATGCTGGCGCAGAGACCAAGACAGTGGGGCTTCACTTTGCTTCTGTGTTGAACGAGCGTCGCAAATCCACAGAGATGCCGGAGCGCCTCCGTCCGCCACGTCCACGCTCCAAGCAGGTGACGAAGGAAGGCCAATCATGAGCGGCGGTCCCTATGGGCGTGGCAAAGCGCCGGAACGTGCCTGTTTGAAACCAAAAAGCTGGCCTGAGCAGGACCGCCTTGTTTGGGAGCGCGCATGCGAGGTCGCAGATATTTTGGCGCTCGATATTGGCGCACGTGCCAACCATGCCAGAACTTCCAACTTCAAGGCCGAGCAAGGGTATGGGCGCTGGCTTACGTTTCTGCACTTCAACGACAAAGAAGCGCTCTCCTTGAAGGCGGCTGAGCGTATTACACCTCAGCGCGTCATCGCTTATGTGGAGTGCATGCAGGGGCTGGGCAACAGCACGCAGACGATCATGAGCCGCCTGCAGGAATTGGGGGAAGCTGCAAAAGTCTTTGATCCCGACCGCAAGTGGTCATTCATCAATAAACTGGCCGCCAAGATCCGCGCCCGCCACAAGCCGGCGCGCTCCAAAAGACATCTGAAACTCTCCGACGAACTGGTGGGCCTTGGCAAAAGCCTGATGAACCAAGCAAAGTCAGCCGATGAGCTTGAGGCTGCCATTCTCTTCCGGGATGGGCTTATGATTGCCATGACAGCCTATGTCCCATTCCGCCGCCGTAATATTGCCGGCAGCAAGATCGGCGAGAACCTCATCCCCATAGGAGGCGTTTATCTGCTCGTCCTCAATAAGGAAGAAACCAAAACATACAACGAGCAGGAACTCTATGTACCCGAAGATCTCATCGAGCCGCTCGATGAATATCTCCAGAAACACCGCCCTTACCTGATATCGCGCACAGGGCGTTGGACAAAACCTGTCACCCATGAGCTCTGGGTATCCAAAGACGGCTCGCCCATGACACAGATCGCTATTTATGATCGGATCCGTCTTCGTACAGGGGAGGCTTTTGGGACGCCTATGAACCCGCACCTGTTCCGAGATGCTGCCGCAACCTTGATGGCAATTGCCGATCCAGCCCATGTGCGCATCGCAGCGCCCCTGTTAGGGCATCGCACCTTTGCAACAACCGAGCGCTATTACCAGCAAGCAACGGCCATGGAGGCGCACCGCAATTTTGTTAATGTCATCCGCAATCTGGGAGGCACACATGAAGACGGACAATAAAAAGGCTTCGACCAAGAAAAGTGAAACACAAGCAGATTACGAAATTCAACTGCCCACTGAAGCAAATCTCGCAAAGATCGCTCAGGATATGCGGCTGACCGCTGAACAGGCTGCAGCGCTGCAGGATGCGGTTTGCCATGCTTTTTCACAGATCGGTCTCTACAAACAAGAAAATCATTCGCCTGAGAAGAGAAAGGATTTGATTGCGCGAATGCGCAATCTCGAAAAACTCTTGGTCAAGCTCGATTATGAAATCAACCGCAGTAAAAGCTATATGAGCGACTATCTGCCCTTTGATGCTCTGGAAATGATCGGGCTACGCTCATCACCGGCTTTCGTAAAAGAGGTCTTGGGTGAGAAGGCCATCTCTTCGTCGATTGACCGTCAAATCACTTCTGAGTTCGCAGAGAAAGGGAAAGTCGATCTTGTAAAAATTGATTCTTTCTTGCGCCCTGTTTTACAAGCCGTAGGATTAAAACATGGACCGAAGCTGTTTGGGCAGTACATCAAAGACCTGCTGACCGCTCTCGTGACTTGGCGGCTCTTGAACGCTGATGGCTCAAAAAAACGCCCCACCCTCGTTTATCGCCAACATCTCGTCAGAATATTGATCGTGTTTTCACAAGAAATTTTGGGAAAGCGTGCCGCCAAAAGCCCGAACGGCAAATTCGTTGTTCTATGCGAACAGGTTCTCACTGCATGTGGACTTCAAGGCAGCACAATCGGTCCCTCAATCCCCAAACTGGTAGAAGAGTTCTACACTTCCACTGATGCCCTCAGGACAAAAAAGAAATGAGCCCGAGAAGTATAAAATACCCCTCTCATTTTCCTGGACTTCCTAAATCGAGGTGCATCGAAGCCCGTGCCATGTCTGCCACATGGCACGGTCAAAAAGGACATATCGGGCGCAGACCCAAACCAACGGGGCTCCTCAAGCTGGGGCCTCAAATGCCCTGCCGCGCCCCCTCAATCTACGCGCCCGTAACCGCTCAATCGAATGCCGCTGGGCGCCGGATGTCGAAAGCAAATTGGGCCAGACAACTCCGGTCAGCTCCGCCGAACTGGAAGCTGTCTGTCAGCTTCTGGGTGAAGACCTCGACCGCCTCCTACGAGACTGACAGAAACAGGCGATTGTCTGGCACGATCCCGAGCAATAGATTTTTGTCAGACCTCCCTAATGACAGGCTCGTCCAAGAGGTGATCCGATGAGCTTCAAATCGCCTCCCATACCCAATGATGGCGGACCCAGGCGCGCAGCACTTTATCTGCGCGTAAGCACTGGCCGCCAGGCAGCGGGCGATGTCTCGATCCCCTCACAACGTGATCTGAACCAACGCTATTGCGATGCGCATGGCTGGATCGTAACAACAGAATTCGTGGAGCCAGGCGCATCGGCGACAGACGATCGCCGGCCTGTGTTTCAGCGCATGCTGGAAGAAGCGGCATCCCCTGATCGTCGCTTTGACGTAATCTGCGTCCATGCTTTTTCGCGCTTCTATCGCAATGGCGCTGAAATGGAGCTCACCATTCGCCGACTGCGCAAACTGGGCGTTGAAGTCATCTCGGTGACGCAACCAACGGGCGACGACCCATCTCAAGAACTGATGCGCCAGATCATCGGTGTCTTCGACGAATACACGTCACGCGAAAATGGCAAAAACGTCATTCGCTCTATGCGGGAATCGGCCAAGCAAGGTTTTTGGAACGGAGCGCGCGCACCGCTCGGATATCGTATTATTGAATCAGAAAGGCGTGGCTCCAAGATCAAGAAGCGGCTCGATATTGATCCGGTTGAGGCAGAAACCCTGCGCCTGATTTTCAGGCTCTATACTGAGGGCGACGGACACTCCGGCCCACTTGGCGTCAAAGACACTTGCAAATGGCTCAACAGCCATGGCTACCGAACCCGTCTTGGCTCCACATTCGGTGTTGGGCCCCTGCACAAGATCCTGACCAATGCAGGCTATGCGACAGGCAAATGGCCATTTGGCAAGCGGGACTCCCGCACCGGCCAATTGCACGATCCATCGCTCGTAATCTACGTTCCTGTTCCGCCCCTTATCCCGTTAGGGTTGTTTGAGCGCGTTCAGGCGCGTCTAGCCATGAACAATCCGAGGGTCACCCCGCCGCGCGTGGTCAACGGGCCTACCCTTCTCACAGGCCTGGCAACCTGCGCGTCCTGCGGCGCGAGCATGACCCGCACAGGAACGACGCGCCGACAGAAGAGCTATACCTATTACAGCTGCAGCGGCTGTCACCGGAAAGGCAAATCCGTCTGTAAAGGCCGCCATGTCCCGATGCCCAAGCTCGACAAACTTGTCCTTCAGAACGTCAAAGAACAGCTACTCGCCCCCGAACGCCTCGCCGGCATTCTGGAGGCTCTTATGGACCAACGCTCGCAAAAGGACCAAGCCGTCGCGGATCGCTGCAAAGGCCTGCAAAGCGAACTGTCCGAAAAGAAGGACAAGCTTGCCCGCCTCTATCGCGCAATCGAAGATGGCGTGGTCGATCTGGACGCCGATCTGAAAGAACGCATCCAGACCTTGAAAAACGAACGAGACATTATCCAGGTCACCCTCGACCGGATCGAGACCCAGGGCCGCCAGAGCTCCAACGTCACGCCTGAACGCATCGAAGCCTTCACCAGGCTGATGCGTGAAAAGCTCGACACCGGCGACACACAAGCGCGCAAGGCCTATCTACGCTCAGTCATCTCAAGGATTGAAGTCGACGACCAAAAGATCAGCATCATCGGAGAAAAGGCAACCATCGCCGACGTCATCGCTGGACGTCAGGCACAGGCGGGAAATGTTCGTGGTTTTGTACGCAAATGGCGCGACCTAGGGGAGTCGAACCCCTCTTTGCTGCGTGAAAGGCAGCCGTCCTAACCGATAGACGAAGGTCGCAAGCGCGCTGCGCGGTTGATTGAACCTCCCGACAGGCGAGGCCGGTATAGGCGGGCTCCGGCGCCTTTGCAA
>CANJPM010000235.1 GCA_947476075.1 Beijerinckiaceae bacterium
ATCGTGCGCGCGTTCACAGCCAGCGGTAGTTCGTCGATGCGCCCGCCAAAGCGGTCTTCGCGTCTGCGCATGAAGGCGCTGTTCACCAGCACGGGCGCCTCCCCCACGGTCACCGCAACGTCTTTGGGAGGCTCAACCGGCGCGGGCTTCCAGCCAAAGCGCCCAAAGGCGATGCCCGCGCCCACAAGTCCGGCGCCCGCGAGGATATATCCAGTCCATCGAAGCTCTGTTCGCATAAGCTATGCCTAGACGATTCGCATGGCCATGCCCATGCTGCGGCCCAAGTTGCGTAGCCGCGTTCATCTGCCATACTTCGTCAGACAGAAAAGATTTTACCGGGGGGCGTGCATGAGGTTTCTTTCTGGAATTTCGACATTGGCTGTGGCGTCGCTGCTGTCAGGGGCGGCGTTGGCGCAAGATGTCGTGAAGATTGGCCTGATCTCATCGCAGAGCGGCCCGTTCGCGGCCGTGGGCCGGCAGATGGAAGGCGGCGTTCGGCTTTACATTCAGCAGAATGGCGACCGGGTTGCGGGCAAGCGCATTGAGGTCATCGTCAGGGACGATGCGGGCGTCGCCGACCAGACGCGACGTCTGGCGCAAGAGCTTGTGACCAATGACAAGGTGAATTTTCTGGCGGGCTTTACGTTGACGCCCGGCGCGCTCGCCACGGCGCAGGTGGCCACGCAATCAAAGACGCCGATGATCGTGATGCTCGGGGCGACCTCTGTCATCCCTGATCGCTCGCCTTTCATAGTGCGCACAAGCCTTTCTGTGCCCCAGCTCGCCTATCCTTATGCGGAATGGATGGCCGGGCAGGGCGCCAAATCGCTGGTCACCTTCGTTTCCGATTACGGCCCGGGCATCGACAACGAGAATTACATCTCCGCCGCCTTCGAGGCCAAGGGCGGCAAGGTGATGCAAAAGCTGCGCGTGCCGCTGGCCGCTCCAGATTTCTCGCCGTTCATTCAGCGTGTGGTCGATCTGAAGCCGGACGCCATGTTCATCTTCGTGCCCTCGGGGGGCATCGGCGTCTCGCTGATGAACCAGCTCAAGGAGCGAGGCGTGGCCCAGCAGGGCATCAAGATATACGCCGAGGGCAGCATGCTCGACGACGACACGCTGAACTCGATGGGCGACACGGCGCTGGGCACAGTGACGGCGCACACCTATTCGGCAGCCCACCCCGGCGCGACCAATAAGGCTTTTGTGGAAGCCTACAAGAAGCTCAACGGCCGCAGGCCCAACATCGTCGCCGCCTATGGCTATGACGGCATTCACCTGATCTATGAATCGCTGAAAAAGACAAACGCCTCGACCGACGGCGAGAAGCTCGTCGGCGCAATGCTCGGGTTGGAATGGGAGAGCCCGCGCGGTCCGGTCAAAGTCGACCCCGCAACGCGCGACCTGATTCAGAACGCTTACGTAAGGCGCGCCGAACGCATGGCCGACGGCGAAGTCTACAATGTGGAGTTTGCGACGATCCCGAATACGAAGGATCCGACGCGAGGCAAGTGAAGTTAGCGATTAGGGAATAGGCAGTAGGCACCAGGAAGATACCCTCATCCGTCACGCTTTGCGCGCCACTTTCTCCTGCGCGCGGGAGAAGGAAGGATCGGCGCTCTTCCTTCTCCCGCAGGCGGGAGAAGGTGGCGTTTGCGTCAGCAAACGTCGGATGCGGGCTCTTCTACCCTCTACTCGCTATTTGCGACTCCCCCAACGCAGGAGCCCCACGAATGCCGCTTTACGCTCTCGACGACATCGCCCCGGAACTGCCCGCCAGCGGAGCGTGCTTCATTGCGCCCGACGCCAGCGTTATCGGCAAAGTAAGGCTGGGAGAGGATTCGAGCGTCTGGTTCGGCTGCGTGCTGCGCGGCGATCGCGACTGGATCGTGATTGGCGCGCGCTCCAACGTTCAGGACGGCACGATCATGCACACCGATCCCGGCTCGCCGCTGGAATTGGGCGAAGACGTCACCATCGGCCACGGCTGCATTTTGCACGGCTGCACGATTGGGCAGGGCTCGTTGATCGGCATGGGGGCTACGATCCTCAACGGCGCGCGCATTGGCGCCAATTGCCTTGTCGGCTCCAACGCGCTCGTCACCGAGGGCAAGGAATTTCCCGACGGCAGTCTCATCATGGGCTCGCCGGCGCGCGTTGTGCGCATGCTGGACGATGAAGCGATTGCGAAGATGCGGCGCGGCGCGGGTCATTACGTCCAGAACGGACGCCGCTACCGGGCGGGCCTGCGCGCTTTATAATTACAGGCGCACGCTTTCGTCGAAGGTCGCAGCCGGCAGCAGGCGCACGAATTCCATTGCAAAGAATTCTCCCTGCACCCGCAGCACGCGGCCCTTGGTGGCGCCGACGATGACGATCTCGCCTTCCTGAGGCGCGATCTCGCATTCGATTGTTGCGCCAGACAGCGAGACTTCGAGAACATTGACCATCAATTCGTGGCCGTTGGCGAATGTAATTTTAGATGCAGGGTTGGCCGGAACAACGCGGTCGTTATGGCGCCCGTCGTTCTTGTCGAACAGGGCTCTGTTGGCCAGCCAGGTGATCTGGTCAGCCAGTCTGTCGCGCCGTGCGGGAGTGGCGTTGACCTTGACGGCGAAACCGCCCTCGATATGGCGCACGATCTCGCCTTCCAGTCGGCCCAGCTCATCAATGTACAAAACCACGCTCTGGCCGATGTCGCCGATCTCGGGAGCAAACACCGCAACGCCGCCTGCGGATATGTCGACGGTTTGAAGAGGGTATTCCGCCCGACCGCTGGTGATGTAGCGGCCAAGCAGCGCCAGTTTTGTTCGCGCATAGCGGCGTTTTTCGCGCCGCGCCCCGGCGGCGGGGCCAAGAACCGACATCGCAGACTCGAGCGACAATGCACAAACTCCACGCAACAACACTTCGCCGATCGTAGCGCACGTCTGTTAAGGGCGAATTACTGGAAGCGTGAATCCGGGCAAGGGGCCGGAGCATTCCAGCATCAGGTTGCGGCAGGGCGCGTCTGTGGACGCTTTTGGCGCCAATCCCACCAGCACCATCGCCGCGCGGGCTCGCTCCGTCCTGCTGCCGCTTCGAAGCGGCAGCAGAAGAATATCGAGGCCTGCATCTGGATTTGCGGGGCCGTGCGCGCGCGTAAGGCTGGGCGCCTGCCGCTGCGCCGCGCCTGCAAGCCGCCGGCTCATTTGGGGGCGATGCTCCGGCGCGACGATGGACAGGAAGGCGGCGCCAAAGCCAAGCCCGCTCAAACGCTGCGCGCGCGCCCCCGCCGCCATGACGCGAAACACATTGTCGCCGTCAGGGGCGAGCAGAATCGTGGCGGAAAGGGCGCTGTCGGCGAGCGGGCCGGGACAGGGGCGCTCGCCGCGCAAGCGACGCCAATGCTCGATGATGTCCTGTATGTCTTGAGTCTGTTGCTGACCCATCGTCTACGACCTGTCCTGAAATGGCGCGTCGCGCGCCAAAACGATACGCCTGCCGCAACGATCCACCCGTCGCGCTCTCCCCTGCAGCCAGCGGCGTGCCAATCCGCTGTAAATTGCCGATTCGTCGGATCGAGGTTTTTGGGCGCCGATCATTTTTCTTTTTGGCGTTGCGCTTGCCCGCCGCGCCTCAAAGTCCCATGAAGGAAGCCCAGTCGGAAAAAGGATACGGAATGCAACGGGGCGGTTCGCGAGAGCCTGTTTTCAATCTGCCGGGAAGTCTGGTCTTCGTGATCTCGCTTCTGATCGCCGTTCATCTTGTGCGCGACGTCTGGCTGACGGCCGATGTTGATGCGCATGTGTTGCGCGCGCTCTCGTTTGTGCCGGGTCGCTTCTCATTTGCGCTCAACCCGGACGCTGTCGCCGGGGAATTGACCCGCCTGGTCAACGCCGGCAATCGCAATGCCGTGCTGTCCGCACAATTCTTCCTTGGCGACGGCCACGCAGATATGTGGAGCATGTTCACCTATTCGATGCTGCATGGGGACTGGACGCATCTTGGCATGAACGTACTGTGGCTTGCCGCATTTGGCGCGCCGGTGGCGCTTCGATTTGGAACTGTGCGCACGCTGGCGTTTTTTCTGGTGACCGCAGCCGCTGGCGCGGGCGCTCATTATGCTGCGCATTGGCTGGACCTTACGCCTGTGGTGGGGGCGTCGGCGTCCGTCTCGGGGCTGATGGCGGCCGCCCTGCGCTTTATCTTTCAGCCCGGCGCGCCTTTGGGCAAAGCGCTTTACGAGCCGCTGCCGCCCGAGCTTTCGGTGCGGGTGCCTGCGACCTCGTTGCGCGTTGCGCTGCGCGATCCGCGCGTGCTGCAATTCAGCGCGCTCTGGTTTGTGATTAATCTTCTTATTGGCCTCTTCGCCGTTCCGCTTGGAATATCGGACGCGGGCGTGGCGTGGGAGGCGCACGCTGGTGGTTTCGTTGCGGGCTTCCTTTTGTTTGCCTTCTTCGATCCAGCGCCAGCCAAAGCCGAGTCCCGATCGTCTTTTGAATGCTGATGAAAAGACGGCTTGTCGCCATCCCCGCTTGCGCTCATCATCACCGTCGCGAACGCTTCGCCTGATTGGGTGAAGGCGCACGCAGGAGCCAACGAGGGAGGCCTTGCATGACGGTTGGGCACATATTGGCGGCCAAGGGCCGCGACGTGATCACCATTGAGACGCATTGCAGCGTTGCAGAGGCCGCAGAGCTTCTGGCGCGCAAAGGTATCGGCGTCGTCGTCATCGTCGATTCCGCCGGCGCCGTCGCAGGGATTTTCTCCGAACGCGACATCGTGCGCCTGCTCGCCGCCAAAGGCGCCGCCGCCTTGCAGGATCAGGTCGCAAACTGGATGACGCGCTCAGTTATGACGGCAAGCGAGAGCGCGAGCGTTCATTCCCTGATGGCGCAAATGACGGCGGGCCGCTTCAGGCATTTTCCCGTAGTCGAAAATGGCGCGCTCGTCGGCATCGTCTCCATCGGCGATCTGGTGAAGCGGCGTCTGGCCGAAATGGAGGACGAACAGCAGGCGATGCGCGAATATATCGCCACCGCCTGAAGGCTAATTGTTTGTGAGCGTCAGGCGCGCCTGACCGTCGCGCAATTCGACGCGGCGGTAGAAGCACGAGGCGCGGCCGGTGTGGCAGGCTTTGCCGTCGCCGCCGGGCTCGACGGCGATGACGATCGCGTCCTGGTCGCAATCCACGCGCATCTCGATAACGCGTTGAACCTGACCGGACGTGTCGCCCTTGCGCCAGAGCGCGCTGCGCGAGCGCGACCAATAATGCGCGATGCCCGTCTCCAGCGTCAGCGCCAGCGCGTCTTCGTTCATATACGCCACCATCAAAGTCTCGTTGGTGCGCGCGTGATTTGTGACGCAGACGATGAGGCCGTCGGCGCCAAATTTTGGAGCGAAGAGGGCGCTTTCCTCAATGTCTCGTTTACTGATTGTCGCGCCGCGTGTGGCGAACGGGTTATCGGCCATGGCTTGTCTCTTTGTCGGTGTTCTGCGACTTTGATTAGCAGAGCGGTGCGCATGCTCATAGATGCGACTGGTTGTTGCGTTGTTGCAATGCCGGCTATCGCCCGCTTGCTATCCCGGGATTGCCGGAACCCTGCGACAGGCAAGTCGCGTCCGGTCTGACGTCGATGGCGGCGCTCGCGACCATGAGGCGTTTGGGACGAGGAGCATGAAGCTTGCAAGCAATGCAGTGAGGCGCAGGCTGCGGATCGCCCCGGCGCTGTCCGAAAATGAGACGACAGCTTGAGCCAGTCTTTATCCGGCGGTTAACTATGATCTTATAATTTCAGGGGAGATTTTTAGTAGCGAAAGTTTTAGTCATGAACGCCAGATTTTTTCAGGCACTC
>CANJPM010000236.1 GCA_947476075.1 Beijerinckiaceae bacterium
CAATGAAAGCGCGACGTTCTCACGCTCAGGAATAGAGCGCATTGCGCTGTTTGCGCGCCATGACGTTGAACTGGTCGCGAAATTCTCCGCCCGCGCTGAAGAGCCGCTGGTGTCTGCGCAGCAATTCTTGCGCTCATCAACCCTGGAGCGAATGCGCTTGATCGCATCGGCGCGGCGCCAACATCTGGGGCGCCCAAGCGAGCGAGCAAGCGCCGCCACTACATTGATCTTGAGTCTGCGGGAGAGCGCGCAAACGCGCAATTGGGACGCGTTCGCTCAAACGCTCGCCGACGAATTGGGGTGGGAGCGGGAGGTTGTTGCGCCCCTGCTCAACGACGAAGGCGGCGAGCCGCTGGCGCTGATGCTGTGCATTACAGGCATGCCGATGCAGGACGCTATTCGGATTTTCCTTTGCTGTGACGTGCCTATCGCCCATTCCTATTCTCGCGTGCGTGCGCTTTCGGATCTGGTGCGCGATACGCCGGCGCTGATCGCGCTTGAAATGATGGAGGCGGCGACAGGCCGCATGATCAACAAGCCGAAGCTTATGCAGGCGCCCGTGCTGCAAACGCCTGTGCGCGACAAGCGCGAGGCCAGACCGCGACAGGTTTCACGCGACGTTTCAGCCTCGGCAGACGAAGGCGGCAGTCACGAATCGTCGATTCAAGAGCCTTCAAGACAAACATCAAGACCAGAGCCGACACGTCAGGAGAGCTTTGAACGCGGCCGCCCGACAGAGGGCGTTCGTCCGCCGCGCGTGAAGGCGCAAGGCGCCGCAGCTCCGACAAAAAGTGCTGTGCTGCTGCGTCGCGGCGCATAATTTTCAATCGGCGAGGTCGAGAAAGTTTCGACCTTGCCGATCGTCGACGTCGACAATCCATAAATCGGAATCAAATTTCAATTCACGATTCAGACGCTCGCTCGCAGCCTGAGGCTCGATCCAGTCCGCTTCGTGCAAACGTATCAAGCGCCGCACCCCGCTGTCGTCGGCAAGGCTCTGTGGCGCAGGTCCAAACACCGCCACATGCTGATCGAGCCTGTCGATGACGACGAAGATCGCGCCCGCTTCGGCAGCGCCGCGTCGACGCAATGTCGCGAACGCGCCCTCAACAGCGCAACGCCTGAGATAAGCGGACACCCAGATATCGGAACGCAATCTCATGAGGGCGCACCGCGTGAATCCATCAAGGAATTGAAACGCCCGAGCGAGCCCCAAGCGTGCGCAACGTTCGCGGATTTAACTCGCCAGTGACCGGCAAATCGCGCTCGCGCTCAAACTTCTGGATCGCAGCCCGCGTCCCGGAGCCAAGCACGCCATCAGCGCTCACCTGAAATCCGAGTTTTTCCAAAGCGCGCTGGGCTGCAACAATGCGCTTGGCGAGAATGGGGTCGGCTGCTGTCGACGCTTGAGCCGACGCAACGCCGTCGCCGCGCAGCAAGGCTCCAATCGGGTCAATAGTCTCTGTGCGCGCAGGCGCAGCTCGCTGAACGGGCGCAGCAGCCTGAACAGGCGCAGCGGCGGCCTGCGGGCGCACAGGCGCAGAAGGACGTTCGGGCGCAACGATTTCTTCAACCGTCGGGGTTGGACGCGATGCGGGACGCGGCGCGGAAAACGAAGTCGGCGCCGACGACGTCACAGACGAGGGCGTGGCCGAAGACGTCGAGCCCGGCGTTGCAAACAAAGGCGCAGGATGGCGCCCCTTCTGCAAAAAGAGCGCATTGACCGTAACGCTGGCCACAAGCGTTCCGCCTGCAAGGATCAGCAGCGATCTGCCCGGCCTGCAGATGACAGCAAGAAAAGCCCTGAGGAGCAGCGACTTTCTGGCGCTGCGCACGGCAGGCGGCGCTGTCGGCTTGCGCGCACGGCTTTGGCGCGGCGCCTCACGCTGCGGCTCGAGTGCGTGCATATCGTCAAAGTCCGTCTCAAACCGGGCGGCGTTGCTACGCAATTTTAATCACCTTCTCATCACGCATAAAACTGTCGGTCATGAGCGAGTCTCCACGCAATCGCGCCGCCCCGCCTGCCAAGACGCCAGCGGGCCCGCGTGCGCAAGTTTCGATCCGCGCCTGCGCCGTGCGATTGGCTTCCGGCAGTGTCCGGAAATCAAGCGGCAGTTTCACAATGACCCGCGTACCCTCTCCCGGCGCGCTCTCAAGACTGATGGCGCCGCCATGCAGACCTACAAGCCCGCGCACAACCGAAAGGCCAAGGCCAGTGCCTTCATATCTTCGATCATAATCGCCTTCCGCCTGAAAGAAGGGATCGCCCAAACGAGCAAGGTCCCGAACGCAAACGCCCACGCCCGTATCGGTGACCGAGATGGCGAGCGAAGCGCCTTCAGGGCGAATGCGCACGAGAACGCGGCCATTGGCAGGCGTAAACTTCACCGCGTTAGACATAAGGTTGATGAGGATCTGCTTCAGAGCCCGTCGGTCGGCCACAATCTCGGGCAGATCTACAGGCAGATCGCGGATCAGCACGACGCCGGAATCTTCAGCCTTCAGCCGCAGGATGTCACACGATTGGTCGACCAACGGCGCAAGGTCCAGCGCCTCGGGGCTCAATGTGAAACTGCCCGCCTCCATCTTCGACACATCGAGAATCGAGTTCACGACGGACAACAGATGGTGACCGGATTCATTGATAATGGAGGCGTATTCGCGGCTGCGGACAGGGTCGACCGGCGCCAGCTTCTCGCTCGCCAGAATTTCCGAGAAGCCGATGATTGCGTTCAGCGGCGTGCGCAATTCGTGGCTGACATTGGCGAGAAAACGATCCTTCCAGAGGTTGGTGCTCTCCGCCTGGCTGCGCGCTTGCGCCAGAACCGCCTCGTGTTCAAAGCGCGCGGTGACGTCGCGCACAATTCCGATGACATGGTGCGGACTGGCGACAGGGTGCTGACTGGCCTCAATACGGCGAACGCGAATCTCGGCCCGGCCAAACGAGGGTGCGCAATCGCGCGGGGCGCCAACGCGCAAACGCACAGACGCGCAAACATTGACTGCGCCGATGGCGGCGTCGGACACAGCCTTGAGGAAGGCAGGACGATCGCCAATGTGAATGCGCTCAAACAACCCGCGCCCCATCAGTTCGCGGGCGGACAAATCGAGACTTTCCGCGCCGCCGGGACCGGCGCGCAGCACGGCGCCGCTCCGGTCCATCTCCAGCACGCAATCACCTAGCGTCTGCACCAGCGCATCGTGACGCCCGGCCCGCCCATCGGCGATTGTGCGCACGAGACGCTGCATCTGCAAAGCGCCAAGACTGGCGGCGGATACGAACGCCAGACCCAGGAACAAAAGCGCAAACCAGCCCAAACCTGACGTGAACCCCAAACTCATCTGCCAGCCGACGAGCAAGGCTGATGCGGCCGCCATTGCTGCGGCAATCGTAAGGCGCGAGGAGCCCGCGATCGCCGCCTCGGCCGGCGACAATACAAGAAGAGCGAGCGCAAATGGCGCAAAGGCGGGATTGGCGAAGGCCAGCGACAGCGACAAACCGATGAGGCCGACCAGCCCCATGCCAGCGGCGGCGGGCAAATCGCCGGTGCGCGAGACGATGAAGATGCAGAGCAGCGGCGCAAATGCAAACGCAATGGCCAGCGCCTCAACGGGCGTCGGCGCGCCTTTGCCGGCCAGCCAGACGATGGACGCGACAAGCGCGCCCACGCCAAGCGCCAGGCGGGCGCCGATGAAGATACGATGGCGCAAAACCTCAACCGGATCGCAGACGCTTTTATGCGTCAGCGCGGAGGCAAGGGCGTTCAGTTTCAAAAAAGCTGTCAAGCTACGCTACCCAGCGGGAGCCAAGATGCTCCCATGGCCTCCAAACTGGCGCATGGCTATTAAGTGAACCCTACCAAGGTGCGCCGAAGCTTGGGGTTTTCCGCGCCACGAAGGCAAAACAACGAGGCTTTTTAAGGGAATGGTTTAGGATTTATTTCCGAAACCGGGTCGTTGTGGTGAACAAAGCGTTTCAACGCGGGAGTAAATGCGAACGAATAGTTTCAGCCTAGTTTTCCCGGTCTGCGCCATAGTGTGATTCGAGGGCTGAGAAGCTCAGGAGTTCGCCATGATGTTTGTGTTGCGCAGCGTGTTTTGGTTGGGACTGGTCTTCGCCATTGCGCCCGGCGACGCGTCCGACCCGCGCAAGGAAGCTGGCGCCCGCGCCGCCAACGCCGCCTTTCAAAGCGCCGCCGCTCTGGCCTCCCGCCTGCCGGAGGAGGCCGAAAAGCTATGTCGCAAAGCGCCTTCCGATTGTCTGGCGATTGCCGCCACTGGCGTGATCGCCGCCAAGCCAGCCCCCAAACTGACCAAGCCGCCGCGCCGCGAAGCCGAGGCGAAGGGCGCCAAAGCCGCGCCAAAGGGGCAGCAGCGGCCATCAGCCGCGCGGGGCTAAGCGTTTCATCGCGAATTTCACTGGCGCAAAGGCGCGGCGCGCCGATATATGCCTCGTCATGACCCATTCCAGCACCATTGACGACATCGTCGAAGATTTCGCGCTCATCGATGATTGGGAAGAGCGCTATCGCTACGTGATCGAGCTTGGCCGCGCGCTCTCCGGCCTGCCCGAGAGCGCCAAGACCGAGGAAAATCGCGTGCGCGGTTGCGCCAGCCAGGTCTGGCTTGAGACTGTTCCGGATCGCAATGCGGCGGGCGAGCCGACGCTGAGCTTCAACGCCGACAGCGACGCGCACATTGTACGCGGACTGATCGCGATTCTGCTCACCCTCTACACCGGCCGCACGCCACGCGAGATACTCGACGTCGACGCAATGGCCGCCTTTGGGCGGCTGGGTCTCAACGAACACCTCACCCCGCAACGCTCCAACGGCGTGCGCTCTATGGTGGAGCGCATTCGCCGGGACGCGCGTGCGGCGATTGACGCGCCGCCCTCTTCCTAAATGCGCGGTCGATAATCCTCCGCCCCCCAATGGAGCAGCCCTCCCGAGCGCACCGGACCGCGCGCGCTCACGGACAAACCGTAATGACGGGCGAGCGCCGCAAGCGCGATGTTGAGGGCGACCTTGGCCGAGCGACGCGGCCAGCCGCGTTCCTGTTCGATCAGCTCCAGCCCCTTCAGGAAACCGCAGACATCGACCAGCAGGCCCGCAAGATCGGGACCGACCGCTTTCAAAGCCTGGTCGACCCGCTGGCGGGCGGCCACCAGATTTTCCGCCATATGCAAGCGCCCCGCCCCAGCCGCGCCGGTCGAGACTGTCGTCGACCAATTGGCCGTCACACTGGGCAACATCTGCCCCATGTCGAGATCCCGCCGCAGCCGCTCGCCGGCCTCAAACTCAGCCGCGCCTACAAGCTTTCGTCGCGCCAGCCAGGCGAGCGGGCTTTCCTCGTTATCCATAAGAACCTTATCGCCATCTGGCCCCTTGCGCACTTCAAGCGCGCGGTGCTGCGCCAGAAAAGCATTTTCCGGCGCGGCTTTGGCGCGGGCGAGCGCGGAGCGCCCCGCTTGGTTGACCAGCAGGCGCTTGCGGCCTGAGCGAGCGCCAGTCTCAACGCAGGCGAGATCGCGCGCGATCAGCTCCGCCACGATTTCAGCGCCAGCGCACGCGATACGCACCGAAACGCCCTTGCGCGCGGCGGCGATGGCGATCTCGCCGCTCCCCGAATCCAGCACGCCATAGGCGCCCTCGCCACAGAGGTCTTCGAGCGCCCGCTGAAGCGGGCGCGACAGGCCGGTTTCCTTATGCGCTGTCTTGGCGGCTTTCGTCATGACCGCGCCTCCATGCTTGGCAGAGCGGCGCAGAACAAAACCAGGGCGGCTTCGAGCCCGCAGAGCGCGCGATCATAGGCGGGGATTTCGCG
>CANJPM010000237.1 GCA_947476075.1 Beijerinckiaceae bacterium
CGGACGAACCTTGAAGATCTCCGAATGAATATAGACCTCGCTGTGGCGGGGCCCGCCACCGGCGACTTTTTCACCTTCGAGGTTACACGTCACCATGTTCTCCATGGTGATTTCATCAAGTCCGTAGCTATGCGGCTTCATGTAGAAATGGCCGGCGTCATCGGGGACGCGGACCGACACGTGCCCACGCGTAAAATCTCCCAGTCCAGCCGCATCAAGCACCAGACCTGCGTCGATGAGTTTTTGCTTGGCCTCTTCTTTCGTCATGTTCTTTTCTCCCCTGTTGTCATTTTTTCATTCTGGTCGTCGCGCATTTGTCCATGCGACGCAAGTGGGGTGCGATGGATTCTGATAAGCTGCAGGCCTGTGGAAGCTTGATCTAAACTTTTTACCGGTATTTTAATCGAAAGGTTTTTACAAAATTTATCCACAAGCTTGGTCAGGCGGCGCCGCTTGCGGCTCCAAGTTTCATCCATTAACTCTCATGGTCATGGAGGGCGGTAGTATGCATGTATCGTTGTATGAAGCATCTGTGCCAATTTTCAGTCAGTTGCTTGGCGGGACGTCCGGCGTTCTCGACAAAATGAACGCACATTGCGCCGAGAAAAACATTGATCCATCCGTTCTTATCAATTCGCGTCTTTTCCCCAATATGTATGCGCTTGGCCGACAGGTTCAGACAGCCTGTGATTGGGCGAACAATACATGCGCATGGCTTGGAGGCGTCGCACCGCTCGCTTTTACAAATGACGAAAAAACGGCTGAGGAATTAAAAGCGCGCATCGCCAAGGCTATCGCCTTCATCAATGCGATCGACAAAGCGGCGATCAATGCCGGCGCCATGCGGGAAATTTCGTGGAAAGCTGGGCAGAACACGCGGCGGATGGTTGGTAAGGACTTCCTGCTTCACCAGGCTATGCCACAATTCTATTTTCACCAGACAGCGGCCTATTCGATTCTGCGACACAACGGCGTTGAACTCGCCAAACGTGATTTCATGGGCGCCGTGCCCCGCATGACGCAGTCTTGAGTTTCATAAAATTTAACCAAAGCACCGAACTTGGAAGAGTAAGCGCATGAACATTGAACGCATTGGCGTCGGCCCACGCATGAGCAAAGCCGTCGCTCACGGGAACACCGTTTATCTCGCCGGCCAGGTTGCCGATCTCACGAAAGGCAAAAGCGTCGGCGAGCAAACCGCTGAAGTTCTCGCAATGATCGACAGCCTCCTGGCGCAAGCCGGGTCGGACAAGACCAAGATTTTGTCAGCGACGATCTGGCTCACTGATATGTCGACGTTCCCGGAAATGAATATGCAATGGGACGCTTGGGTTCCGGCTGGCGACACGCCTGCGCGCGCAACCGTGCAGGCGGCTTTGGCTGCGCCGGAGTACAAAGTCGAAATCGCAGTTATCGCCGCTCGCTGATTCCATTCAGCGGGTTGGTCGGATCCCATTCGTAATTGAGGGTCTCGAACCGCATATCCAGCGCGTCGACAAGGAGGAGGCGGCCCACGAGACCCTCGCCAAAACCCACGACTGCGCGAAGCGTCTCTAGAGCCATCATGGCTCCCAGCGTGCCAGTCAGCGCGCCGAGAACGCCAGCCTCGGCGCAAGCCGCAATGGAGCCGGCAGGCGGAGGAACGGGGAACAGGCACCGATAAGTGGGGTTGGGGGCGCCATCCACCCGAGTCTCGTAAGGCTTCAGGGTCGTCAGCGACCCGTCAAAAGCGCCTACGGCGGCCGTAACCAACGGTTTGGCCTCATGAAAGCAGGCGTCGGACACGCAATAGCGCGTCTCAAAATTATCCGAGCCGTCAGCTATCACATCAAACCCTTTGATGAGTTCGCGTGCATTGCTCTCGTTCAGACGCATCTGGAACGTTTCGACTGTGACATTGAAATTCAGGCGTGCGATTGCCTCGCGAGCGCTTTCGACCTTTGGGCGTCCGACGTCAGCTGCACCATGAATGACCTGCCGCTGCAGATTGGATAATGAGACCACATCGTCGTCGACGATTGCTAAAGTTCCGATTCCTGCCGCCGCCAGATATTGCAGGAGGGGAGCGCCGAGCCCCCCCGCGCCAATCACCAACACACGAGCGTTCTTCAACCGCTGCTGACCTGGACCGCCAATGTCGCGCAGGACTATGTGTCGAGCGTATCGCTCAAGTTCTTCCGTGGAAAACGCCATGGGGGCAACCTATCAGCCTCAATTGCTGAGGCAACGTCGTTCAACGATCCAATCGCCGGGTTGCGCTGGAAACCGTCGCAACTATAGTGCCGAGCTTCATGGGCCGTTCGCAGGCCAAGATCACCTTTTAACGGATATCCCTCATGCAGACCAAGGGCATCAAGCGCGTCGTCCTCGCCTATTCCGGTGGCCTCGACACTTCCATCATCCTGAAATGGCTGCACACGACCTACGGCTGCGAAGTGGTCACATTTACGGCTGATCTCGGGCAGGGCGAAGAACTGGAGCCCGCACGTGAGAAGGCGCTCCTACTGGGAATCAAGCCTGAGCACATTTTTATCGAAGACCTGCGTGAGGAATTTGTACGCGATTACGTCTTCCCAATGTTTCGCGCCAACGCACAATATGAAGGACTCTATCTGCTCGGGACGTCGATCGCTCGTCCCCTGATCGCCAAAAAGCAGATCGAAATTGCCCGCCAGGTGGGCGCCGACGCAGTCGCCCATGGCGCGACCGGCAAGGGCAATGATCAGGTTCGCTTCGAGCTCTCATATTATGCGCTTGAACCCGACATCAAGGTTATCGCGCCGTGGCGTGAATGGGACCTGCTCTCGCGCACACAGCTGATAGAATTTGCCGAACAAAATCAGATTCCGATCGCCCGCGACAAGCGTGGCGACGCGCCTTTCTCGGTGGACGCCAACCTGCTGCATTCCTCGTCTGAGGGCAAAGTTCTTGAAGATCCGGCAAATGAAACGCCCGATTATGTTTATTCAAGAACGATTTCGCCGGAAGAGGCGCCCGATAAAGCGACCTATGTCACCATCGATTTCGAGCGTGGCGACGCCGTCGCCATTGATGGGGTGAAAATGTCTCCCGCCAATATCCTGACGAAGTTGAACCAGCTTGGTCACGACAACGGCATCGGCCGGCTTGATCTGGTAGAAAACCGGTTCGTGGGGATGAAGTCTCGCGGCATGTATGAAACTCCCGGTGGAACGATCCTCTATTTCGCTCACCGCGGCATCGAATCCATCACGCTTGACCGGGGTGCCGCCCACCTTAAAGACGAGCTCATGCCAAAATATGCAGAGCTGATTTACAACGGCTTCTGGTTCTCGCCCGAGCGCGAAATGCTTCAAGTCATGATCGACAAGAGCCAGGAATTCGTCACCGGCGAAGTCCGGCTCAAGCTCTACAAGGGCGGCGTGTGGGTGGTGGGTCGCACCAGCCCATACTCCTTGTACGATCAGGACCTCGTCACCTTCGAAGAAGGAGCCGTAGCATACGACCATCACGATGCTGCGGGCTTCATCAAGCTTAATGCACTCCGCCTCAGGACTCTGGCCAAGCGGAACCAGAAGTTTAGCGGCTGACACAATGATCATCAGGGTTTCCAAAAAAGCAAAAATATTGTAGTCGAAGCACAATTCACTGGCGCTTGAAGCTGGAAATATCCCGTCACGAGATCGGTCATTGACCTTGAGCTGGCCCGGCAACCGCCTGGCCGGCGAGCCGCATATGGACACACCGAAACATGAAACTGCGTAATATCGCGATCATCGCGCACGTCGATCACGGCAAGACCACACTGGTGGACCGCCTTCTGCAGCAATCCGGCGCATTCCGCGAAAACCAGCGCGTTGCTGAGCGCGTGATGGATTCCAACGATCTTGAAAAAGAACGCGGCATCACGATTTTGGCCAAGGCGACCTCGGTCGACTGGAGGGACGTGCGCGTCAACATCGTCGATACGCCTGGTCACGCCGATTTCGGCGGCGAGGTGGAGCGCATCCTGTCAATGGTAGACAGTGCTATTGTGCTCGTGGACGCAGCTGAAGGCCCGATGCCCCAGACGAAGTTCGTCGTTGGCAAGGCTCTCAAGATCGGCCTCAAGCCGATTGTCTGCATCAACAAAGTGGACAAGTCGGACGCGCGCATCACTGAAGTCGTGAACGAAGTGTTCGACCTATTCGCCGCGCTCGACGCGACCGACGAACAGCTAGATTTCCCGATCATCTACGGCTCCGCCAAGCAAGGCTGGATGGCGGACTCGCCGGAAGGCCCGCAGGATCAGGGCATGGGGCCGCTTCTGGACCTCGTGCTCAAGCACGTTCAGGAGCCGAAGATCGAAGAAGGCTCATTCCGTTTGCTGGGCACGCTGCTCGAGGCCAATCCCTATCTGGGCCGCATCGTCACCGGCCGCGTGTTCGCAGGTTCAGTGAAGCCGAACCAGTCTGTGAAAGTGTTGGACCGCAAGGGCGTCATTGTCGAGACGGGTCGCGTTTCGAAAATCTTGGCGTTCCGCGGCATCGAGCGTCAGCCAATTGAAGAAGCGGAGGCTGGCGACATCGTCGCTATCGCAGGGCTGAGCAAGTTCAACGTCGCCGACACCCTCTGCGCAATGGATGTGACCGAGCCTTTGCAGGCTCAACCTATTGATCCGCCCACTTTGTCCATGACGTTCATGGTCAATGATTCACCGCTCGCGGGCACTGAGGGCGATAAGGTGACGAGCCGGATGATCCGTGCGCGTCTTTACAAAGAGGGCGAAGGCAATGTCGCGCTTCGCGTCGAAGATTCCCCGACTGGCGAAGCCTTCATCGTGTCTGGGCGCGGCGAATTGCAGCTCGGCATCCTGATCGAGACCATGCGTCGCGAGGGCTTCGAGCTCAGTATCTCGCGCCCACGCGTCGTGTTCCAGAAAAGCGAAACCGGGGAGATCCTCGAGCCTATCGAGGAAGTGGTCATCGACGTCGACGAGGAACATTCCGGCGTCGTGGTGCAGAAGATGGCCGAACGCAAGGCTGACATGCTCGAGATGCGCCCATCGGGCGGCAACCGCCTGCGTCTGGTGTTCCATGCTCCTACGCGCGGCCTGATTGGCTATCAGGGAGAATTGCTGACCGATACCCGCGGTACGGCGATCATGAACCGGCTGTTCCATGAATACGCGCCTCACAAGGGCGACATTCAAGGTCGCCGCAACGGCGTATTGATTTCCAACGAATCTGGCGAGGCTGTCGCATACGCTATGTGGAAGCTGGAAGACCGCGGCCCGATGATGATTGAGCCTGGCTGGAAAGTTTATCGCGGCATGATCGTGGGCGAACATACTCGCGACAACGACCTTGAGATCAACGTCCTCAAGGGCAAGCAGCTCACCAACATCCGCACCCAGAGCAAGGACGAAGCGGTGCGCCTGACGCCGCCTATCCGCATGACTTTGGAAAAAGCACTTGCGTATATCGAGGACGACGAGCGGGTGGAAGTGACGCCGAAGTCGGTGCGCCTGCGCAAGACCTATCTCGATCCCAACGACCGCAAGCGAGCCGAGCGCTCGAAGGACAGCATCTAAGCGCTTCTGCTAGCGTTGGCAGGATTTACAAAAAAATGTAGAACGCCCGGATTGAACTAGGCGCTCTACATTTCCTGAGCAGGCTTCACGAGGGCAAGGTTCGCTTTCTCTATCATAAACCCGGAAAGCGTGCTGAAAATACCCAAGCGTTCCGTCCGTTAATCGATGGTCTCGCAGGGTCGAGCCGCCGGCGGCTATCGCTTCAGTGAGAACCTCGCGAATAGCATCATGCAGAACCCGGGCGCGCTCCGTGGGAGCCC
>CANJPM010000238.1 GCA_947476075.1 Beijerinckiaceae bacterium
CCCGCCACCATCGAGACCTATGCCTCACCCTTCTTTGGCGAAATTGCGGTGTCGGAGATCAGCACAGCACATGTTCTTGCAGCGATAGAGCCGATCTGGACGACGAAGTCGGAGACAGCCAGCAGGCTGCGTGGGCGCATCGAGAGCATTTTGGACTTTGCCAAAGCACGTGGCTGGCGCTCTGGGGAAAACCCGGCAGCTTGGAAAGGTCACCTCTCCTTGACCTTGCCCGCCCGCTCGAAAGTTTCCAAGGTCAAGCATCACGCTGCACTGCCATGGATGGAGACCGGTAACTTCATGACGGAATTGCAGGTCCAGAAGGGGGTTGGCGCCCGCGCGCTGCGTTTCGCTATTTTTACTGCCGCCCGCAGCGGCGAGGTACGAGGGGCCCGATGGCAGGAGATTGATATCGTTGGCGCTATATGGACAATTCCGGCTGAGCGCATGAAAGCTAGACGCGAACATCGTGTGCCATTGTCTGAACAGGCTTTTGCCGTCCTTGCGGAAATGTCGGCAGCCCGAACAAACAACGATTCGGGTGCCCTCGTCTTCCCCGGTCAAACTGAAGGCCGCCCCTTGTCGGATATGAGTTTGACTGCGGTGCTGCGCCGAATGGGGCGCGGCGACCTGACCGCCCACGGGTTCAGAAGCAGCTTCAAGGATTGGGCAGCCGAGACGACTGGCTACCCTGCCGAACTATCAGAAATGGCGCTGGCCCATACAATCGGCAGCAAAGTTGAGGCGGCATACCGTCGTGGCGATCTTTTTGAAAAGCGTCGCCGACTGATGGCTGATTGGGGCCAGTTCTGCTCCACGCCGGGAATGGGTCAAGGAGCTGTTATTCTGACGTTGCGAGGCCAGCCAGCATGACGAAAAAACGCGCAGAAACCAGCGAGTACACCCGCCTACAACTAAACCAGTATCGGCTTCGTAAGATTGCTATGGAGCTCGAATTTGGCAAGGAGCTTTCAATTCCAGATACTTGTTTTCTGATCCAAGCATTGAGAAAGATCGGTGAGGGCGGAGATGCAAACGTCGCATTTCGATTAAAGGTACGAAAAGGAGAACGGACAAGCCCCGCACATACGGCAAAAACAAACCAACGGAGATTTGCTTTGTCATACATTGCAACGATTATCGCTCCAGAAAGTGAGGGCGGACTTGGCATGACACTAGAAGATGCAATTGACGATGCAGCTAAGAAATTCAAAGGTCAGGCTAATTTTGGATATACTGCTGAGACGCTGAAGAATTACTGGAACAACTACCCAGAATGGCGAACTCGCAATTTTCCACGACCTATCGAAACCCTTCCCGATAGGGCGCAATATGAAGCAGAACTGACCACAGAACCGAAATAGCGATCTCGGTTCTGTGCCAATCAACGTTTTTGGTACTAATAGATTCTCCATCGTTCATTCGAGCACCGGAGAATATAGATGGAGCGCCTTGCATTCACCGTCAGCGAAGCCTGTCAGGCACTGCGGATAGGCAGAACTAAATTTTACCAACTTCTTGCAAATGGCGATCTCCGGGCTGTCGCTCTCGGACGGAAAACCTTGGTCAGCCGGGATGCACTTGAGAACTTTATGGCGTCGCTGCCTGTGATCCATTTACAGCGCACGCATGACGCCGACGCGCCTCAGAGCTCGGTATGCCGGAGTCCATCTGGAAAGGACGTTAGGGCCAAGACGACTTCTTATGCCGTCGCTCAGAAGCGTTGCAACCCGTCTCCAGCCACAACCAAGTAGCAACCGAGCCCTCCTTGCGAAAGGAAGGCCCGGGCGCTGAATGCTGCCTTGGAACGCAGTAATTTTAGCAAATTTCAGGCGCTTTCGCAATTGGCGGCTCTAAAAATCAGGAGCCATATCCATGACATATTGTCAGCAGCAATGCCTGCCGGGGAGCGTGTCGACGACCAGCCGCTTGGAGCAAGCGCCGTTTCGATCAGAGGCCACCATACGTCAGTCTTTTGGCGGAGGCATATGATGTCTAGGCGCGTCAACCGAACTGGAAGATCAAAAGGCAATGGCCGGTTCATCGCTCTCCCGTATGTCGTGTTGAATTCGCCCGGGTACCTGTCAACAAAGCCGCCCGCACGCGCTGTCCTGTCTGAACTCTTGAGGTGCTATAATGGAAGCAACAATGGCAGAATTGGGTTATCGGTTCGTGATGCCGGTAAACGCTGTAACATCTCGAATGATACTGCCGCTCTCGCATTCACCCAGCTTGAAGATGCAGGGCTAATCGAGCGCGTTATCAAAGGAAACTTCAAGCAACGCAATCGCAAGGCATCAGAGTACCGAATTCTCTGGTTACGATGCGATGTCACCGGTGCGATGCCCCGAGCCAGCTACAGAGATGAGCGCTGACCGACTGGTAAATATATATGTGTCAGCCATATCGGACAATGCACCCTCTCCAATGTGGGCTGACGGTCTGGTGTGAAGTACCGTCAGTAATCATTGTCGCTCCACAAGCACCGTATTGTCCGCCTACAAGGACCGTGTTGTCATTCAGGCCGGACCGTCAATTTAGGCCTACGCAGATTTCCAGCACGAATTAAGGTTGGCTTGTAGTGGCAGTCAAAACATCGCCATCGCCGCTCTCTGCCCCCTTGGTCGGAAAACTGCCACGGGCCGGAGTAGCAAGATATGTGCGCCGCCGAGGTACTCATGTCGGCGCGTTTCGCAGCTATCAGGCTTGGTCTGATTGATCCAATTGGACCAGTTAGCCGAGCGCATGAAAAACGGTAGAGGAGGTATTGCAGCACGTGCATCGTTCATGTCTCGTGCCGCCCATTCCGAGGCCAGCAGCGGTCGCTGACGCCTGCTGCGAAGATGCTGTTTCCAGGAGATGGCGGGTGACGGCTCTACAGGGCCTTGAGGCACCGCGTGGAGCCACCACTTGGCTGCCCTGTAGCGCCCATCTGCGGGCCTTACGCCACCGCGCTACGGGGCACTCCATTGGCAAGGAGACCTCCGGGTGTGGTGTGGACGCGGTTAGGCTTAGCCATCAAAAGGCGGTCAAAGCCGGTTCAGTGGTACACTTTGCCTCTGCTGTTTATAGGTGAAGCATCCGCCGCCTTCATTCGTCTTTTATCTTCTTGCACGTAGTTCAACCTTTAGCCCAGGAAACTTAGCATGGCGCTAATCGAGCTGCTTGTCCGGTTCAGCGCTGCCACGAGAGATTTGCATCAAAATAGCCTAGCGACGAGATCGATTACGACCTCGGTCGATTTAAAGGCTCAATGATGTTCTCGGCAATCGTCTCGACATTACTTGTGCTTGCGACAGTCTTGAGCAAAAGAAGTTCGATTCCCATGTCTTCAAACCGCTTTATTTGACGGCGCACCAACCTTGGCGGGCCAATGCACCCCGCTTTGGTCGCCGCCAGTATGCCGGCCTTTCCCCGACGCAATTTGGTGGTGTCCGACTGTTTGTTCTCTGCTGCAATCTGGCGCGTCACCGTTTCAATCGCATCTTCCTCACTCTTGCCGATAGCCAGGAATGGATTAAGCGCAAATCGAATCCGGCGCCCCAGCCTCGCGACCCGGCGGCTCATGTCGGCAATGGAAGCTTCTATGCGCTTCAACGCCTCGTCGGTATCATCAGCGTCCTTTGGAAATCCGATGAACCACCAGTCGCAAGTCTGTGCAATGAAATCGTATCCACGATCGCTTGTGCTTACGGAGTATATCTCGGGGGGATCTGCACGTGCAGGCTTAAGAAGTAATTGGGCTTGGTTCACACTGTAGTGGCTGCCCTCGAATGAAAACCGGTCATTACCCCACAAGCCGCGCAAGATGCTGATAAACTCTGTAGCACGATGATACCTTTCCTCCCCCTGAAGAAGAGCGCCTCCGAACATCTTCATTTCCTCCTCCTGAGTGCCGTTAACGATGTTGATCGCGGTCCCGCCTTTGCAAATCCGGTCCAGTGACACAGCAAGCTTCGCAATCATTGCAGGGTGCCAAAGCGCTGGATGAACGGCCGTCAAGACCCGCATGTGCTCAAGTCGACTTCCGATGGAACTCGCCATCACCCAGGCACCGATGTCGTTACCCAAATGCCGCTCTGCGAAGAGAACAAGTTCGAAACCGCGCGCGTCAGCCGTCATCAGCACGTCGAGGGCGTGGTCGAACTGGGCATCGCGGCGTCCGCGAGGTAAGGGATGCATTGCCTCCGCCACTGCCTGGGCCACCTCGGGCGAGCCCACCGCAACGTTCGGATTGGGGGCGTAAATTCCGAATCTCATCTCCCATCTCCTCTGTATGTAGTCCCGGGCAATTATGCTGTTTGTCGTTGCAACACGTGCGGCAAGGCGAAAATGCAAACTGTCTGTGAGCAGAGATCGAGGCTGAAACCGAATTGTCAGCTGAGGCTCTTGGTTCCGGAAGCGGATAACTCTTCCAGGAATCCAGACGCCGAGATGTCTTGAAAGTTACTCGGCGATTGCCTGTTTGGCCTGTGTAAGCAAAGTTGGATCTGCATGGACCAGTTCGACGATTATGCGCTGCAGGATTTCACCGCTGGTCGGATTGATGTCCATGCCCATCTTCTCGGCTTCAGCAATAAACTGCGGTTCGGCGAGCATTCGATTAAAAGCTTGGCGAAAAAGGTCGACCCTATCTGCTGGCACATCCGGTCCGAAAGCAAAGGCTCGCGCAAAAGCAACGACGCCTGAGAAGAATTTTAACACGGCCCGTTCAGCTTCGGTTGATGCCAGGTCAACGAGTAACGGTGTATCTGGCAAATCCGGTGCCTTACGTAAGCCAGCCTGCGCAATGATGTTAAGCTTCTTCTCTGCCACCCATGCCGGCTTGGTGGCGGCTAGGCTTGCCCACGTCGAGCCGCCGACGCCCGCTACCTCCCCTGCCTCGATTGCTAAATTAATCGCGCTTCCGGATGGGTAGCCATTTATCACTTTGAACCGTGTTCCAATCACCCGGTTCATGACCAAGGGCATCATGCTAAATAGCGAACCAGGGGTCGTAGAGCCGAAGATAGCCTCAGTGCGCTTCGCGGCTTCCACATCAGCGACAGGAGA
Source organism: Beijerinckiaceae bacterium (assembly GCA_947476075.1). Lineage (GTDB taxonomy): Bacteria > Pseudomonadota > Alphaproteobacteria > Rhizobiales > Beijerinckiaceae > Terripilifer. The sequence continues at coordinate 5,050 of CANJPM010000238.1, forward strand.
TGTGTGCCATGTGACGTAAACCACAGGCGCGTCGGTCATGTTGCCAACCCATTGGAACTTGGCTAGGTCAAAATCGATGTTCGCTTGGCGGAAAGCCTGCACAAAAGGGAGGGATTGGACGATGGCTACCATCTCAGTCCCGTCACGAGGCGCTCTTCGATTGATGTAATTTGCTGCGGTGACACTTGACGCGCCTGGCATATTTATAACATTGACTGCGGCTTTTACTGGAAGGTAATCGGGCAGGTGCTTTGCAAGGAGCCGGGCGTAAAGATCGTTTCCGCCGCCCGCTCCGGCGCCTACGACGATCTTCAATCCCTTATTGAGAAAACTTACATCCGTCGTTTGGGGTTGCGCCGAAGCTTCAGACAGCAAACCTGTAGTCAGCACGGTTCCTAATAAAAGCCGCAAAAAAATTGCTAGCCAGAATGGGTTGTGCATTCTCGTTTACCCCGTATTATTGAGCTACTTTATCTCCGACGTAATGACGCGGTGACCTCGGAACCGATATGTTACGGAGAGTAAGAAGCGCTGCAGAGTTCAGTCTGCCTTGAAGCCTCCCACACGTATCTGCGGCTGTCCAATTCCGATATCATGCATTCCTATTCCTGGTGGGAATAACGTTTTCACGCGTCCGCTTTTTTCGCTCGAACGCGATAAATGTTATCGCGTGGAGATGAATATACCA
>CANJPM010000239.1 GCA_947476075.1 Beijerinckiaceae bacterium
CGGCTGCGCATTGACCGTAAAGGCGGACGCGGGCGGGCGCACAGATTCCATCGGCGCAGACGACAACGGCGAGGCGAAAGCGGGCTGGAACGCATCCAAAGATTGCGCAAGCGTATGCGAAGAGACCGCAAACACGCTGACGACAAGCGCCGCCGCACAGAAGATCGAGCGGGCGAACGCACGCATGGATGAGCGCATGGGGTGATTTCCTGTCATCATGCTACACGCGCCTCATCAGCCGCCTTTGCCGCCGTAGCGGCCGACGCTGACGGCGCTTCCGTACGACCGACTTTGGAGAGCGCCAGCAGGCGGTGAAGCCAGATTGTGGAAACCTGCGGCGCGATGCTTTCGTCGACTTTAGCTCCCGTGACTTCACGCATCGCATAGGCGATCGCGCGCACAGGTTCGCTTACGCCCCACCAGAGGAATTGTCCGGTGCCTGCAAACAGGTTCTTGTGTTTGCGGCGACTGTTCAAAAACTTCGGCAGCGCATCGCTGTCGGCGTACATGAGATCGGCGTGCACATAATAATCGCGCGGCTGCATCGCGCCGAACTTGAAGCCGTAGACCATTTGCGAGGCAACCGACGTCGCGTGCCGGAAATTGACCGGCAGCGGCTCGTTGCGCGCCACGATAGATCCAAGCGGCTCAATGGTGAGCAGAACCTCGCCGTCCTTGAAGATCTGCGGCAAGGCGCCTTCAACACGCACGCCCATGCCGCCGGCAGACACGTTGACGATATGCACCGGCACCGCCTGGCCCTGCGCATGCAGAAAGCCCTGGCGATCAATGCTCAGACGCGGATGCCGGTCGGGCTGCTTGCGCTCGGCGACAGCGCCAAGCCCGGCGCCCGCCACCATCAGATTGAACGTGTTCCACAGGCCCACGACCAGCATCAGTTCAGCCACGCCAGGCTCATTGAAATAGCGCCATGCCGCAACCCCGCTGCCCAGGGCCAGCAGACCCCAGATAGCGAAGAAGGGCCACGCCAGTTCCGACAAATGGTCGTTGTCGAGCGTCAGGCCTTTAGCCGTCACGTTGAACGTCGGCTTGCGCGGATTGGCCGCCACCGACACGATCGCTTTGGCCAGAAATACGCCCTGCAGATATTCGTAGAGTTCGGAAATCCATGGCCAGCGCAACGAGCCGTAGAGATAGTTTTGCAGCATCAGGTTCACGACCATATAGGTCGCCGTATAGCCAATCGCCTCGTCGAGGTTGGAGACGAAGATCTTCACGTCAAACAAAATGTAGACCAGCGGCGACAGCATGAATACGAGCCGCGGAATCGCGAAGAACCAATAGGTCATGCTCGACAGATAGGCGATCTTTTGAATGAAGCTCAGGCCCTTCTTGAAGGCCGGATTCTTCAGGATCAAAATCTGGAACATGCCCTGGCACCAGCGCGAACGCTGACCAATGAAGGAGGCGAAGGTTTCAGGTTGCAGGCCTGCGATCAGAGGCTTGTTGACGAACACGCTGGTCCAGCCCTGCGAATGCAGATCGAGCGCAGTCTCGCAATCCTCGGTGATGGTGATGCCCGAAAAGCCGCCCACTGTCTCCAGCGCCGTGCGCCGCAACAGCGCGGCTGAGCCGCAGAAGAACGAGCCGTTCCATTTGTCGAGGCCGCATTGGGTGGCCGAATAGAACATCTCGTTCTCGGACGGCATTTCGTGAAACGTGCGCAGGTTCTTTTTAATCGGGTCAGGATTGAGGAAGACGTGCGGCGTCTCCACCAGAAAGCATCTTTTATCGCGCGCAAAATAGCCCACGGTCTCGCGCAGAAAGTCACGGAACGGCGCATGGTCGGCGTCGAACACGACGACGATTTCGCCGCGCGACACAGCCAGCGCATTGTTCATATTGCCGGCCTTGGCGTGTTCGTTCTTTTTGCGCGTGAGATAAATCGCGCCCATCTGCGCGCACAGCGCTTTCAATTCCTCGCGCCGCCGGCGGGCGGCTTTGGCTTTCTCGAGATTGGGATCGTTGCACTTCTGGTCGGTGCCGCCGTCGTCAAGCAGCCAGACGGAGAGCTTGTGCGCGGGATAATCCATCGACCTTGCAGCCGCCATGGTGGCGGCCAGAATGTATTCGTCCTCGTTATAGGTGGGGATGAACACGTCAATGGTGGGCAGAAGATCGTCGGGATCCCGCTCAATGGTGGCGCGCTTCAGCGGATCGGCGCTGATCGTGAGGCTGATGACAAGGATCAGCACGCAATAGCATTCGGCCGCGAGCAACAAGAGTCCGAACGCGAGGCCCACGGCATCGCTGGCGGGCGGCAGAGTGCTTGTCGTGCGCCAGTAGAGATAACGAATGACGACGAAGCTGCCGAGGCCGACAAACAATTGACGGTACAGGAGCCCGGGACCGAACTTCCACACGACAGCCATAACGACAATGATCGACAGGCTCAAAGCCAGCTGGGTATCGACGCTAACGGGCTGGCCAAGCAACAAAATAGCCGCCAGTCCGGAAACGATCCATGCAGTCGCGCGCAATGCGGAAGCCATTTGAAAAAACCTCAAAGAACCAGCTTACGTTACGCAAACTTGGTTCGAAGATAGTTAAGACCAAGCTGAAATCGCGCGAACAAAACGTTATGGTTAACAAAGCGTTGTAAAAAAATCGGCGCGGGCTGGATGCGCCCGCGCCTGGCGTTGAAAGAGCGCGCTAGAAAAGGATGCGGGTGTCGAATGTGCCGTAGCCGCCCGAGCCGCGCACGCGATCGTTCATGTAGCCGCCCGCGAGCCCAAATTGCAGAGGACCAACCTTGAACCCCGACAAATGGGCGCCCGCGCGCCATTGCTGGCTGAAGCTGTCGCCGAGCGCCACAAGCTCCGGCCCGATGAACACGTTCTGCGACACCGCCATCCCCACCTTGAAGCGGCTGTAATAGCTCTGGTGAGCGGAGGAGAAGGTGAGGTTGGCCGACGCCATCGTATAGCTGGTCGGGTTCACGTAAAGATCCGCGCCGGCCTTGAATCCAAAAGCCGTGCCCTCGGTCTTGTTGTTGGGGTCAACCTTGTCGAGCGCATTGCGCCAGATGTCGAGACCGCCCCAGATCGCCGCAGTCATGTTGGGCATGACCCATTCATGACCGACCAGAAACGTGCCGATGGCCTGATCGCCGCGGACCTGGCCGACGCCCTTGGTCGTCGCCGTATAGGTAAACGTGCCCAGCGTCGCCGCCACGCGCAGGCGCAAGCCGCTCTGGTCAAGCGTGCCATAGGGCGAGAACGTGCCTATCGCCACGCCATGAACGGACGATTGGCTGGTGCCCGAAAGCGAAAGATCGAAGGCGGCAGTGGGCCTGCTCGCCTGATTGGTGGGCGAACCCGTGTACCAATCTGCCGCACGCGCCGCTTCAGGAGCGGCGGCAAGCAGGACGAGGGCGGAACAGAGACGCAAACGCATGACACGAACCCCGTGAAGAGCCGGACCAGCGCGTCCACCATGAGCGCACAAACTGCCCGGCCTTCCCTTGGGAGAAGCTGCGCGTTCACGCTTAAGTACAAGTTAATATTTGTTACGCCCAAGTCATTAGGCTTAAGCGGGAATGAACAGGCTTGACCTTGCAAAAACGAGGAAGCCGCCCGGCCCGCGAGGGACGAACGGCTTGACCTTGAACGACAAACTTGGGTTTTGGACAGCCTAGTCCTTGGCGCGCTCAACATAGGTGCCGTCGTCTGTAAGGATGACGATACGGGTGCCGGGCGCAATATGCGGCGGCACCATGCAGCGCGCGCCATTGGAGAGAATAGCTGGCTTGTAGGACGACGACGCGGTCTGGCCCTTCATGGCGGGCTCTGTCTCAACGACTTCGAACGTGACGCGCTGGGGCAGCTGAACAGCCACGGGCACGCCGTTGAACACGCTCAGCATGACCTTCATGCCTTCCTGCAAATAGGCTGCGCTGTCGCCCAGCACGTCCTTGGAAACCTGCAGCTGATCGAATGTTTCCTGATTCATGAAATTGAATCCATCGGCGTCGCTGTAGAGGAATTCGTAATCGCGATCCTCAACATAGGCGCGCTCGACCTGCTCGGTCGTCTTGTAGCGATCCGTCGTCTTCACGCCGTCGGAAATCCGGCGCATGTCGATCTGGGTCGTGGGCGTGCCTTTGCCGGGATGGAAGCTTTCAGCCGAGAGAACCACATAGAGGTTCCCGTCTTCGCGCTCGAGAATGTTGCCCTTGCGGATGGAGCTTGCGATCACTTTCACGGGTTCTGTCCTTGATGTGCGACGGGCGCCCAGCCTAAGTGTGATAAGGACCAGCGCTCGCCCAAACGAAATCGGGCGCACAATAGCGATTCACGCGCGAATGGCCAGCCGTATCGAAAACCCTGCCCCCTCCCCATGGTGGTCGCCGCATATCCACGCCGACCGCAGGCCGCTCCTGCAAGCGCGGGCGCGGACCTTTGCAGGCTGGCGTAAATGGTTCGATGACAGAGATTTTCTGGAGGTTGACGTCAACGCCTTGCAAGTTTCGCCGGGCAACGAGGCCCATATCGCAGGGTTTGCGACCGATTACGTCGGGCTGGACGGCGCCCGCCAGCGCTTTTACTTGCATTCCTCGCCAGAATTTGCCTGCAAAAAGCTGCTGGCGGCAGGGGAAAAGCGCATTTTCAGCCTCGGCCACGTCTTTCGCAACGGCGAGCGCGGCCCGCTGCACCAGCCCGAATTCACAATGCTGGAATGGTACCGGGCGAACGAGCCCTATAGCGGCCTCATCGACGACGTCTCCCGGATCTGCGCTCTGGCGGCGCAAGCCGCAGGCTCCAGAACATTCTCCCATCGCGGCCGCACCGCCGATCCCTTCCTTGAGCCGCAGCGCATGAGCGTGTGCCAGGCGTTTGAGCGCTTTGCAGGGATCGACCTCGCCGCGACGCTGGGCGCAGACGGGATCAACGATCGCGACGCTCTGGCGCACGCAGCGCAAGTCGCTGGCATGCCGATGGGCGCGAGCGACGACTGGAGCGACATGTTCAGCATGATTCTCGCCCACAAGGTCGAGCCCAATCTTGGGTTGGGCCGCATCTTGATTCTGGACGAATACCCCGCTTCCGAGGCCGCCCTCGCCCGCCGCCACCCGCACAAACCGCAGGTGTGCGAACGGTTTGAAGCCTACGCCTGCGGCGTCGAGATCGCCAACGCCTTTGGCGAGCTGACAGACGCCGCCGAGCAGCGCACCAGGCTTGAGAGCGAGATGGCGCAGCGCCGCGCCAATGGGCAGGAAGACTATCCCCTCGACGAGGATTTTCTGGCCGCGCTGGCGGCCATGCCCGAAGCCAGCGGAATCGCGCTGGGCGCCGACCGCGTGGTCATGCTGGCGAACGGCGCAGGCTCGATTGAAGCGACGATGTGGACGCCGCTGGCGGGCTAGCGCGGGCTGTCGAGGGCGGGCGCAGCATTGGGAGCCGGGCGCATGCCCTCGACGTCCGGCGCGCGTGCGCCCCCAAAACTGCTTCCCGGATTTTTGCCATTGGCCGGCACGCTGCCCGTCGCTTGGGGGTCGCCCGGGCTCGCCTGTTCGATATTTGCGGGCGCCGTCGCACTGGTGGAGCCGCCGTGCGGATAAAGCTCGGCCGCCGCCCATGCGATCAGCGCCAGAACGAGGCCGCCGATCAGCACATAAAGCCCTGGCCGACCTTCCGGTCCCTGCCGTGCGTCCGTTGCGCTGACCGTCGCGGCGTCGATGGCCGGA
>CANJPM010000240.1 GCA_947476075.1 Beijerinckiaceae bacterium
TCGGGCAGTTCAAAGTTCACCACATGGGTGATGTTGGACACGTCGATGCCGCGGGCGGCGATGTCTGTGGCCACCAGAACGCGGGTGCGCCCGTTCTTGAACGAGTCGAGCGCAGCCTGACGCTGGTTCTGGCTCTTGTTGCCATGGATGGCGGCCGAGGCAACGCCAGCCTGATCGAGCGTCTTGGACACACGATCGGCGCCGCGCTTGGTGCGCGTGAACACAATCGTGCGCTTGTAGGCTTCGTTCTTCACCAGTTCGAGCAGCACGTTGGCCTTGGCGCCCGCGTCCACCATGATGACCTGCTGGTTGACGCGCTCGGCGGTCGTCGCCTCGGGCGTCACGGAAACCTGCGACGGATTGGTGAGGAATTCGGACGCCAGCGTTGCGATTTCGCGCGGCATGGTGGCCGAGAAGAACAACGAGTGACGCTGCTTGGGCAGCTTGCTCATGATCTTGCGGATCGGAATGATGAAGCCCAGATCGAGCATGTGGTCGGCCTCGTCGAGCACGACGACGCTGGTCTGCTCAAGCCGGACATTGCCGCTCTGCATATGGTCGAGCAGACGGCCCGGGGTCGCCACCAGCACGTCGACGCCGCGCGCGAGAGCCTTGATCTGCGGGCCAAACGACATGCCGCCAACCACGCAGGCGACGCTGACGCCCATGGTGCGGCCATAGGCGCGGAAGCTGTCGGCGATCTGGACGGCGAGTTCGCGGGTCGGCGCCATGACAAGCGCGCGCACGTGGCGCGGCTCGGCGGGACGGCGATCATTGAGGAAGCCCTGCAGGATCGGCAAAGCAAAAGCCGCCGTCTTGCCGGTGCCAGTTTGGGCGATGCCAAGCAAATCCTTGCCTTGCAGCAGGAGCGGGATCGACTGGGCCTGAATGGGGGTCGGTGTGGTGTAGCCCTCTTCGGCAAGCGCGCGGAGGATCGTCTCGGCAAGGCCGAGATCAGCAAAAGACGTCACGTAAGATACTTTCATATGCGCCAAAATCCGCGCGTGAATGCGCGTTTGGCTGGTTTGGGGGACTGGCCCCGCGTAACCGGGCTGTCGATGGGGATGACCCTGGGGCTCTACGGATGGACCGTTTGGAAAAACGGATTACGCGACCGGAGCAGCCTGTTGCTGCGATGCAGCGTGATTTGGGTAGGCCGTTTGGGGTGGGAAGTCAAGGATGGTGGAGAGTGCTGGCGGCAGCGTTGCTTTCATAACCACTAACTCCCAAACACGTCATGGCGGCCGTCGCCGGGATGACGCGCGGAGAGATAGTGGGTAGCTCTCTTTTCAGACCAGCTCCATCTCCGCGCTCACTTTGTCCCACGTCACCGCAACCTTGCCCTCAGTGGTGCGGTCTATCAGACCCGCATCGGCAAGAAGCGTGACGTCCGTATGGACGGATTTATAATCGCGCCCGAGCCGCGTCGAGACAGCACGGATGGACGAGGCGCCATGGGCGCGAAGATCGCGCAGTAGCTCCAGCCGCTTCGGCGACATCACGGACACAAAACTTTCAAGGCTGAGAAACGTAATACGCTCGCCCAAGGCCTCGCCGCCGCGTTCAGCATCCTTCCACGCCTTGGTGAACCGTGCGCCCATATCCTCCAGCGTCCCGATCCGGGCTACGATTTGCTTGGCGCTGTTCTCGTTGGCTGTCATGGCTGGCTCCTCAATTTGCGGACATCGGACAAAAAGTCTGCGATCAGCTGCTCCACGCTGGTGAAAGCGTAAGGCTCCTCCCTGTCCCCATAATGGCGATGATCGCCCTTGCCCTGCTCGTTGTCGTAGCCGACGAGGCGCACGCCGTTGTGCCCGTAATAGAGCGAATATTTCAGGCCATGAGGCCGCTCCGCGCTTGCGGCAGGCAATCTCCAGATGGTCATTTCGACGATGCCTCCGTCTGGAAAGAGGCCTTTGTCTTTGTAAAATAGGGTCGCGCGCACCATATGGCAAGAGATACCATAATTATCTTGGACTATGCAATGGACGAGTTGAAAGCGAGTTTCGGAGCGCTGCGCTCAAATCCCCGATGCGTCGTGGCGGCGAAGGCCGCCATCCACGGCAGGCCGCACGCTCGTAGCCTGACGTGGATCCCGGCCGTCGCCGGGATGACGCTCAGGCCAGCTTCAGCCTTTGCCGCGCGCCGCCCTCATGCTAAGTGAGCCGCAAGTTCCGGTCGCACAAGACTCCCCTAATCCGCGCTGAAGGATTCTCCGCATGAGCAAGATCAAGGTCGCCAATCCAGTCGTTGAAATGGACGGCGACGAGATGACCCGTATCATCTGGCAGCTTATCAAGGATAAGCTTATCCATCCCTACCTCGACATCGACCTGAAATATTATGATCTCTCGGTTCAGCGCCGCGATGAGACCAACGACCAGATCACGATTGATTCGGCCGAGGCCACCAAGAAGTACGGCGTCGCCGTGAAGTGCGCGACCATCACGCCGGACGAGGCGCGCGTGAAGGAATTCGGTCTCAAGGACATGTGGAAGTCGCCCAACGGCACGATCCGCAACATCCTTGGCGGCACGATTTTCCGCGAGCCGATCATCTGCAAGAACGTGCCGCGCCTTGTGCCCGGCTGGACGCTGCCGGTCGTCGTTGGCCGCCACGCCTACGGCGATCAATATCGCGCGACCGATTTCAAGGTGCCCGGCAAGGGCCGCCTGACGATCAAGTTCGAAGGCGACGACGGCACAGTGATCGAGAAGGAAGTCTTCAAGTTCCCGTCGGCTGGCGTTGCGATGTCGATGTACAACCTCGACGATTCGATCCGCGATTTCGCCCGCGCCTCGCTGAACTACGGCATCCTGCGCAAGTACCCCGTGTACCTGTCCACCAAGAACACGATCCTGAAGGCCTATGACGGCCGCTTCAAGGACATCTTCCAGGAAGTGTTCGACGCCGAATTCGCGACGCAGTTCAAGGCTCTTGGCCTCACCTACGAGCATCGCCTGATCGACGACATGGTCGCGGCGGCGCTCAAATGGTCCGGCGGCTACGTCTGGGCGTGCAAGAACTACGACGGCGACGTGCAATCGGACACGATGGCGCAGGGCTATGGCTCGCTGGGCCTGATGACCTCGGTGCTGATGACGCCCGACGGCATGACCGTTGAAGCAGAAGCCGCGCACGGCACCGTGACGCGTCACTTCCGCCAGCACGAGCAGGGCAAAGAGACATCGACGAACTCGATGGCCTCGATCTTCGCCTGGACCCGCGGCCTGATGCATCGCGCCAAGCTCGACGACAATGCGCAGCTGCTGGCGTTCTGCAAGACGCTGGAAAAGGTGTGCGTGGATACGGTGGAAGAAGGCCACATGACCAAGGATCTCGCGATCCTCGTCGGCGCCGATCAGCCCTGGCTCACCACCACCGGCTTCCTCGACAAGATCGACGAGAATTTGAAGAAGGCGATGGCGTAAAACCTCAAGCCTTAAGAGAGACTTGCCTGAAAAGAGAAAGGGGGCCGCGCGGCCCCCTTTTTTATGTCTGGCTTTCCGTCTCTTTTCGAGGCACCTCTTGCGGCGCCTCCGCCTCCGCCTTTTTCGCCTTGGCCCGGCTGCGGGTCTTGGCCGCAAGCCTTGGGCCTTCCGACAGACGGACAACTGCGCCCCAGAGCGTGCGCACGTCCTGCTGGGTCAGCTGCATGCGGTGGATCATGTTGCGCAGATTGCGCTGCATATTGGGCTTCTTGCTCACCGGGCGGAAGAAGCCGTTGGCGTCGAGCTTGCTCTCGAAATAATCGAAGAACGCGCTCACCATCTCGCGGGTGGCGGGCACGGAGCGCTCGGGCGTCACAAAGCGCGGGCCCTCGTTATGGGCGACGCGAAACCATTCATAGCCGACCAGCAACACCGCCTGCGCAAGGTTCAGCGAGGCGTAGGCCGGGTTGACGGGGAAGGTGATGATGGCGTCGGCGCGCGCTATCTCGTCGCTGTCCATGCCGGTGCGCTCCGGCCCAAACAGAATGCCGGCCTTGCCCATATTGGCGATCAGCGCCGCCGTCTCGTCCATGGCGATGGCGGGGCCTTCCACGCGCTTGCCCTGGCCGCGTTCGCGCGCAGTTGTGGCCCACACAAAGTTGAGATCGGCGGTGGCCTCTTCCAGACTGTCGTAGAGTTTGGCGCCTTCCAGCAGATGCACGGCGCCGGCGGCGGCCGCGAACGCGCCCTTGCGCAGCGCCCCGGTGCGCGGCCAGCCGTCGCGCGGGTTCACCAGCCGCAGGTCTGAGAGGCCGAAGTTCGCCATGGCGCGGGCGCACATGCCAATGTTCACCGCGAGCTGCGGGCGCACGAGAATGATCGCCGGGCCGCCCTCGATCAGGGGTCGCGTTTTATCCGTGCCTGCGCCGCTCATGATGCACTCGCCTTGTTGATAGGCGAAGCTCTAACCCTGTGGGATGGGAATCGGCAAGCGCTGCCTCAATTTTGCTCCGGCGACTAACTTCTCCACGATGGATTTGCATTACGGATAGCTTGACAAGCGTAAAGATTTAGGACTATTTTCCTAAAATTATTTACTGACTTGGAGCGCTCATGAGGAATGGTAAAATTGAATTTCAGCACGACTATATGCAAGGCGAGTTGCTGAGTATTGAATTTGAGCTTCTCAAGCTGAAGCGGTTACAAATCCTTAAGAAGTACCGCTCTGACCAGCCTCGGGCTCCAGCGGGCAGCGCAGGTGGAGGCCGCTGGACGCAAGGACCGAGCACCTCTGCGGACGGATCGCAGCCGACCTACCGGGAAACCGACCGGCTCAAACTCGCTAATCGTCGTTTGTCACGCGCCCGCGAGCAAATATGTGAAGAGCAGTATAGCCGCGATACATTTCAATGCACGATAGTCGGGCTGCCCGCCTGTTACGCGCAAGCGATGTTGCGTTATTCAAATTGTCTGGCCGGCCGCCAGATTCCGCCGCTGAATTACTGAAGGTCTGACATGGTGATCCTTTCGCACGCCCTTTATCTGTCGAACGTGACTAATGAGACCGTTATTGCAATTAAAATTCACCAACCGGAAAAGCGTGAGAAGGATTGGTTCTGCCGCTATGAAATTGATTGGCCGGAAGGAGCGCGGGTGTTTGAAGCCATCGGCTTCGACGCCCTTCAGGCGCTCGTGCTGGCGCTTCAAATGATCGGAGCTGAAATCTATTCGAGCGCTTATCATCGCGAAGGACGTTTGCGGGCCTACGATAACGAAAAGGGCTACGGCTTTCCTGTTGCCGCTTCGCTGCGCGATCTGCTGGTCGGCGTCGACAAGGTTGCGCTGTAGCGGGAGTCGAATCCGCTCTCAGCGTTTCAGCCACCGCAGATAAGCGGTCAGCGCCTCTATTTGCGGAGGTTCAAACTCAAACGCGGGCATTTCCGGGGTTTGGTGGCCGACCATGATGCCTTCCGCGAACGCCTCTTCAAGGTCTTCCAGTTTGTATTTGCGCGCAATCTCCCGCAGCGGCGGCGCCTTGGGGTTTGGGCTCGCGCCGGTGCGGGCGGCCGCATGGCAGGGCGCGCATTGGGCTTTCACAAGCTTCTCGCCCGCGCTGCGGCTTGATTGCGCGAGCGCAGGGCTGGCGAGAAGGGCGAGGACGAGGGCGAACTGAATCTGGCGCATGAGACTTTGTGCCAGACGGTGAGGGCGGGCGACATGACATGGGTCAAGACGGGGGCTGGCTCAATCTCTCAGCGCGTCATCCCGGCGAA
>CANJPM010000241.1 GCA_947476075.1 Beijerinckiaceae bacterium
ACATCCTCATTGTGCCAAGGGTGTGACAGGCTGAAAAAATGGATACGTGAAGCGCCACAATAAATCTAAAAATACTAGTATTTTCAGTATCTTATTGGCGCACCCGAGAGGATTCGAACCTCTGGCCTTTGCCTTCGGAGGGCAACGCTCTATCCAGCTGAGCTACGGGTGCGGATCGGCGCGTTTCCGCGTCGGCTCTGCTTTCTAGCCTATCGCGCGGCAGCGATCAACGCGCAGGCTTCACTTAAGCGCTCACTTGATCGGCGGGCGCGGCAGGCGGCTTTCTCCCGGCTCCACCACGAAGGTGAAATCCAGACTATGCCAGGGCGCCGCAACGTCAGCATCGGGCGCGGGCTCGTTATGGGGAAGAAAATCGCCCACCAGCGCGCGGGTGACGCCAAATTGCGGATCGTTGTCGAGCACAGGATCGTCGCTCGCATAAACCTGCGAAATGAGCGTCTTGAAGCCCGGCTTCACCACCATGACGTGAAGATGGGCGGGCCGAAAATGCTGGCGCCCCTGCGCGCGCAAAAGGTCGCCAACCACGCCCGCCACAGGCAGCGGATAGCCTGCCGGTTTGACCGTGCGGAACCAGAAGCGACCCTCTTCATCGGTCGTGAACATCCCGCGCAGGTTCATAGCCGCCTGTTCGGGGTCCTGCTGCTCGTAGAGGCCCACCGGCGAAGAATGCCAGATGTCGACGTCGGCGCCGGACACGGGCGCCCCTGCGCGATCAACCACGCGGCCATTGACGTAAAGCACGGGGCCAGGCGTTGGCGAGCGCAGCAGCGTTCCGCCGTTCTCGACACGCGGCGCGCCCATGCGCCAGAACGGGCCAAGCAGATTCTGGGTGGTCTCGGCGGCGCCATTGTCGCCGTTGTTGAGCAGGCACACCAGCGGCGACACGCCGAGCGAACCGGCCATGACTGAGGCCTCGTTATGGGTGTCGTTCGACAATTGGCCGATCCGGTTAAAGATGGCGAGCGCGGCCTGAAATTCAGCCTCGGTCAATTTCGCGTCGCGCACGAATTGATGCAAATGCGCGACAAGGGCCACCATGATCTCGCGCAGGCGCGGATCAGGCGTCCTGGCCATTTCGGCAAGCACGATCTGCGTCAGATGCGCGTGGTTTTCGACAATCATTGCGGCCTCCCATTTTTTTCACATGTAAACGCAGACCCGGAACATCGCCAACAAAAACGAGACAGGGCAAACAAAAACGGCGGGCCAGGGCCCGCCGTCATCGTGATGCAAAGGGTGAACCCTGGCTTACTTGCTGGCGGCCATGGCGGCCTTGAGCACAGGCGTCCAGCGGGCGACCTCGCTCTCAACCAGCTTCTGCAAGGCGGCCGAGCCGCGTTCTGCGCCAGCGGGAGCCACTGCGCCAAGGTCGTCCAGACGCTTCTTGGCGCCAGCGTCGTCAATAGCGGCGTTAAGGGCCGCCTCGAGCTTGGCGACCACGTCGGCCGGCGTGCCCTTGGGGGCGAACACGGCGTTCCAGGCGCTCACTTCGTAGCCGTCAAGACCGGCTTCCCTGGTTGTGGGCAGGTTCGGCAAAGCGGGCGAGCGCGCAGGCGTGGCGATGGCGAACGCCTTTACGGTGCCCGCATTGATCTGGCCCACCAGGTTGACGATCTGGTCGGTCATGTAATCGACCTGACCCGACATCATGTCGTTCAGCGCCGGGCCGGTGCCGGTATAGGGAATGAACGTGGGCTTGGTGCCAATGATCGAGTTCAGAAGAATGCCGGTTGAGTGCGAAACCGAACCGACGCCGGCGTGGGCGTGGTTGGACTTGTCGCCCTGCTTCTTGGCCCAGTCGATGAATTCCTTGAGATTGTTGGCCGGATGATCCTTCTTGCCGACGATGATGATCGGCGTTCCGGCGGCCACGCCAACGGGCGCAAAATCAGTCGCGGGATTATATTTCAGATTCGGATAAAGCGCTGGCGCAGCTCCATGTGTGCCCATATGGCCCATCATCAGCGTGTACCCGTCTGCAGCAGCGCCCGCGCCGCGGGTGATGCCCGTGGTGCCGCCGGCGCCGGCGACGTTTTCGATGATGACCGTCTGACCCAGCGTCCGGGACATCGGTTCAGCGACGATGCGGGCGATGATGTCCGTGGGGCCGCCGGCGGCGAACGGCACGATCATGGTGATCGGCTTGGTGGGATAGGTTTGAGCCAGAGCAGGCGCAGCAGCCAAAGCGGCGAACGCCGCAGCCAGAACAATCTTCTTCATATTTCCCCTCCTTGTCGTCGCTCTCTCTTGCGACGCTGGAGGCTAATAGATAGCCGCTTGGCGAACAAAAACCAATGGCGACGCCGCAGGCTTTTTCAAGCCAGCCAATCGTGGGACGCTTTAACAAAAAACGGCCGGGCGAAGCCCGACCGTTTTAAAGCTCTCGATCGACAGGATCAGACCGCTTTGGCGATCTATTCCTGAAACACTGCGTCGCGCTTTTTGTTGATCGACGGCAACAACGCCACCACCAGCATGATCACGGCGATCGCCAGCAGCACCCCCGAAACCGGACGTTCGACGAAGGTCATGAAACTGCCGCGCGACAGGATCAGCGCCTGACGGAGCTTCTCCTCCATCAGCTTGCCAAGCACGAAGCCCAGCAACATCGGCGCCGGCTCAAAGCCCAATTTGATCAGGACATAGCCCACCAGTGCAAAGAAGCCGGTGAAATAGACGTCCTCAACCGAATTGTTGATCGAGTAAATGCCGATGCAGCAGAAGATCAGGATCGCCGGGAACATCAGACGATAGGGCACTTTCAGAAGCTTCACCCACATGCCGACCAGCGGCAGGTTGATGATCACCAGCATCGCATTGCCGATCCACATCGAGGCGATCATACCCCAGAACAGGTCCGGGTTTTTCGTCATCACCTGCGGGCCGGGAATAATGCCGTGGATGGTCATCGCGCCCACCATCAGCGCCATCACGGCGTTGGGCGGAATGCCCAGCGTGAGCAGCGGAATGAAGGCCGTCTGCGCGCCGGCGTTGTTGGCGGCTTCGGGACCGGCGACGCCTTCAATCGCGCCCTTGCCAAAGCGGCTCGAATCCTTCGCGATCTTCTTCTCGATCGTGTAGGAGGCGAAGGGGCCAAGCACGGCGCCATTGCCCGGCAGAATGCCAAGCAGGCCGCCGATGAACGTGCCGCGCAGAACGGGCGGCGTCGATTGCTTGATTTCAGCCCATGAGGGCATCAATTTGCCTATTTTGCCGCGCACGACGTCGCGCGCTTCCGGGCTCTCCAGATTGCGGATGATTTCCGCAAAGCCGAAGATACCCATGGCGAGCGGAGCAAAGTCAACGCCGTCGGAAAGCTGCTGGATGCCCAGCGTCATACGCTCCTGACCGGTCTCAAGATCGGTGCCGACGGTAGCGAGCAGAAGCCCGAGAAAGACCATCAGCAAGGCCTTGAAGATCGAGCCGCGCGCAAGCACAGTCGAGAAGACAAGACCCATCACCATCAACGAGAAATATTCGGCGGGACCGAACAATTGCGCCAGTTTGGTGAGCGGCTTGCCCATGGCGGCGATGAAAACCGTCGCGACGCAACCGGCAAAGAACGACCCCAGCGCCGCAATGCCAAGCGCGGCTCCTGCGCGGCCTTGCTTGGCCATCTGGTGGCCGTCGAGCGTTGTGACGACGGACGTGGCCTCGCCGGGGATGTTGACCAGAATGGCCGTCGTCGACCCGCCATATTGTGCGCCGTAATAGATGCCCGCAAGCATGATGAGCGCGCCCGTCGGATCAAGTCCGAACGTAATCGGCAGCAGCATCGCGATGGTGGCCACAGGGCCGACGCCCGGAAGCACGCCGACCAGCGTGCCGATCATGCAGCCAATGAAGCACAGAAAGAGGTTTTGAACCGTGAAGGCGACGCCGAAGCCCAACGCCAGATTGTTCATAAGATCCACGACGCGCTCCCCTCAGATGAAAGCGACGACCGGGATCGGAAGACCCAGGGCGTATTTAAAAAGAATAATGCAGAAGGCGGTCATCGCGCAGGCGAATATAACCGCTTCCGTCGGGCGAACTTCATTGGTGGCGAACGAGGCGAAGATCATCGACACAGGTCCAGCCACCACCAGTCCAAGCGAGCGGATGCAGAGCCCGAACAAAACGATGCCGCCCAGAATGAAGAACAGGCCGCGCACATGCGGCATGGTGATGATGTTTCCGCCCTTCACGAAAGCGCTGAGTGCGAGCAGGAAGCCGCCAACGCCCAGAATGACCGAAATCGACATCGGCAACATGCCGGGGCCCATGGCGCGCAGGCTGCCGAGCGGCAATTCCCAAGCCTTCCAGATGAAGAAAGCGGATACAAAAAACAAAAAAAGACCAGCGGCGATATCTTCCGTCAGTCGATAAGAGCCCGCAGAAGACCGTTCCGGGGCCGGGGTGTCTGTGTCAGTCATTTGATCGCGTCCCTTACCTTCGCAATTTCGACCTTTTCAGCCTTTAACTTTTCTTTACGATTGCCACGGAACCGAACGGCGCGCCAGTGCAAAAGCGCCGCTCTCCGTATTTATACGGTATTGGTCGGGCGCACAGGAACCTGACCAATACCGGGCGGCCTGTCAGGCCAGGTGCCGGGCGAAGAACTCCAGCGTGCGCTGTCGCGCCAGATCCGCCGATGCAGCATGAAAGCTGGCGCGCTCATCGCAATTGAAGCCATGGCCAGCTGGATAAACATGAACCGGAACGCCGGGTTGGTTGACCTTCACCTTCTCGACGTCCGCCATCGAAATGCTGTGGTCGGTCTCGCCAAAGTGCAACATCACGGGGATCTGGGGCGTCTTGTCGGACATCGCCGTCACGCCGCCGCCGTAATAGCCCACAGCAGCAGAAAGGCCGGGAACCGCATTAACCGCGCTGGCGAAGGCAAGCGTGCCACCCCAGCAATAGCCAACCAGTCCAACCTTGCCGGCCGACTTCACAGCCTCCACCGCCGCCTCGATATCGAGCAGCGTCTTGGGCAATTCCGTCTGGGCGCGGATAGCCATGCCGCGCTTGGGATCGTCGCCCGTATATCCCAATTCCACATCGCGCTCTACGCGATCGTAGAGAGCGGGCGCGATCGCCAGATAGCCTTGCGCCGCATATAGATCTGCGGTCTTGCGGATGTGCTGGTTGGCGCCGAAAATTTCCTGAAGCACCACGATTGCGCCTTTGGGCGCTCCTGCCGGCCGGGCCAGCCAGGCGCCGATCGTCTGCCCGTCCTTGCAGGTCAGCGTGATCTTCTCTCCCATAACATTTTCCTTGTAGCTCTGAATTGACCTCTGGCTCGACCGCTGTGCGCAAGCGGCGGCGCATCGCGTCATAGAAGATCATCCTGAAGCTCGACGCGAGTCCCTTTTTGCGCACGAACAGCTTTTTCCACCCTGCGCTTTTCGCCCCTGCACGTTTTAACGCCTGCGAAAGCGCGAACGACTACCATTGCTCAGCTGATGTAGAGCAAGGGACCGCCATGGATCACAAAGACCAATCGAACGCGCCCGCCTTGCGATTGTCGCACCTGCGCAAATCGTTTGATCGAGCAGCTGTCGACGGGCTCGACCTCGAAATCCAGCCCGGTGAGTTCTACGCTTTGCTCGGCCCCAACGGCGCCGGCAAAACGACCACCTTGCGGATGGCGGCGGGGCTCCTGCGCCCGGATTCAG
>CANJPM010000242.1 GCA_947476075.1 Beijerinckiaceae bacterium
CGTAGTTGGCTAGAAAACGCGACGCGCAATCCGATGAAAGTAGGCGCTCGCTAAGGCCGGGAGCGGTCGGTTGAGAAGCGTTCATGGTGCTGCTCCGAAAATCTGGGCAACACTGAAATTAGTCGATCAAATTACGGAAGAGGCAAGTATCTAAGCCAAAAATCGAGGTCTAGAAATTTAGCGAGGCTTCGCTGCATTCGCCTTTTTTACTTTCCTGCCTTGTGACGGCGCCTGTTGTGCGGTTAAGGTCGCTATCCTGACCAATCAGAGACGACACATGTCACAACCGCCCAATCGTCCGACGCGTGCAATCATCACCGATCAGGAAGCCCTGCTGTTTCATTCGCGCGGCAGGCCCGGCAAGATCGAGATTGTCGCCACCAAGCCGATGGCGACGCAGCGCGATCTCTCATTGGCGTATTCGCCCGGCGTGGCCGTGCCCGTGAAGGCGATCGCCGCCGATCCTTCAGCCGTGTTCGACTATACGGCGCGTGGCAATCTGGTTGCGGTGATCTCCAACGGCACCGCCATACTGGGGCTTGGAAATCTTGGCGCTCTGGCCTCCAAGCCGGTGATGGAAGGCAAGGCAGTGCTTTTCAAGCGCTTCGCCGACATCGATTCAATCGATCTCGAAGTGGACACCGAAGACCCGGATGAATTCATCAACGCTGTGCGTTATCTCGGGCCCTCTTTTGGCGGCATCAATCTTGAGGATATCCGGGCGCCTGAGTGTTTCATCATCGAGCAGCGCCTGCAAGAATTGATGGACATACCGGTTTTTCACGACGACCAGCACGGCACCGCGATCATTGCAGCCGCCGGCATGCTGAATGCAATCAAGCTGACGGGTCGCGACTTAAAAACCACGCGACTTGTCTGCAATGGCGCAGGCGCGGCCGGTATCGCCTGCCTTGATCTCATCAAGGCGATGGGGTTTGCCCATGACAACGTGCTTTTGTGCGACACCAAGGGCGTGGTCTACAAGGGCCGCACCGAAGGCATGAACCAGTGGAAATCTGCGCACGCGGCGCAGACAGACCGGCGCACGCTGGCGGAAGCCATGGTCGGCGCCGATATTTTCTTTGGCCTGTCCGCCAAGGGCGCGTTGACGCCGGACATGGTCGCCTCAATGGGCAAAGACCCGATCATCTTTGCAATGGCCAATCCCGATCCCGAGATCACGCCAGAGGAAGCGCATGCCGTGCGCGGCGACGTCATCATGGCGACGGGCCGGTCGGACTATCCCAATCAGGTCAACAACGTTCTGGGCTTCCCCTATATTTTCCGGGGCGCGCTCGACGTGCGCGCCACCACGATCAACATGGAGATGAAGGTCGCCGCCGTGCATGCGCTTGCCGCGCTTGCGCAGGAAGACGTGCCCGATGAAGTGGCCGCCGCCTATCAGGGCGCGCGCCCGCGCTTTGGCCGCGAATACATCATCCCGGCCCCGTTTGATCCGCGCCTCATCAGCGTCATTCCGGCTGCTGTGTCCAAAGCCGCGATGGATTCAGGCGTCGCGCGCAAGCCCATCGTTGATATGAAAACCTATCGCGATACGCTGTCGGCGCGTCGCGATCCGGTCGCGGGCGCTTTGCAGCGCGTGATTGACAGCGTGCGGCGCTATCCCAAGCGGGTTGTGTTTGCAGAAGGCGAGGAAGAACAGGTCATTCGCGCCGCCTTATCGTTCGTCAATCAGGGATTGGGAACTGCGATCCTGATCGGGCGCGAAGATCGTGTGGCGCAGACGGCGGCCTTAGCCGGGCTCGATATCGCCGACAAAGCGATTGAAGTGCAGAACGCGCGTATTTCCCATCGTACCTCGATCTATGCGCAATATTTGTATGAGCGCTTGCAGCGGCAAGGCTATCTGGTGCGCGATTGCGCCCGCCTCATCAATACGGATCGCAATTACTTCGCCTCCGTCATGGTGGCGATGGGCGACGCCGACGCCATGGTGACGGGCATGACGCGCAATTTCTCGAACGCGCTCGACGACGTGCGCCGCGTCATTGATCCCCGCCCCGGCCATCGCCTGATGGGCGTGTCGCTTGTGCTGGCGCGCGGGCGCACCGTGGTGGTGGCCGACACCGCGATCACGGAAATGCCGAACGCGGAAGAGATTGCGCAAATCGCGATTGAAGCTGCTGGCGTAGCGCGCCGTCTTGGCACGGAGCCGCGCGTGGCGCTGCTGGCGTTCGCCACCTTCGGCCAGCCGCCAGGCGAACGATCGGCGCGCGTGCAGGAAGCGGTGCGCATACTTGATCGCATGTGCGTTGATTTTGAATACGATGGCGAAATGGCTGCCGACGTGGCGCTGAACAAGGAATTAATGGCCGCCTATCCGTTCTGCCGCCTGACCGACACCGCCAATGTGCTGGTGATGCCCGCGTTCCATTCAGCCTCAATATCGACCAAGATGTTGCAGGAATTGGGCGGCGCCACGGTCATCGGCCCGCTGATCGTGGGCCTCGACAAGGCTGTCCAGATCATGCCGTTGGGAGCCAAGGATTCCGACATCGTCAATATGGCGGCGTTGGCGGCGTTTAATATTGGGGGGTAGTCGGTAGGCCCAGTGCGTGGGGGCGTCTAGCCTCTTGTGGCCTTTTCATGCTGTTTCGATGAATTTTTCGACGTCGCCTTGCGGTGTCGAGAAAGAGGTAATAAGCCGCACAAATCGCGCATTGGGTCCCGGCGCATACGCAGGCGCAAGGCGCCGCGCAGGCCAATCGTAATAGCGCGCGCCCACGGTCTTTAACGCTACGTCCACATGCTGCGGCAGGATCGCGAAGACCTCGTTGATCTCTATATGAAACGGCGGACGCTGATGCGTTGTGCGACGGCCTGACGCCAGCACTATGTCCGAAGTGCGCCGAGATCCATCAGGATCTGATGTAAACTAAACTGTGGGGACAACTCACATGACGATAACTGAGCCAAATTCAGCTTATACATAGACAGAATGATCACAAAATACCGCCACGAATCTCAAACTGTAATTTATTCAGAGGTTCCTTAGACATTAAAGTTTATGACCTATTGACCGAGCAATTTTTTTGCACGCCCTACAATTGCCGGTGAAGCCGCGTAGAGAGCCTCTACCACCGCCTGAACGTCGCGCCCGGACTGTGGCTTAAGATCAAGACCCATCTTAAGAGCGTCAGCGCGAAAATCATCGTCGCGCATAGTAGCCATGAAAGCCTCACGCAATGTGTCAACCCGTTCCTTTCGAACGCCGGGTGGCGTAGCGAACGCGCGACCAAGTTCCTGTGGACCAAAGATCAAGCTAAGCACCGCCCGCCGTTCGCCGTCGTGAACGAAATCGAACACATGCGGCACACCAGATAAGTTAGGATCCGGAGTGGCGCTGAGCTGAAGAATAATTTTTACAGTTTCTGATTTTATGAGTTCTTGCCACTGAGCGCGAATAGTCGATGCTGAAATACCACAGATACCCTGAACCTCCGAACGCTCTGTTGCGAGCTTGATTGCCGCCGTTCCTACATAGCCTTCTATGAGTTTCAGCCTAACGCCCAGAAGCTCCATGAGCGCGCGAGACGCTTGGCTTGGAAAACCAGTGCTCGCCGCCGCCCCAACCGTTAATTCTTGCTTCAGCAAGTCCTCGAAACGGTCTATGCCCGAGTCGACTCGCGCGACACAAACGCTAACGCCGGACTCCATATTGCCGATCCATGCAAAGTCAGGCGCGTGAAAACGCGCTGCAGCATTGCCAAAGATTGGCTCAAAAGGAATTGTGAACGAGGTCGTAGCAATTGTTGAGCCATCCCTCGGAGCCACATTCGCCAACCAGTTGAAGGCGACAAGCCCGCTGGCACCGGGCATATTCGAAACGACTGCCCCTGGCCTTCCTTTTAGATGGCTGCCTAGATGGCGTGCGAGAAGCCGACTGTAGGAATCGTTGCCGGCCCCTTGGCCATTTCCGACGACGATATTGATAGTTCGGCCCTTATAAAATTGTTCGATATCATCTGCGTGAGACTTATTGACGCCCGTGAGTTGCGCCAGTGTCAAAAATAGAAAAGCGAACAACCGCATTTGTGGCTTCTCCCATAGACCTCATTCTGCGCCAAAAATTTCATCCGAGTATAGATCGATTGCAGCTGATCTGTCACTGATTTGTCATCCAGCGACGATTAGACCCTTGGCGGCGCTTGCCGGCTTCCATGAACTCCTTGGACTAGGTGTAAAAGAGGCTCTGCGCGATCCCTTCCTTGCGGCATAGCTCAGCGATGCTGTCTTCGCCGCGCAGGCCGTCCAGAACGATCCGGATTTTATCTTCCGTTGAAAAATACCGCCGCGTGGCCCGGCGTATTTCCTTCATCCCCTGCCCAGAAAGCTTTTTGGCGCTTGAGGTTCTATGGCTCATCTTGGTTCCTTCGTCATTACGACGAGACCAACACCCTCCTTAAATCACAACCTCAAATCTGGGACAGACGTGCTGACGGGGAACAGCGGCATCATCTCCCCTTCTTTTTAAAGAACATCACTTGTAGCTCAATGCGGATGAGAAGCTATTGCTCAGTCGGCGCCTAATCGCCCGGAAGCCCCGCATATTAGCTTTCGCATTCTCAGGCTTCGACCTGACTCCGCATTGCTTTGTGCTAACTACCTTCATTGCTGGTAGGGCTTTAGCCGCTCGCTTCCCTCGACTGCAAATCTCCTCAACATGCGGCGCTGTTCTGGCGCGCACCACGCACGGGCATGCTGCACTGCTCGATTATCCCACAGGACGAGATCACCAACCTTCCAGACGTGACGGTGAATGTAACGCGGCAATTCTATAGTTGAGAAGATTTCATCGAGAATTTTGTCTGACTCTGCTTTTTCGAGACCAATGATTTCAAACGTATTATGCCTGTTGGCGAACACAACCGGCTTTTTACTGACGGGATGTGAAATAACCATTGGATGGACAGCGTTTGCGACAACTTCGCGGACAGGCCGTCCGTCGAAGTTTCGTGGGTCGTAACTGGTGTAATTAAAGCGGTGATAATTCACCCCAAAAAGATTGAGTATGCGCTCGCGGGTAACTGGCGTGAGGGCTTCATAAATTTCACTCATGTCCACAAACAAAGTCTCGCCACCTTCCGCGGGAACTTCAATTCCATAAAGAAACGTAGCGAGCGCCGGAACGTCGCGAAAGCAACCGTCACTGTGGAAATCAAGAGGATAGTCGCCCGCGCCGACCGGTTTTCCGTCATCGTCATCCAGCACATTGCTAACCAACATCATGTATGGGTTTTCTTGCGCGTTCTTCCCTCGCGCCTCCTTGGGGCGACTACGTCCGATAAGTGGGCCAAACTTTTCAGCAAAGGCCTGTTGCTTTTCCGCATCCAGATTCTGGTTCGGGAACACCAAAACCGGATATTGGCCCCACGATCGCAGTATGAACTTCAAGTCATCGTCGGTCACGGAAGCACCAAGGTCTACGCCATCAACAACGCCAATGTATGTTTTCTGGGAACCGCACACGCTAGGCATTTTGTTTTCCCCCACAGTTACTTTGGACCAGCACAAGCGCCATCAAATGCGCCCGTCGGACGTTTCGCCCGATAGGTTAATTGGCGCGACCTCCCGCTGCTATTTGCTTGTAGCGCTCTATTAGCGCCGGCGGAGTCCGGGCCGCTCGACGTATAGCGGCGGCGAGCGCTTCAC
>CANJPM010000243.1 GCA_947476075.1 Beijerinckiaceae bacterium
GTGACGGGGCGCACAATCGTCCAGTCCTACGGCCGCCCGCAGGCGCCGCTGATCAGCATGAATTGTTTTGAGAATCCGCAATCAGCCAGTGTCGGCTATCCCCTGCCGGGCAGCGACGCGCAAATTCGGGACGGTGAACTCTGGGTGCAAGGCCCGCAGACAATGGCGGGATTCTGGAACCGGCCAGAGGAAAGCGCGCAGGCGATAGCGAACGGTTTTGTGCGCATTGGAGACAGAGCGTCTCTGGACGACAGCGGCGCTCTGCGGCTCGAGATTTAGCCGCGCAGCGGCTCAACCTTCAACGCGGCGCGAACGAAATAATAAAGGCCTACAGCGCCCAAAGCGCCGCCGACGATCTCGAACAGGATGCGGAAAATCGGCGGCAGATCGAGCAGGCCGCCAATGGCCCAACCCGCAGCCCACGTCATGCCGATCAATTCAGTGCCGACGAGAATCGCCACGCTGACAATCGTCGTCACGTTGCGCCAATTGATTTGCTTTTTCTGCGTCAAGGCAGGCTCCGCTCGTCACGCATGGATATCACGCCATGTTCGTCTTTGTCGTATAACACCCCGGTTTCCCTCGCAAGAGATCCATCCCAAACATGTCATTTTCGGCGAGATCTTCTTCAACCAGCCCCGAGTTTACCGCCGCCGCCGTCAGCGCGCCCCACGCCGTCGCCGCGCAAACCGGGCGCAACATGCTGGCGCTGGGGGCGAACGCAGTTGAAGCCGTGGTGGCGATGGGCGCCGTTCTTTGCGTCGTCCACCCGCAGGCCAATAGCCTTGGCGGCGACGGCTTCTGGCTGATCCGCGAGCCCAAGGGCCGCGTGCATTACCTGCAAGCCTGCGGCTTCGCCGGCGCCGGGGCGAACATCAAGCTCTATCGCGGAATCGGCTACGATTTCGCCCCGCCTGCGCGCGGCCCGCTCGCAGCGCTGGCCACGCCCGGCCTGGTCGACGGCTGGCGCTGCGCGCTGGAGCTGTCCGCAGCCTTTGGCGGGCGCATGCCGCTGGCCGATTTGTTGTCCGACGCCATCGGCCATGCGCGCGAGGGCTATGGGGTCAGCCCGGTCGAGGCGCGCGTGAACCCGCGCGACTTTGACGCCCTCAAAGACGCGCCGGGTTTCGCCGGCGCCTTTCTGGTCGAAAACGAGCGCGCCAAACAGGGGTATGTGCGCAGTGCGGCAAGGCTTGCCGTGATCCTCGAACAATTGGCGCATGCGGGCCTGCGCGATTTCTATCGCGGCGACGTCGGCCGCGAGCTGGCGGCCGATCTTGAGCGGATCGACGCTCCGATCACCCGCAGAGACATTGAGCGAACAAACGCCCGCTGGCGCAGTCCTCTGAACCTTGAGGTGCGCGGCGCAAGCTTGTGGAGCGCGCCCCCGCCCACGCAAGGGCTGACGGGCCTTGTGCTGCAAGGTTTGTTTGAACGATTGAACGCAGGGCGCAGCGACAGCTTCGAGCATGTGCATGCAATCATTGAGGCGAGCAAAAGGGCGCGTGCGATCACCGATCCCGTCACCGCCGATTTCGACCATTCGCTGGAAGACCCGGCGCAATTTCTCACGCGCGCGGCGCTGGACCGCGAGGGCGCCGCAATCTCGATGTCGCGCGCCGCAAGCATGGCGACGAGCGAGGCAGGCGCACAAGGATCGGACTCGCAAGGATCAGCCTGGCTTGGCGCCGTCGACGACAAGGGGCTTGCTGTCTCCTATGTGCAATCCATCGGCTCGGAGTTTGGTTCGGGCTGCGTGCTGCGCACGACCGGAATCCTGATGCAGGACCGCGCCGACGGCTTCTCGCTGGACGCAGACGCCATCAACGTTTTGGCGCCAGAACGCCAGCCGCGCCATTCCATGAACCCGGCGCTCGCCGCCTTCGACGACGGCCGCGTGGCGGTCTACGGCGCCGGCGGGGGAGATAGCCAGGCAATAGGGCAAATTCAGGCGCAGATTCTGACGCGGCTTCGCTATGGCGCGCGAGTGGAGGCGACCATTGACGCCCCGCGCTTTCTGCTCAATCGCGCACCGGAAGACGAGATTGCGACTCTGAAAATGGAGGATCGTTTCGATCCCTCCGTGCTGTCGGCGCTGCGACGGGCGGGGCATGAAATCAAAATTGACGATTCAACCCATTCCGATCGCTTCAGCCATGGCGGCCTGCTCGTGCGCTGGCCCAAAGGACGCATCGACGGCGCCCATGATCCGCGCGGAGACGGGGCCGCTTTGGGGCTCTAGAAGCGCCCTCATCCCTCGTTTGCCTAGCCAATCATTGCGGCCAGCACGAGGCTTGCGCCCAGGAACAGGACCAGCAGCGCCGCAGCCAATTCCAGCACGCGCACGACAATCGCGCCGCGTCCGGAACCCTCTCCAAGGAGGCGCACCGCCAGCCCCTTGGCTCCGACGGCGATCGCAGCCAACGCGCCTGTGGTCAGCGCCGTGCCCATGGCCATGGCGAAGGCAGCCGCCACGCCGGCTGCAAAAATCCCCTGCGCCAACGCAAAAACAAGCACGAGGATCGCGCCTGAACAGGGCCGCGCGCCGGCAGCGAACACGGTGGCGATAGCGCCGCGCCATGTGAACCCGTCTCCCAATGTGGACGGAGAGGGCGCATGGAAATGGCCGCAATGCTCATCATGCACATGGTGGTCGTGAGCCTTCGCAACCGGCTTGTGCGCAAGTCCATGATCATGTCCATGATCATGGTGCGAGTGATCGTGATGGCCATGATCGTGATGCGCGCTTTCGCGCATTTGCCCCACCAGCGCGCGGCCCTTGCGCCACACCAGCCACGCGCCCAGCAGCGCGATGCCGGCGTAGCTGGCCAGCTCGACAAGATTGGCGACTTCCTTCATCCGCGCCGACGTGGCGTTGAGAGCAAGCGCCAGCACGCCCACGATCAGCACAGCAACCACAGCTTGCAAAACCGCCGCCATGAACGAAATCACGAGGCCGCGCCGCAATGAGCTTTCGTTGGCGAACATATAGGAGGCAACCACCGCCTTGCCGTGGCCGGGCCCGGCCGCATGAAACACGCCATAGGCAAAACTGATCCCAAGCAGGGTCCAGAGCGCGGAAACGTCTGTCTCAATCGCCCGGACCGCGCCGCTGAGCATGCGCTCAAACCGCATTTGTTCGGCCAGCACCCATGCGGCAAAACCGCTCGCGGGCGGGCCTGAACCTTCCCGCATGCCCATGTCGAACGGATTGCGCGCGGGAGCCAGGGCTTGGGCCAGCGCCTCATGCGCCAGAGCGTCGACGGACAGGACCGCCAATGCGCCCACCAGCGCGCAGGCGAGCAGCACAGGCATCCGAAGGGACGGAGATGCAGACGAAGCTTTCACGAACCGGCTCTCATTCTTGAAGGAAACGCCTCACGGACACGCGACAATGACGCGGCTGGCGAGCTTAAGGCCAAAATCGGCGCCCGGCGAGATGTTCGTGCCCGCAGAATCATTGAGTTTGCCCTTGTCTTCGGGCAACAGCGGCGGGGGCTCGCTGACGCTGATGGAGCACCCGGCCGGGGCGCCGCGCATGGACACCGGCGCCTGTTTCTCAAAATCGAACGCCACAAAATAAGTGGGATCATAGACCTGCACCGCGAACGCCTTGCCGGCGCTCGCCGGCTCTTTCAGTGGCGCGGTGAAGTGCAGGGTCACGAGCTTTTTGGAATCGAGCGAGATTGAATAATCAACAGCGGGCGCAAACTCGATTCTGCGTCCGCCTGCGCGCGCGAACGTGAAGAACGAGGCCTCCTCCAATTGCTCGACGTTGACCTTCGCCAATTCTTTCAATTCAGCCTCGGTGGGCTTGCCGCTTTTGCCGCCGAGCCCCTGCGTGGCGAAGGCCGAATACATGTCGTCAAACGTCCATGAATGCCGCACGCCGGTAATTCTGCCATCTGGCGCAAACAGCACGATTGACTTGACTGCGACGAACACGTGCGGATGGGCGCGCGCAGGTCCGGACGCCCACAGCAAAAGGGATGCGGCGCAAGCGAAGGAAGCGAGAAGGGCGCGAAATGGTCTCATGATTCGACAATATCATGGGCAGGCGATCCGGGCCAAAGCAAGGCAGGCGCGTCATTGTCGCAAACCTGTCGTCAAAAGCGAAGCATGGGAAGGTTGACGGCCCCCGGGGATGCTGGCAAGCCGTTCCTCAGGTTTTGGCGACAAGCCGGTTCTTGCGGCAGATGCTTTGAGCGACGCCGTCAGGCGCGCGGTTTCAAAATTCAGCGGCCCGGCGCCGCAGCGAGAACAGCCCATGCTGCGCATTTACGTCCGCAAGAACGACACGCTCGAACCTCACGACCTGATCGTGGCGCCCGACCTGTCGACACCTTTGCCCGAAGGCCAGGCGCTCTGGGTCGACCTCTTCAACCCGACGCCCGACGAGGATCGCTACGTCGAGCGCTTCGTCAACGTCTCCATTCCCACCCGCGAAGAAATGCAGGAAATCGAGGTCTCCTCGCGCCTCTACAGCGAAGACGGCGGCGAGTTCATGACCATCGCCGCACTGGCGCACCTCGACGACGAGCCCATCGTCTCGCCGATCACCTTCGTGCTGAAAGGGGCCACGCTCGTCACCGTTCGCTACGCCGAACCCAGGCCCTTCACCTTGTTCGCATCGCGCGCGCAACGCTCAGGCGCCGTTCCCTGCTCCACTGGCGAGCAGATCATGCTCAGCCTGCTGGAGGCGCTGATCGACCGCATCGCCGACGTGATGGAGCGCGTGGGCGTCAAGATCGATTCGATTTCGCGCGAAGTGTTTCACGACGCCAACAATTCGGCGCCCAACAGGAGCCGCGATTTCAAGAACGTGCTGGTGAGCATTGGGCGCGAGGGAGATCTGCTGTCGCTGGTGCGCGAAAGCCTCGTCAGCATGATCAGGCTCCTGACCTACCACACCGCAATCTCGGAGGACGCGGGCAAGCGCGCGATCAAGGAAGCGCGCCAGCGCATTCGCTCAATCCAGCGCGACGTGTCCTCGCTCACCGATCATTCGACCTATCTTTCGAGCAAGATCACCTTCCTGCTCGACGCCACGCTTGGCCTGATCAATCTTGAACAGAACCAGATCATCAAGATCTTCTCGATCGCGTCCGTCTGCCTGATGCCGCCGACGCTGATCGCCTCCGTCTACGGCATGAACTTCAAGCATATGCCGGAACTGGGATGGGAATGGGGCTATCCGGCGGCGGTATTGCTGATGTTCGTCGCCGGCGTGCTGCCGTTTGTGTATTTCCGGCGCAAGGGCTGGCTGTAAGGGCTGGCTTTAGCGCCTCCCCGCTTATGCGGAGAGGCGCAGTTTAGTTACTTCTTCAACAAGGGCTTGTCCTGGACGGGTGTATCGCCCGAGCGGACGAGCACGTTGCGGAACTGCCAGGGATCGCTCGTATCAATATCCTCGGGGAAAAAGCCGGGGCGACCGACCAGCGGGTTCCAGTCCGTATAGGCGCCAATCACCGGCCCCAGATATGGCGTCTGCACTTCGAGGCAGCGGCGATAATCCATTTCGTCGGCCTCCGTAATGCCATTGTTGGGATTTTCCAGCGCCCACACCATGCCCGCCAACACGGCTGACGTGACCTGAAGACCGGTCGCGTTCTGATAGGGCGCCACGCGGCGCGTCTCTTCAATCGAGAGTTGCGAGCCGTACCAATAA
>CANJPM010000244.1 GCA_947476075.1 Beijerinckiaceae bacterium
CGATTAGTGAACAAGCAAGGCGCCTATCTCATCACGGGATCTGGTGGGCAGGTCATCCGCAGAGGTCATGATTTGTCCCGTGTCCTGTCCGTTCTGGAACGGCGCATTAAATTGGTGCGACAATAAAAAAGGCCCCCGAGGGGGCCTTTACAAAAATGAGCAGCAGATCCTAGTCTTCTTTCGAGCCGGTAAGGGCTAGAATGAACTGAAACATGTTGATAAAGTTCAGATAAAGGCTGAGCGCGCCCATGACCGAGGACTTCTGGAGCAGCACGCTGTCCTGAGACAGGTAATCGTAGTCCTGCTTCAGGCGCTGCGTATCCCATGCCGTTAAGCCGGCAAAGATCAACACGCCTACGAGGCTGATCGCAAAGCCCAAGACGCCGGACTGCATGAACATGTTTACGACGCTGGCCACGACCAAGCCGATCACGCCCATGATGAGAAACGACCCCATGCCCGACAAACTGCGCTTTGTCGTGTAGCCGTACAGACTGAGCCCACCGAATGCGATGGTCGTCACGAGCAGGGCGTTTACGATGCTGCTCGCTTTGAACACAAGGCCAATCCCACCCATCGAAAGGCCCATCACGGCCGCAAAGGCCCAGAAGGTG
Source organism: Beijerinckiaceae bacterium (assembly GCA_947476075.1). Classification (GTDB taxonomy): domain Bacteria; phylum Pseudomonadota; class Alphaproteobacteria; order Rhizobiales; family Beijerinckiaceae; genus Terripilifer. The sequence continues at coordinate 615 of CANJPM010000244.1, forward strand.
CCTAGAAGAGAGGAATAGCTCATACGCTCAAAACGCCATGACAGCACAAAAACGAACGCAAGCGGGGCCAACATGACGGCCCAACGGAGCGGCGATGTATAAAGCGCCTGTACCAGCGGGTTGGAGCGACCAAGCATCATGACGCCAACCGCCACAAGCGCCGATATCGCCAGCGCCAAGGTCATATGGTTGTAGATGCCGAGCATGTATGAACGCAGGCCTTGGTCGATCTCGGCGGCGCCGGACCGGGCTACGCCAGCTGATCCCCAGCGGGCGGATGCGTTGCGATCGAAGTCGGACATGAGTTCCCTCTCAATTTCAAACTTGCCACTCTAGCCAGCAGCGAGCACACGGTGGAATATGTATCCGCCCTTTATTCTGCACAAGTGCCTATCGGGCTAGCCCTAATAATAAACAAATCCGCTCTGCTTGTGCTTAGTATAAGTACGGAGGTTTTTCTAGAGATCTCGAAGATGCCTTGATGGTTTTTGCCCAAGTATTCTCCATGTTGCGCCAAGTCCCAATAGCAACGTGACAGCCAGCGTTCCGATAACAGTTAAAATCATCGTTTCCGCAGGCCAGGCAATTGTGTCGATGCGCATGATGCGCGTAAGGATCGCCCAAGCGGCAAATCCTCCAAAGATAAGCGCGAACAAAGATGCGATCAGCCCCAAAGCCGCAAATTCAATCAGATACACAGTCAGCAAGCGGAAACGAGTCGTTCCAAGCGTCTTAAGGATGACCGCGTCCGAAATCCGGCTCCGTTGGCTTGCCGCCAGCGCCCCCCCCAACACCAAAAGAGCGGCGACAAGCGTGACGCCGGTAATGCCGCGAATCGCAAACGCCAGTTGTTCCGCAATGGAGGTGATCGCGTCCAATGTATCTTGCACGCGAACACTGACGACGTGAGGGTAGGCTTTTGCCACCTCCTTCACGATCACAAGTTCAAGCGCTCGATCTTTCTGCTCAAGACTTGCTGTCGCCAGATGCATGTGCGGCGCGCCAGCAAAAGTGTTGGGTGAAAAAACGAAGACGAAGTTGATTCCGAATGATCGCCATTCAACCTTCCGTAAATTGGCTATCCGGGCCGTAACGTTGCGTCCCATGACGTTCAGAACGACGTTATCGCCAATCTTTGCGCCCAATCCGTCTGCTATCTCGGCATCCAGCGAGACAAGCGGAGCGCCTGTATAACCAGTTGGCCACCAGTCTCCGGCAATTACACGTGAATGCTGCGGGGGCTCATTTGAATAGGTAATCCCTCTATCCCCTTCGAGGATCCAGGCGGCGTTTTCTTTTGCAGGTATTTTGTCCGCGGGCGTTTCGTTTAGTTGCACAAAGCGGCCACGCATCATCGGCACCCGCTCTACAATCGCGTGCGGAGCAAGTTTTTCGATGAAAGTCTCAAATGACGACGCTTCCTGACTGGGAATATCAATGAAGAAAAAGCTCGGCGCTTTCGTCGCCACTTCGCCGCGAATCTGACCACGAATATTTGTGTCGACGACCATCAACGCGACCAGCACCGTGAGGCCCAGACCCAATGACATTACGAGCGGTATCGTAAGTGCGCTTGGCCTATGCAGGTTTGCAAGCGCCAGCCGCGCAAGCAGGGGGCTTGGTTTGGGCATGCTTCTCGCGATCCAAACGACCAAGCCGCCTAGCGAGCGAAGTACGATAAAGACGGCAAGTATGGAGAGGACGTAAATCAGCGCTGATTTCTTGTTGCTCGCAGAAAATAGAATAACTAAAAAGAGGCTCGCAGACGCGATTGACGCTAGAATGATATAGCGAGCTCTCAGTGGGCCAGCGCTCTTGTTTACGCGAGCTCGAAACAGTTTGGACACTGGAACGTCATGGCATCGGCCAAGAGGAAGCACTGCGAAAGTGAGCGCCGCGAGCAAGCCGTATAAAGCGCCCGATGCAGCCTCGCCGATGAAAAAGTGCGGGATAAAGGGAATGGGGAGCGACGAGCCGGAAAAGAAGGCGAGGGCGAAAGGGGCTGCGCTGCCGAGGCCGACGCCTATCGCAACGCCTATGCTCGTAGCAAACAGAACCTCGATCAGGGAAACGACGAAGACGTATGCGCCTGTGGCGCCGATTGATTTGAGCGTCGCAAAGTCGGTCGCCTTCCGCTCCACAAAACCTCTTATTGCGTTGGCGACGCCGATGCCTCCGATGGAAAGAGCGGTCAGGCCGACGAGGGTCAGGAAAAGGCTGAAACGTTCGAGATTTCTGGTGAATTGCGGCGATGCGTTCGCCCTTGAACGCACCTGCCAACCAGAATCTGGAAACCGAGTTTCGGCCTCCTCGACAAGCGCTTCAATGACGTCGTCGCTTGCCTCTTTGCGTGAAGTTTCTGTTTCCACGATCAGTCGATACAGCCAGCGCGTCAGAGAACCAGGCTGAAGCAATCCCGTCTCTCTCAATGCGACCTGGGAGATAATAACCCTTGGGCCAAGTCCAACGCCGCCCGCCAGTTTGTCAGGTTCGCCAACGATGAGCGCTCGGAGCGCAAACTCGCCATCGCCGATGCGCAAGCGATCGCCTATTTTAATGTCGAGACGAGCTGCGAGTGCTTCTTCCGCCAACAGTCCAAACACGCCTTCAGATTTGGCTGTTAACGTGCTTAACTCAGCCGCCGGCTCGGTCTTCAGCCGCCCTAGGATCGGATAGCTCTCGTCCACCGCTTTGACTTCAACAAGCGTTGTTTGATTGTCGTTTGCGCGGGCCATGGCGCGCATGACGGCGACAGACGAAACGCGCCCCTTGCTTGTGAGCCAGCTTCGTTCCGCTGGCGCCAGCTCTCTGTGAATAAGTGACAGCGAGATATCGCCGCCCAGAATTGTTCGGCCTTCACGCATCAGTGATTCTGAAACACTGCGAGCGGTCGATCCGATAGCAACGATAGATGCGACCCCCAGCGCAATGCAGGCGATGAAAATCTGAAAACCTTTGAAGCCGCCCTGGAGGTCCCGCCACGCCAGTCGTATAGCCACTGAGACTTTGCCCGATATTCCGCCCGCCAGAATGCGCATCATCCCGACACCGCAAGGTCAGCAGCTGATTCACGTTCAAGTTGGATTAGTCCTGAGCCCATTCGGACCGTTCTGTCGCAGCGAGATGCTAGGCTCATGTCGTGTGTCACCAAGATCAGCGTCGTTCCACGGCTCTCCCTCAGATTGAAAAGAAGAGAAATCACGGATTGTCCAGATTTCTCATCTAGGTTCCCGGTAGGTTCGTCCGCGACAACGATCGCAGGATCTGTCACCAGCGCTCGAGCAATCGCCACCCGTTGTTGTTCTCCGCCAGACAATTGGGCCGGATAATGGGAGGCGCGCGCTCTCAAGCCGACGGCTTCCAACTCCGCCAAGGCCTTGACGGACGCATTGCTAACCCCAGAAAGCTCAAGAGGTATGGCAACGTTCTCCAGCGCCGTCATGGTGGGGATGAGATGAAAAGATTGGAATACGAGCCCGATGCGCGAGCCGCGGAATCTGGCGAGCTGATCTTCGGACATTCCCGCCAGCGACTGGCCATCAATCGCTATTTTTCCAGAATCGGGACGCTCCAGGCCGGCGAGCAGCATCAGAAGTGTCGACTTACCCGAGCCGGACTGACCCACGATGCCAATTGCTTCGCCTCGCTGGACCTTGAGAGACACGCCGCGCAGGATATGTACCCGAGCGTCCCCATCGCCTAAACTGATATGGACGTCCTCGATCTCTATTGCCGTTGAATTCTTCATACTTACCTTTCCACGTCCGGACGTCGTTCGGAGCAGATGTAGCTTAACGGGTGGTCACGTCGCCCTTTTTTATATGGTGTTGCAGTGCTTAGGTTCCATATCTTCGCCGCGACAGTTTTGTTTTCGAGCTTCATTTCGCCCGCCATTGCGTCGACGAAACGCCTGCTTGTTTTTGGAGACAGTCTTTCAGCTGGATACCAGCTGCCGACAAGTTCGGCGTTTCCGGCCGTTCTGGAGCGTGCGCTGCGCTCCAGAGGCTGGGACGTGACAGTCTTGAACGGTAGCGTATCGGGAGACACTGCGAGCGGTGGCCTTCAGCGCCTCGAGTGGACCCTGGGCGCAGGGGCGGAGGCGGTCATCGTGCAATTGGGCGCAAACGATATGTTGCGGGGCATAGATCCGGGGATAACCGAACGGGCTCTCGACGCAATATTGACTAAATTCTTCGAGAGAAAAATACCGGTTTTAGTCGCCGGGATGCTGGCGGCGCGCGGCGTCGGTTCATCGTTCAGGGATCGGTTTGACCAAATCTACCCGAGATTGGCGGTCAAATACGGAGCGCTTCTTTATCCGTTCTTCCTTGAGGGTGTAGCCGAACAAAGCAGCTTGAATATGTCCGACGGCATTCATCCCAATCGGGAGGGCGTGGAGGCGATGGTGCAACGGATATTGCCCGACGTCGAGAAGCTGCTCGGGAAAACCTAGTAAAACTCATTATTGGATATTGGGCAGGACAGCGATGCCACGCCTTTTCACCGGGTTTGAGATGCCGTTGGACGCCGCCCGTCAACTTGCGAGCTTTTTCGGTGCGCTCCCGGGCGCACGGTGGATACATCCTGACGACTATCATGTGACTTTGAGTTTTATCGGCGACGTCGACGATCATCAGCGCGAAGTAATTATCGAGGAACTCGCAAGCGTTCGCGGCTATCCTTTGGAAATCGTCCTCGAAGGTCTCAGCAACTTTGGCGGAGCTCGCCCGCGCGCGCTGACAGCTTGTTGACGAATGTGCACAAGGAACAGGAGCGCGCCTTGAAGCGCGCTGGAATTGCTCTGGAGAGGCGGAGGTTTATTCCTCACGTGACGCTTGCGCGCCGGTTCACCGCTCGAGCTAGCCCAATACATGTCAATGTCTGCGCCGCCGGTCATAAGGTTCAGAATGGATAGATTCGTTCTGTTTTCGGCACGCCCACATGTTGGCGGCGGACCATACCTGATCGAGGCCGCTTATCCA
>CANJPM010000245.1 GCA_947476075.1 Beijerinckiaceae bacterium
TTCCTGAGCCGTAATTCGTAATAAGCCTGCGATTGGCTCTAACTCCAAGTAATCATGAAGAATATTACACTCGTTTTGCTTCTTTTCAGGCTCCAGATGCAGCATAGATGCGTGCCCGCGCTGCATCAGCTCAACTCTTTTTAGGTATAATAATAGCTCATCGTCTGGATCGACCACGACAACATCCGCGAAAAGGCCCGGAGCATGGCTCCGGGCCAATGAGGCGCGCAACTTGCTCAGATCACGAACACCCCGTCGTGCTCCCGCAAGTATCGCACTTCAAGCAAGTCCCGTTGCGCACCAGCGTAAAGTTCTGGCACTCGGGGCAGCTTTCGCCGACATAGCCTTTCATCTTCGCTTCTGCACGGCGCGTGGCCTCAAGATCGCGGGCGCCGGTGGGCGCTGCGTGTGCGCCTGCCGTCTGCCAATCGAGCGCGGTCACGAAGGTGGCGCCGTCGTCGCGCAGGCCGGTGGTGGAGACCGAGCCTGATTGCGCGAATGCGGTCACGTCGCCCAGCGGCACGCCGTAGGTTCCCGTTCCCTGCACCAGCATCAGCTTGTCCTGCTTGCCGCGCACGAAGCCGGACGACACATAGGGCGTGTTGTCGGGCGCGCGGCCCTGGTCTTCGCCCTTGCCGATCACGGTGCCGCCGATTTCCGACGGGTCCACGTGGGCCAGATCGTTGCGGCCCATGTAGGAGATGGCGAGTTCGCGGAACACGTAATCGAGGATCGACGTCGCGTTCTTGATCGCGTCATTGCCCTGCACGAAGCCGGCCGGCTCGAAGCGCGTGAACGTGAAGGCGTCCACATATTCTTCCAGCGGCACGCCATATTGCAGGCCGACCGAGATCGCGATGGCGAAATTGTTCATCAGCGAGCGGAAGGCGGCGCCTTCCTTGTGCATGTCGATGAAGATTTCGCCGATGCGGCCATCCTCGTATTCGCCGGTGCGCAGGTACACTTTGTGCCCGCCCACCACGGCTTTTTGCGTGTAGCCCTTGCGACGGTCGGGAAGGCGCTCGCGCTCGCGGGTGCGCTCGACGCGCTCCACGATGCGCTCGACGATCTTCTCGGCCATTTGCGAGGCGCGCGCAGCGTTTGGCATCGCCACCAGCTGCTCCAGCGCCTCGTCGTTCTCGTCCTCATCGTCCGAGATAAGCTGCGAGTTCAGCGGCTGCGAGAGCTTGGAGCCGTCCCGATAGAGCGCATTGGCCTTGAGGCCGAGGCGCCAGGACAGCATGTAGGCGTCCTTGCAATCGTCGACCACGGCGTCGTTGGGCATGTTGATGGTCTTGGAGATCGCGCCCGTGATGAAGGGCTGCGCGCAGGCCAGCATGCGGATGTGGCTTTCAACCGACAGATAGCGCTTGCCCGTGCGACCGCACGCATTGGCGCAATCGAACACGCTGTAATGCTCAATCTTCAGATGGGGCGCGCCCTCAAGCGTCATCGCGCCGCAAACATGCGTGTTGGCGGCCTCAATTTCAGCGCGAGAGAATCCAAGGAACGGGAGCAGCTCAAAGCTGGGATCGTCCAGCTTTTCAGCCGGCACTTTCAGCACGTCCTTCAGGAAGTCCTCGCCAAGGCTCCACTTGTTGAACACAAACTTGATGTCGAAGGCGCTGGCGAGCGTCTTCTCAAGCTGCTCCAGCTTTTCCTCGTCAAAGCCGCGCGCGCGCAGCGAGCCGTGGTTGACGCCGGGCGATTGACGCAGGCTCGCGTGGCCAACGGCGTAAGCCTCGATCTCGGCGATCTCGTGCGAGCGATAGCCGAGCACGCGAAGCGCCTCCGGCACAGCGCGATTGATGATCTTGAAATAACCGCCGCCAGCCAGCTTCTTGAATTTCACCAACGCGAAATCGGGCTCGATGCCGGTGGTGTCGCAATCCATCACCAGGCCAATCGTGCCGGTGGGCGCCACAACGGTCGTCTGTGCATTGCGATAGCCGTGCGCCTCGCCCATCGCCAAAGCGCGATCCCATGCGGCCTTCGAGCGGGCCGATAGATCAGCGCCATTGGCGCCGAGCTTGGCGAGCGTTGCATGATCGAGCGCAACGGGCAGAACGGAAAGCTGCTCATAGCCCTCGCTCGCGCCCTGCGCGGCGCGACGATGGTTGCGAATGACGCGAAGCATGTGCGCCGCGTTCGTCTTGTAATGGGCGAACGGCCCAAGTTCCTTGGCGATTTCCGCCGAGGTCTCGTAGCAAACGCCGGTCATGATCGCGGTGAGGCCGGCGACGATCGCGCGCCCTTCCTCGGAATCATAGCCAAGGCCCGACGACATCAGCAGGCCGCCGACATTGGCGTAACCAAGGCCTAGCGTGCGGTAATCGTAGGACTGGCGCGCGATTTCCTTGGAGGGGAATTGCGCCATCATGACGGCGATTTCCAGCACGAGAGTCCAGAGGCGCACGGCGTGCTCGTAGCGCTCCAGATCGTAGACGCCAGTCTCGGGGTGGCGGAACGTGAGCAGGTTCAACGACGCCAGATTGCATGCGGTGTCGTCGAGGAACATGTATTCGGAGCAGGGGTTCGACGCGATGATCGGACCCGACGCCGGGCAGGTGTGCCAGTCGTTGATCGTGGTGTGATACTGGATGCCGGGATCGGCGGACGCCCAGGCGGCGTAGCCGATCTTTTCCCACAAATCCTTGGCCTTCAGCGTCTTGTGAACCTTGCCGTCAATGCGGCGGATCAGGTTCCAGTCGCCATCCTGCTCAACAGCGCGCAGGAAGTCGTCGGTCACGCGCACGGAATTATTCGAGTTCTGGCCCGAGACGGTGAGATAGGCTTCCGAATCCCAATCGGTGTCGTAGGTGTCGAACTGGATTTCGGTATAGCCCTGACGCGCGAATTGAATCACGCGCTTGATGTAATTGTCCGGCACGCTGTCGCGGCGGGCGAGCTTGATCGCCTTCTTCAGCGCCGGGTTCTTCTCCGGGTTGAAGCAATCGTCGCCAGCGCCTTCGCAATTAATGCAGACCTTGAGAACGGCCTTCATGTGCTTCTTGACGATCTTGGATCCGGTGACGAGCGAGGCGACCTTCTCCTCCTCCTTCACCTTCCAGTCGATATAGGCCTCAATGTCCGGATGGTCGGCGTCGACCACAACCATCTTGGCGGCGCGGCGCGTGGTGCCGCCCGATTTGATGGCGCCGGCCGCGCGGTCGCCGATCTTGAGGAAGCTCATCAGGCCCGACGACTTGCCGCCGCCCGAAAGCTTCTCGTTCTCGCCACGCAGGCGCGAGAAGTTCGAGCCGGTGCCCGAGCCGTACTTGAAGAGGCGCGCTTCACGCACCCAGAGATCCATAATGCCGCCTTCGTTCACCAGATCGTCGGCGACGGACTGGATGAAGCAGGCGTGCGGCTGGGGATGCTCGTAAGAGGATTTCGACTTGGTGAGCTTGCCGGTGAAGGGATCGACGTAATGATGGCCCTGGCTGGGGCCGTCGATGCCATAGGCCCAATGCAAGCCGGTGTTGAACCATTGCGGCGAATTGGGCGCGGCGACCTGCGCGGCGAGCATGTAGCGCATCTCGTCGAAGAACGCCTGCGCATCCGCATCTGTGTCGAAATACTTGCCCTTCCAGCCCCAATAGGTCCACGTTCCGGCGAGTCGATCAAACACCTGCGTCGAGGTCATCTCGCTGCCAAAGCGCTTGTCGGCAGGCAAAAGGGCCAGAGCCGCCTCGTCGGGCGCCGAGCGCCACAGGAACGAGGGAACGTCGTTCTCTTCAACGCGCTTCAGGGCTGCGGGCACGCCGGCCTTGCGGAAATACTTCTGCGCCAGCACGTCGCATGCGACCTGGCTCCACGTCGAGGGCACGTCGATGCCGTCCAGAGAAAACACCACCGAGCCGTCCGGATTACGGATTTCGCTCTTGGCCTTGCGAAACTCAAGGCTCGCATAGGGTGACTGGCCGCTTGTCGTATAACGCCGCTCGATCCGCATCTCTATTCCTCAGGTGAGCGCAAATGGATTCAAAGGAAAGCCGATCACTCGGCTTCCGTGTCCACTTACCCATAAAAATTGGTTGCCTCTGGCGCCAAATACGCGGCGCTCTCGTCACGTGTACTCATCCTGCCTCGCTGCACTTGGCGGCGGCGGCAGTTCATGGCCAAAATGTGCTCCTTTGGTGGGCGCGCGTCAAGATATAGTGGGGAGCGCAGGTTGTTCCGCAAAATGTCGTATGGGAGCCTGTGGACAGTGGGGACACTGGAGCGCGGCAAGCAAGTGTCTGACGAGTCGGCCCGTTCCTGCAACCCTCGTCTGTTGGCCTGGCTTTTGCTGATTGAACAGGTTGTGCGTAAATTCTTCGGGCTGGTGCAAAAAAAGCACAACGCCAAGTTCCAGTTTTGGTTCTCGGCGCCCGTCCAAGGTTCCGTTGGGTAAACTAAAACATTATCGTTTTCAGCGGCTTGCGTAGAATCGGCCGGCATAGGCCGAATCGGACGGGCCGCCGTCTCCCGCGAGACTTTTGGTTGGCGCCCAAACCCGCAGGCGCCACTGGACAGAGGGCGAGCCGCTCGCCATAGTCCGTCCGACTCTTTATGCCGCGCCTGCGAAGGCGAGAGCGCGAATGGACCCGTATCCGATGCAATGGCTTCTGCAAATTCTGACCTGGTGGAACGGACAAACTCTGAACACCCGTTTCCACACCTGGAGGAACGGTGAGCTGGTCGGGCAGGACGAGTTCGGCAATACCTATTACCGCACCAAAGGCGGCAAGCTGGATTCTGCGCTTGGCTATGAGCGCCGTTGGGTGATCTACGCCGGCGAGAGCGACGGATCGAAGACGCCTCCCGGCTGGTACGGTTGGCTGCATCAAACCACGGACATCCCCCCGATTGCCGAGTCTTATGCTGCGCGCGAATGGGAAATGCCGCATCTGGCCAATATGACTGGCACGGCGCAGGCCTATAGGCCCGAAGGCTCGCTCTTCAAGGGCGGCGTGCGCCCGGCGGCGAGCGGCGATTACAAGGCCTGGACGCCGGGTTCTTAAGGCCCGGCCGAGCGCATATCGCCTCGATTATATGAATTGCGTCTGCGTACCATTTCAGGCGGGCTGTTTTGGCCCAACGGAGCACCCATGCTTTTTTTGAATTTGGCGCGCGCCAAAGCTTTTGCCGTTGTTTTGACGTTTGCCTTTCCTGGCCTGGCTCTGGCTGCGCCCGCTGACGATTTCGCAGCCGCTTGCGTGGCGCGCGGCCAGCGGGAGAGCGCTTGCGCCTGTCAGGCCAAGCTGGCCCGGGCCGGCCTCACTTCCAGCGAGCGGCGCGCGGCGATTGCGGGCCTGCGCGGCGGCCAGCCGGCCATGGCCAAGGAAGTTGCGGCCATGGGCGAGGCCAGGGCGAAGGTTTTTGGCGGAAAAATGCACGCTCTGGGCAAACGCGCGCAGGCCGAGTGCCGGTGACAGGCGCCATCATGTCGCCCCCATTTGGGACGATGGCTGAGCGCTCGCGCCTCTTTGCAGGGGCGTGCTATTGGTTACGTGTTTGGCGCCTGCCGCCGATTCTTGTTATGACGCCAGCTCTTGCGACGTTTCGAA
>CANJPM010000246.1 GCA_947476075.1 Beijerinckiaceae bacterium
CAACAACGCGCAAGTAGACGTGACGTCCGGGAAAGCTCCGATGACCTTTATCCGAATATTTAACGATCCGGACGTTTCTTGCCATCAGAATCTCGCCCGCGCGATCGAAATCTCCTGTTTCTACCAAAAATAGGTGATGATGCGCTTCTTCGTCTGGACCATTTGGGTTTACGTGGTTGTCCATCTTTGCGAGAACGAAGTACGTTCCATGACACTCGATAAAGGAATACCGAGGGTTGGATTACCAAGCTGTACCTAAATGGGTTCATTTTGGATATAAGTATACTATCTCAAGGCAATTTCCGTCCGAGTCGTGGAAGTAGGCGTGGCGGCCTGGGAAAGTTGCATGCCCTTCTGAGGTATATTTGAAAGTCTCGATGTTTCTCGCCTTTAAGATCGCCATTGCTCGGTCGAACTCGTCTTCATCAACCATAAACGCGTGGTGATGTGCGTCCTCACCAGGATTGTTAGGATTTACGTGATGGGGTATCTTGGCAAGTACGAAAAACGATCCGCCACATTCCATGAACGAGTAACGATCACTTGAGCGAATATGATTACAACTAAGAACATCTGCATAGAATTTGGCGGCGGCAATGTGGTCGCGTACACCTATTGTGAAGTGTAAAATACCCTTTGTTCTGATTCTATCCTTCGGCGTCACACCGGGCACATCTCGGATTGGCACGTTCATGGTATTCTCCATTCACTGGCTTTCCTTCATCAGGACGCGTAGGTAGTCGCGCGCCTGCTGAGGTATTTGCAACATAGAGTCCAGTAGCTCCGATATGTTTTCACCGGACACAGGCGTAAGGCCCAACCCCATCTTCTCCGCTTCAGCTTGAAGGGCCGTATCAGAGAGGGCACTTAAGAACGCTGTTCGCAGTATCGCCGCGCGGTCTGAAGGTACACGAGGAGGTGCCGCGAAAGGGCGGGACATCAGGTACGGCATCTCGGCAGCTTCGATGATCGCTCGGGCTGCCGCATCGGGCGCAAGTTCGCGCGCAGTTGGAACGTCTGGAAAGTTAGGGTGACGCGTCGCTCGGCCAAACTGCAGCACGACGCGCATACCGTTCTGCGGATCGAGCCATTGAGGGCGACCTGACATCACGCCTGACATGTCCGTTGCGCGGCCGTCGATCTCTCCACGCTCCATTGCAAGGTATAAGGCACCTGCATCAGGATAACCTGGTACAAGCCTCATGTTTAGGCCGAGCACGTCGCGTAGCAAGATCGGAACATCATTCCCTGAGGCACCTTGGGCCGTCCCACCAACAGGCAGCGCTGGCGTGTCTCGTCTTTGAAGATCAGCTACGCTTCTAATAGGTACATCTGGACGGACAAAGAATAAATAAGCGTCTTCTTGGTAATTAGATGCGGATCCAATCCAGGTAAATTTATGAGCATCAAACTTGACCGCAGGATTAACCCCAAGAATCGAAAGTAACGGCATATTACGCGCGAAAATGCCAAATGTCGCTCCGTCTGCAGGCGCCGACGAGTACAGATAGTTGGCAGCTCGGAGACTGCCCGCGCCAGGCATATTTTGCACGGTGAAGTTCGGCTTACCGGAAATGTATTTGCCCATGTGCCGAGCTAACATGCGTGCATAAAGATCGTAAGCGCCCCCGGGTCCATACCCGACGACGATCGTGACCTGCCGGTTGTCGTAAAAGCTTTCGGCCGCGGCAGCAGGCACAAAGCGCATCAAGGCAGAGCAGAGTACCATCAAAACTGCGCCAAGTCTTAACACGGTGCCTCCAATTTCTCTGAAATGTAAAAGCAACCTATTCACTGATGGGGACGATAAAGTGCTCGTCTACGTTTATTTCGTTCTTTATCAGGCCTTGTTCGAGCAGGTATCGGCAGAACGTCTCGATCACATGCCGGTTATCTTTCATACCATACGGGTAAGCATCACCACCAAAGAGTTCGTCAAGTTCATCGATTTCATCAAATTGCCAAGGCAGCGAATACTTCATTGTTCCGGTGAAGCGCATGTCCCGGTTCGAAGCAGCCTTGGCGTCCTCAAACGCTTTAAACAGGCTCGTAGCAAGCCATGGATATCGCTGAATTAGATCACGCCGAATAACGATGTTATGCATGATCGGGAAGATGCCGGTTCGTTTGTAGTAGTCGCGTTCCACATCGCGAAAGTTTTTGAACAGTAACGTCACGTCTTCGGCTCGCCCGTAGCAAGATGGGCGTCGAGCCCCGGCGAATGCATCAAGTTCCCCCGACGCAAGCATGTCACTTAGGCTCGCTGATGCGGGCGCACGCTCAGTCTTCACATGAGCCATATGAGCGTGTTGCGAGGCGTCCCCCTGCCACGCTGTCTCCAGCCCGCCCTCGAACCAGCGGATTTTCTCCAGATCAACCCCATATTCTTCAGCGAGAATGCCTCGTATCCAGCATGCAGCGCTCTGACCATATCCTAAGGTGCCGACCTTCTTTCCCTCAAGATCCTTCGCGCAAGTAATACCTGAACGCTTGTTGATGAAAATATTCCCATGTCGAAAGAACCGACATGGGAAAATCGGGAGCGCTATGAACGGAAAGTCCCCAGACGCAACCGACGTGAAATACGTCGCCATCGACATCTCGGCGACGTCAAATTCCTTCCCGCGGATCATGCGTGAAAAAATTTCCGGTGGCGATTCTATTGCTATGTAGGATAGGTTGACCCCGTCGATCCTGATCCGGCCATCACGCAGTGGCTCTGTCCGATCGTATGCGCCACAGGCGAGAGTGAGTGGTATGTTGGACATCTTGACTCCGTAGGTTCTCGATCATTGCCGAACTGATCTGTAGTGGGTAGTTGACCACCCGATCTCCGAGAAGGGGTCACACCGGGATCACCAGAAGCGTGTCGACGCGGCGCGAGTCCAGCACAGCAAGGCGTTCGGCAAAGCGCAGGCGGCCGCCGTCTTCCACGATTTTGTCGAACGTGCGGCCCACCGCGAACAGCATTGTTTCTCCCTCCTGCATCGTGCGCAGGACGGAGAAGTTTGAGCGCGCACAGATCACGCCGCCTTCGCGCGCCAGCACGCGCACGGCACTCAGCATGTGACAATAGACGTGCGGCTCAAAAATGTTAGCCGTGCGCAGTGCGCTGATGCGATCGGCCATCATGCCACGCCCGTCGCAATAGACCATTGCGAGCGGCAGGCCATTGTCGTAATTCTCGCGGGTGGTGACGCGGTAGTTCGCGGTGTCCGTGAACAGGTCGGGCCATTCCTCCAGCCGGTCGTCGTCGATAGTGTGCGCATATTCGGAATAGAGGTCTTCAACGCGAAGGCGCAGGGCGAAATCGGATTCGGTCGTTGTCATTGCAGTGCCCTCAAACGCCCATGCACTCGCGCCAGCCCTTCCAGAAGCCGCGCACGGCGGCCTCAGTGACTCGCGACCCCAGGCTCGCCTCGATGTTTTTGCCGCCCATAGGCATTATCGTCATGGCGTCGGGATCGGCCTTCGCGGCGCGCTGCACCCAGCCGCCCACGCACCCGTCCTCCATGGAGATGAGACCCGCGGGGCCAACCAGATTGTTAACCTTGAGCCGCAGCTCCTGCATGCTTGCGTCGTCGTCCTCGAAGCCGAGGATGGTCCAAACCAGCTCCGTGCGGTCGACGCCCTTGGGCTGGATCTGCCGCACCGCGAGCGCGTTCAGGATCTGCTGCACCACGAGGGAGGGAAACACGGTCTGAATGGCGTTGGTGATCTGGTCGCCCAGCTCCAGTTTGTGCTCCATCATGGTGACGTCGTTGAGTTTGTACTGCTCCTGCAGCGAGCGCACCTTCTCCTTGGCCACCACCTCGTCGCCCAGCGACTCGCGCTGCGTGTAGGACAGGTGGTGCCAGCCGTCGTCGGAAATCTTTACGCCGCCGCCCATGTTGGGGCGCACCACGCCAAACGTGTTGTGGAACACGTGCAGCAGACTGGCGTGATAGGAATCCTTGTTGTTCTCGGCGTAAAGCTTCCAATTGTTGGGGAGCACCTGGCAATGGTAGCCGACCACCTTCAGCGGCTTGATGAACACGCGGTCGATGTTGGACGCAAGCTCAGCGCCGATGTAGTCGCGGAACGACGGCGTCTTCTCCGAGAACGTCCCGAAGATGAGGCCATTGTACACTTCGACGCGCAGGCGCTGGAGGCCGTGCTCGCCCTGCTGAAAGTCCGCGTCGAGCCCGCCCTTGCCGCCGACGCCTTTTTTAAACGCGATTCCCGTAAGGTTGCCGGCGAGGTCATACGTCCAGTTGTGGTAGACGCAATTGAACTCCCGTACGTTGCCCTTGGGCTTGTAGCAGACGAGTGCGCCCTTGTGGGCGCAGCGGTTCACCAACGCGTTGATGGAGCCGTCCTGCGCCCGCGCCACGATGATCGGCGCGTCTCCCGCGAACGTCGTCTTGTAGTCGCCCGGATTGGGGATCTCGCAGGTCAGCGCCAAAAAATTCCACACCGGCCCTTGGAAGATGCGCTCCTGCTCCAGCGCGTAGAGATCGGGGTCCGTATAGACACGGAAAGGCGCGCGTGAAGTGTCCTCATGCGGCCAAGCGAAGTCGAAGCTAGCTACAGCGCTACTCATTAAGGCAAGTACCCCGCAACATTTATTTCCTAGTTACGGTAACATGTAATTTGTGAACCGCAAGCAATCCATGGGACTTGTGGTCTGCCCCTAAAAAGTGGTCCTCCCTGATGTATGGCTTTTGAGCCTATTGAAGCGCTAGGGATTGGTGGTCAATATCCAGCGTTAGTTTTCAGCGGCCTTTTTACCCGGCGCCGACGGCGAAGGGATTGCCTGCAAAAGATATTCTACAGGCGTTTTGTTGCGAATGGCGCAGTGTGCACGAACCTCATTATAACCGATCCTCCAAGCCTCAATCAGGCGTTGTGCCTCGGCCAGGGTTTCGAACCAGTGGATATTGCGGCACAAGGCAGAAGCATTGATCCACCCCCATTGAACTGGTCCATCCTGATGTATGTCTTTTGGGACAGAGGAGGACCAAAATGCCTAGAAAACGCCATAAGCCGGAAGAGATTATTGCGAAGTTACGTCAGGTTGATGTGCTGGCTTCGCAAGGCCCGTCGATTGCGGACGCGGTTCGCGCGATCGGTATGACCGAAGTGACGTATTACCGTTGGCGGCAGGAATACGGGGGCCAGAAGAGCGATCAGGTCCGAAAGCTCAAGGACCTTGAGGCTGAGAATGCTCGGCTTCGAGGCGCCGTTTCTGATCTAACGCTCGACAGGATAGTCTTGGCGGAGGCCGCACGGATAAACTTCTGAGCACCGCGCATCGCGGCGCCTGCATTGACCATGTTCGATCAGGGTTCAAGTTGTCTGAGCGCCGCGTCTGCCTGGTTCTCGGACAACACCGGTCCACGCAGCGCCGCGTTCCCGCGGGGCGAGATGACGAAGAGCGGTTGATCGCCGACGTCACCGACTTAGCCCGTCAGTATGGCCGCTACGGCTATCGAAAGATTGCCGAACTGCTTCGGAGCACGGCGGGCTGGATCGTCAACGAC
>CANJPM010000247.1 GCA_947476075.1 Beijerinckiaceae bacterium
TGGGCGTGGCCAAGCGCGATGCGCGCAACAACCCGCAGAAGTCGCAGCCCAAGAAGAAGGCGCAGGAGCGCGCCGCCGCTCAGGCCGCCGCCGCTGCATCTGCCGCCGCTGCATCTGCCGCCGCCGCCGCTGCGCCCGCTTCAGAGTAAGCCGCGCACATGTCGGACAATCCCCGCATACTTGTCGGCCGCTTCGGGGCCGCCCATGGCGTGCGGGGCGAAGTCCGCGTGAAATCTTTCACCGGAGAGCCGCTGGCGCTGGCAAAATACAAAGGGCTCACGGACGCGTCAGGCGCCCGAGCTTTTGTGTTCGAGAGCGCACGGCTGGTGAAGGACGATATTCTGGTCGCGCGCGTTGCAGGCGTGCGCGACCGAAACGCCGCCGAGGCTCTGACCAATCAGGACATATGGCTGGCGCGCGAGGCTTTGCCGCCGCCCGATGAAGAAGAGTTTTACGTCGCCGATTTAATCGGCCTTGAAGCCATGCTGGCCGACGGCGCCCGCTTTGGCAAAGTGCGCGACGTGTTGAACTTCGGCGCCGGCGACATTCTGGAAATAGACACTGGCGCTGGAGAGACGCAGCTTCTGCCGTTCACGCTGGCCGTCGTGCCGCAGATCGACATTGCGGGCAGGCGCATCGTTGTCGCCCCGCCTGTGTTTGCGCAGGGTGAAGAAGAGCCAGAAGGCTAGGGCCGTCTTTGGACCGCGCGCGTACGTGGCCTGCAGATTGGCATCCAGCGCTCGCTCTCCAGATGAAGAGCGAGCGCGGCTTGTCTCAGCCTACAATCAGTTTCACCACGAATAACGCGGCGATGATCGGCACGGCGACGCTCATCTCGCTGGCGCGACCGGCCAGCACTTTGATCGCCGCATAGCAGATGAAGCCAAGGCCGATGCCGTGGGCGATGGAGAAGGTGAGCGGCATGGTGATCGCGGTCACGATGGCGGGCACGAATTCCGTCGTGTCTTCCCAGTCGAGATCCTTCAGGCTGCGCGCCATCAGGCAAGCGACGTAGAGCAGAGCGGGCGCAGTGGCGAAGCCCGGCACTGTGCCAGCCAGCGGCGCAAAGAAAACTGCGCCCACAAAGCACAGAGCGACAACGACGGCGGTGAGGCCGGTGCGGCCGCCCGCGTCCACGCCTGCCGCGCTTTCAATGTAGCTCGTCGTTGTGGAGGTGCCGAGCGCCGCGCCAACGGAGGCCGACGTTGAATCCACGATCAGCGCTTTGCCGATGCGCGGCAGTTTGCCGTTCTTGTCGAGGAAGCCGCCGCGATGGGCGATGCCGATCAGCGTTCCGGTGTTGTCGAACAGGTCGACGAACAAAAATACGAAGATGATGGTCCAGAGGCCGACGTCGAGCGCGCCCTTCAAATCCATCTTGAGGAACACCGGCGCCATGGACGGCGGGGCCGAGGCTACGCCCTTGAATTCCGCAATCCCGAGCACGACTGCAATAGCCGTGACCGCCAGAATCGAGATCACGATGGCGCCAGGAATCTTGCGCGCCGAGAGCGCAGCGATCAAGGCAAAGCCCACAGCGGCCAGCAGAACCGGCAGGCTCTTCACATTGCCCATGGTGACGAGCGTTGCGGGATGATCGACGACGATGCCGGCGTTCTTGAGTGCGATGATCGCCAGAAACAGGCCTATGCCTGCGGCGATGCCGAGCTTCATCGACATCGGGATCGCGTTCACCAGCATTTCACGCAGGCGCACGATAGAGATCAGCAGGAACAGCAGGCCTGAAATGAAGACGGCGCCCAGCGCCACTTCCCATGTATAGCCCATGCCCTTGACGACGCCAAAGGTGAAATAGGCGTTGAGCCCCATGCCCGGCGCAAGCGCGATTGGGTAGTTTGCATAAAGTCCCATGAAGGCGCTGCCGAAGGCGGCGGCCAGACAGGTGGCCATGAATACGGCGCCAAAATCCATGCCCGCAATTTGCAGGATCGATGGATTGACGAAGATGATATAGGCCATCGTGAGGAAGGTGGTTATTCCCGCCAGCACTTCGCGCTTGACCGTCGTTCCATGCGCTTCAAGTTGAAAATATTTATCCAGCATCATCGCCCCCAATGATTTGTTAAGCATCCAGCATCGCCCGAGCGCCGCGATGCGGCAAGTGTATTTATTGGTGCAAAGCGCGCGTTTATCGGGCGCTTGTTCGACCCGGCGCCGATCAAGTAATCAGCGGACCAAAAGCGGCGACGACTTTTTCATACACAGGGCGCTTGAACGGGATCACGAGGTCAGGCGTGCGCTCCAGCCTCTCCCAGCGCCAGGCGTCGAACTCGGCCTTGTGCTTGCCGCCTTCGGGACGCTCGACGTCGATTTCTGAATCCTCGCCTTCAAAACGCAGCGCGAACCATTTCTGAATCTGGCCGCGATAACGCCCACCCCACGCCTGTTGCGCAATGTCGGGCGGCAGATCATAGGCGAACCAATCAGGCGCTTCTCCAATCAGCGAGACGCTGGAGACGTTGGTCTCCTCGCGCAATTCGCGAATGGCCGCCAGATAGGGATCTTCCTCTGGATCGACGCCGCCTTGCGGCATCTGCCATTCAAAGCCCGGCGCGACATGCTCAACCAGCTTCTTGTTGCGCCGACGCCCCATGAAAACGAGGCCCTGCCGGTTGACGAGCGTGATTCCAACGCAGGGCCGATAAGGGGGCAGGCTCATGATTTACGCTCCACAAAAGATTTCTAACGCTACTGGTTTGACCGGGCGCTGGCCGGGCGTGGAATCGCCGCAAGCACGCTTGCCGGCGCCAGCGCGATGCCGCGTCCCTCCATTGCTTTGGCGTAACGCGCGATCTTTTCAATCACAATCGGCAGGCCATTGGCGCTGCCCACCGCAGATCCCTTTTCGCGCGCGAGCCGCTCCAGCCGCATCAGCGCTTCGTCGATGGCGTCCAGTCGCGCGTCGATTACAATATCGGCGCGCACGATGGGCGTCGCGCTTTCAGCGCCGATGGACATCGCCAGCGAGCGCGTCGAAGTGCCGTCGTCAAAATAGAACAGACCGCGATCTGCGATCTCGGAGAGCACCGGCGTGAACGCGCGCGCATCAGCGGTGAATTTGGCGCCCAGATAGCCGCCGACGCCCACATAACCGGGAAAGCGGCTCATGTGCCAGTGCAGGCGGCTGAGGGTTTCTGAACTTGTGTCGCTGGCGCGCAGAAGATGGGCGGGCGCTTCCGCCTCGCCGCCGAATCCCTCCAGCGGCGCCTGCAACAGCACTTCGTGTCCCTCGGTGCGCGCGCGCGCAGTCTGGCGGGCAAGGTCGGCGCCATAGGGAGCAAAGCCCAGCGTGATCGCGCGCGGCAGAAGCCCGAGCGCGGCTTGCGTGGCGTCCGCGTTCAGCCCCATGCCGCCGATGACGATAGCCACTTTGGGCGCGCCGGGGCGAATGTTGGCGCCGGTGATGAACGGGCGCGCGTAGACATCCATGGCCTTCGCGCCGTCCTGCCCGATGCGCGGGAGCGGGCCGTGGCGACCTTTCTCGATCAGGCGACGATCAGGCGCGGGCGCAAGCCCGACTTCGACGCTGGCCTGCGGAATGGCGATGATGAGCGCGTCGGGCGCCGAGCCGCCGCCCTGGCGCACGACTTTGACGCCGCTTGCTTCCTCAACAATTTCAGCGCCGCGACGCATACGAAGGGTCGATCCTGTTACGTCGTCGGCGCTGGTTCCAGATGTCGTTCCTGACGTGGCTGCGCTGGCGACTGCCGGCGCAGCGGGCGCAGGCTTGCGCACTTCAATCTGCGCGATGGCGTAGGGTTCTCCGCCCATGCCGTCGTCGGTGATTATGACGAAGGCGATCAGACTGGCGAACAGGAGTCCCAGTCCGCCAAAGCCGATCCGTCCCCACGGAAGACCCTGCAAAGCGCGTGCGGCTGCGCTCGGCGCGGTCCGTTCAAAACCGAGCGGCCGATTGAGATCGAGCGGCTTGTCGAGATCTTTCAGATCCATGAAAAAAAGCGCTCCGCTATTCCAAACCAACGTCTGGCGACAACGCGACGGGAAACAATCAAACTCCATAATCCAGAACCCGCGCATGTACGGACCCTGAATCGAGACGCCCGCTGGCGCATCTGCGCGCCGCGGGGTTTAAAAATCGACGCTTTACTAAAAATGGAAGCTACTAAAAGCCGCCGGGCGCTGTGACCCGGCGGCTTTTGGGGTCTAGTTCGCCGCTTTGGGCGCTTCAGCTTCTTTTGAGCCGTCCTTGGCCACGTCCATCAATTGGGCGGCGGTCTTGGCTCCGCGCAGAAGGTCGGCGGCGGCGATGAGCTGCTTGTCTTTGGTCACGTCCGGCGGGACGTAGGCCTGCGAGCCGCTCTTCTCGTCTTCGCCGTTCTTCAGATGTCCCTTCAGGGAGGCTTCGCCCTTGGTGCTGTCGCGACCCTTCAAGTCGTCCGGCACGTCCTGCAGGATCTGGATGTCGGGATCGATGCCCTTGGCCTGAATCGAGCGTCCCGACGGCGTATAATAGCGCGCCGTGGTCAGGCGCAGGGCGCCGTTGTTCTGGCCCAGCGGAATGATCGTCTGCACTGAGCCCTTGCCGAACGAGCGGGTGCCGATGATGGTCGCGCGCTTGTGGTCCTGAAGGGCGCCGGCGACGATTTCCGAAGCCGAGGCCGAGCCGCCGTTGATAAGAACGACGACCGGCTTGCCCTTGGACAAATCTCCGGGGCGGGCGTTGTAGCGCTGGGTCTCCTCGGCGTTGCGGCCGCGGGTGGAGACGATTTCGCCGCGCTCAAGGAAGGCGTTCGACACTGCAATCGACTGGTCGAGCAATCCGCCGGGATTGTTGCGCATGTCGACAATATAGCCCTTGAACTTGTTCGCCGGGATTTCGCTCTGGAACTTGGCTATTGCGCTCTTCACGCCGTCAAACGTCTGTTCGTTGAACTGGGTGATTCGGATGTAACCGATGTCGTCGCCCTCCAGACGCGAGCGCACGGCGCGGATCTGGATGCGGTCGCGGGTGATCTTGAACTCGCGCGGCTCCTTGCCCGATCCGCGGATGACGGTGAGCTTGACGGCGGTGCCGATGGCTCCGCGCATTTTGTCCACCGCCTGATTGAGCGACAAACCTTGCGTCGATTCATCGTCGATGGCGCTGATGACGTCTCCCGCCATGATGCCGGCGCGCGAGGCGGGGGTGTCGTCGATGGGGGTGACCACCTTCACGATACCCTCTTCCTGCGTCACCTCGATGCCGAGGCCGCCGAACTCCCCGCGGGTCTGCACCTGCATGTCGCGAAAGCTTTTGGGATCCATATAGCTTGAATGGGGATCAAGCCCCGTCAACATGCCGTTGATGGCTGTCTCGATCAGCTTCTGATCGTTGGGGCGCTCGACATAATCTGAGCGCACCTTTTCGAAAACGTCGCCAAACAGGTTGAGGCTGCGGTACGTTTCGGACGGCGCGGCGACAACGGCGGAAATCAAGCGCGTGTTGGTTGCAACCGTCGCGGTTGCAGCTCCAAA
>CANJPM010000248.1 GCA_947476075.1 Beijerinckiaceae bacterium
ATAATATGTTGTTAAGGCCACGCCGTGCGCGGCGGGCACAAACGCGGGTGAAATGGTCGGAGTGAGAGACCGAACAACCAATGTCCGTCTATGCCTGAGGCTGTCTCAATAACCATTGATTTAGCTTATTTATTTCTCGTGACTGTCTATCGGCATGCGTCTTGATCTGCGACAATCCGCTCCAAAGGTGTATACTGAAGTGTGTGGCGGAGGTGCCAGAATGGCGGGAAAGTTGACGGCGCGAGGAGTAGAGAAGGCAAAGCTTGGTACTCATAGCGATGGCGGCGGCCTGTACTTGGTGGTCTCGCCTAAGGGGGCCAAGAAATGGGTTTTCCGTTTCAAGATAAGAGGCAAGCAGTCGCTCATGGGGCTTGGGTCGGAGGAACTTGTCACTTTGGCCGAGGCCCGAGAAAAGGCGATCGACGCCCGCCGTATGGTCGTGGCTGGGATCAACCCAATTGCTGCAAGGCGGCAAGTTGCACTTGCGGCCATCGCGAAGCCTACATTTGGCGAGGTCGCGGATGAATTGGTTGCTTCGAAAGCCGGTGGTTGGCGCAACGTCAAACATCGCGACCAATGGGTATCGTCCTTGGAGACATATGCGGCGGCCCTGAGAAACATCCCGGTCGATCAAATCGATACGGAAATAATACTTTCAGTGCTCAAGCCTATCTGGACGTCTAAACCGGAAACAGCCAACCGTGTCCGCAATCGCATAGAGCTTGTACTGAGCGCCGCCAAAGCGAAGGGGCTGCGCTCTGGCGACAACCCCGCAGTATGGCGCGGGCACCTTGACCACCTGCTAGCTCAGCGCCCGAAGCTTTCGGCTCGCGGCCACTTCAAAGCGATGCCCTACGAGGAGGTTCCTGCGTTCTTTCGCAGCCTGCGCGACGTCGACACCATCTCAGCTCGGGCGCTGGAGTTTGCTATTTTAACTGGTGCTCGTACCGCCGAAACATTGAAAGCAGTCTGGGATGAAATCGATCTGAAAGCGAGGGTCTGGATCCTTCCCCCGGCTCGCACCAAGGCCGAGCGCGAACACCGTGTTCCCTTGTCCAAAGCGGCAATCGCCGTGCTCGAACCTTTATACGCTATGCAAACATGCGAATTTGTCTTTCCTTCACCGCGTGGAAAATGCCACCTGTCCCACGTGGCGATGCAAAAAGTTTTGGCGCGCATGAATGTCACGAATGCGACGGTTCACGGATTCCGTTCCAGCTTTCGTGACTGGGCTGGCGACGTCACGCTATTTCAACGCGAAATTGCCGAAGCGGCGCTATCGCACAAGGTGGGGGATGCCGCAGAGCAGGCTTATCGCCGTGGCGACGCGCTGGAAAAGAGGCGGGCGTTAATGGAAGCTTGGGCCGCATGGTGCGAGCCCAAGAGGAGCGATAACGTTTTGCCAATGCTGCGACCGGGCACATAATCCCTTCACGCGGATAGGATGGCCATCCGACAAGCTGGGACGCACCGCCCGGTTTCCGCGCATCCTCCGGTGCTCGCGGGTGAGCGCATGAAACCTATCCAAGCCGATGAAGGCAGCCTGAGAATATCCAAGCTTGAAGCAGCGGCCTGGCTTGCATTCCGGTATCCGATGTTAAGACCTGGATTGAGGACTTATGCGGCAAGTCGGAGGATGACGCTGCGATCTATCTTTGTAGCACTGCGTGACGAGCTTGGTCGTCGCCCGTCGCTTACCACTCGGTCCCCTCTGAGCATTCGAGAGTTTGTAAGGAATGAACATCCTCCTAAAATACGGAATGACGTGTTCGGCGGCTCCTCGCTGCAATGCGCTCGGAATGAGATCTTGGATCAAGTTACAAAGAAATACCCTAGCCTGACGCATCTAAATGCAGAAAAGTGGGCGGAAGAACATGGCTTCGAGCCGTTCGCTCTGCCGAAGCCGGTCAACAATTACGACCCGCAATCTGCGGCATTGTGGACGCTTCCTATGACGACCGCATGGGTAATTTGGCGGACAACGGAGATGGTTTGTCGCGTTGTTCCATCAAAAGGCCCACGCGTCCCAGAGTGGGTTGAGCACGCAGGAACCTTTGACTTGGAACTCCCGATGGACTGGTCAGTCTCCGAAGTCTTCTCCTACGCCACCAGCAGTTCAGAAAAAAGGATCATGGAAGTAGCCGAGGCGCGTAACAATATGCTCACGAAGTTACAAAATGGAGAGTTGCGAGCCCTGTCTGATCAAAAATCCATCAAACCGAAACAGTGGCTTTCCCTGCGGTTGGACAGCCATGATGCATTGCGCCCCAGTAGCGTGTGCAATGTGTCTGGAGGGCGGGCTGGGTTTGACGACGTGGAGGTAATTCGCGACGAAGTTCTCAATATATGGCCAGCGCCCGGACGCACCGCAAAGATCATACCGTCAGACGCAGAGGTCGAGAAGGTGATTCGTGTCGCCATTGCTACCAAAGGTGCGAATTTGAAGGTGCTGGAGGCCGAAAAAATTTGTGCCGAGAAATGTGCCGGGGTAAAACGAAATAAAATTCGAGCACTGCTCAAGAAGGTACAAGGCCCTGCAAAACAAGGGCGTCCGCCAAAACCTAAATAATGTGCCGCGTTAAAAATTAATTCGGCACAATTGCACATTTCGACAACTGCGTTTGCGTGCATATTAATGCGTGTCACTTCAACTGGAGGTGACAGCATGCGGAAAAAGAAAGCCTATAGCGGACCCCAACGCGCTTATCACATCGATGACTTCTGTAATCGGTACGGAGTTGGCAGGTCCGCCACCTACAAACTTATAAAGGAAGGCAAGTTGCCCTCCGTCGTCGTTGCTGGGCGGCGCTTGATCCCCCATGACGCGGCCGAAGCCTTGCTACGGGGGACTGCGGAATGAATTTCCGCCCCATGCCACTTCTTTCAATCCACATCAGTCGAAACTTGGTGTCCTCCCGCAATGCTTTGCGCGTGGGCCAATCAACTCGTGAAAGGCACTTCAAATGAGCAATCCCGAAAAGCCCGCCGACCCGTTCGATCCTCTCGCCCTTCGGATCGATCCTGCGAGCGGGCCGGACCTCGGCGTCAAGAAAGCCCTCGTCCATGTGCCAGTCCGGAAACCCAATCGCCAAGAATACTTCCGCACGTGTGCCGACGGCGATTACCGATCGTCGATGGCAATCCTCGAGCTGAAGGAGGAACGCGAGACTTATGTGGTCGTACCTCATGTCGCGGCTGCTCTCCCCGGCGAAACCCGCATTGTAGAGGTACGCCTCTGTGTGACGCGCGCCGGTAACGTATATCTTTGGCCGGTGCCGCTGCCCTCTACTGACGGCCGTGAAAACGCTTGGCACAAAACCGCGCGCGAGGCCGCCGAACTCGCTGAGACACAATGGGTGCGCATTGTCGCGAACATGGGGGCGGCCTGTTACGACATCCTGATCGCGCCACCCGGACTATCCGAACCGGTGTGGCCTGATGCGAGCTTCGCTGAACTCTTACGCGTTGCGTTCGGCGGCGGCCGCTTGATCGACTCAGTAGACCACCCTGTGCTTCGGCGACTGCAAGGGCGGTAAGGTGGCGCCGGAAGCGCTCCAGCTCCTCGCCAATCTGGGCTACCGCCACATCTGGTGCCTGGACTTTGAGTTTGTGGCCGACCCGGGGCACAAGCCGAGGTTGGTCTGCATGGTCGCAAAATGCGCACTGACCGGCGAAACAAAACGGCTGTGGGGGGAAAAACTCTCCCCATGCCCCTTCGAAGTCGCGGCCGACGTTCTGTTCGTCGCCTACTACGCCAGTGCGGAGACGTCTTGTTTCGACGCCCTCGGCTGGCCTGCGCCCCGCCGGATGCTCGATCTGTTCACCGAGTTCCGTTGCCTGCACAACGGCGCTGGCGTAGCCCATGGGAATGGGCTCATCGGCGCGTTGCTACACTTCGGTCTCCCGAGCATTGGCGGCGAGGAAAAGGACGGCATGCGCGCCCTAATCATGCGCGGCGGGCCGTGGTCCGATGCCGAGACTGAGCAGATCCTGGCCTACTGCGAAAGCGACGTTGACGCCCTCCTGAGGTTACTGGCGGCAATGCTGCCGATGATCGGGCAATCCCCAAAGAGGTTCGGCCAAGCCCTCCTCCGGGGCCGCTACATGGCTGCTGCGGGTGTGGTTGAAAACACTGGTGT
Source organism: Beijerinckiaceae bacterium (assembly GCA_947476075.1). Lineage (GTDB taxonomy): Bacteria > Pseudomonadota > Alphaproteobacteria > Rhizobiales > Beijerinckiaceae > Terripilifer. The sequence goes on from CANJPM010000248.1 coordinate 4,140, forward strand.
GCCAATCGATGCAGAAACCTGGTCCCGGCTCGTCGAGTATTGGGATCAAATCAAACTTGGGCTGATCGAGGTCGTCGATGCGGACTATAGCGTCTACGACGGCGGCCGCTTTGTTGCCGCCAAGTTCGAAAGCTTCCTCGCGAGGAGTGGTATTCCTTGGCCTCGCCTCCCATCGGGTGCGCCGACGCTCGACGACGACACGTTTCGTTCGCAGGCCCGCGCATACCCGGTGATCTCGCCGTTGCGTGAACTGCGTTACACACTTGGCCAGCTTCGGTTGAACCAACTAAGCATCGGGCCAGACGGGCGAAACCGGGCAATTTTGTCTGCCTTCCGTGCGAAAACGGGCCGAAATCAGCCATCCAATAGCCGCTTCATCTTCGGCCCATCCGTCTGGATCCGGCATTTGATCAAACCCACCGAAGGGCGGGCAGTAGCGTATGTGGATTGGTCTTCGCAGGAGATTGCGATTGCCGGGGCACTCTCGGGTGACGACGCTCTGTGGAAAGCCTACGAGAGCGGCGACCCTTATATCGAATTCGCCAAGCAGGCTGGGCTCGCGCCGCCCGACGCCACGAAACAGTCGCACAAGGAAATCCGGCAAGCCTGCAAATCCATCGTGCTCGGCGTCAACTATGGGATGGGCCCCGAGAGCATCGCGGGCCAATCCGGGATTCATGTCGATCAGGCGCGTGAACTTCTCCGACTCCACCGCGAAACATATCGCGTTTTTTGGCGATGGGCGGACGGAAATGTGGACCGCGCACTGCTTTGTCTTCCGCTCGAAACCGTCTTCGGTTGGCGCATCCACTATCCCCCCAGATGTGGCCTGTCGATCAACGACCGCTCCATTCTGAACTGGCCGATGCAAAGCCACGGTGCCGAGATGATGCGCCTTGGACTTTCGATGGCGGTCGAGGCGGGCCTGATGATCTGCGCGCCCATCCACGATGCGCTGTTGCTCGAAGCCCCCATCGACGAAATCGAAGAACAGTCGCGACGACTGGCGGATCTCATGGGCGACGCATCTGAACTGGTTCTCGGCCCCGGCAAACGCTGCCGTTCCGACATCAAAATCAACCGATACCCCGACCGTTTTGAAGACGAAGATCGCGGCAGCGTCATGTTCTCGCGTGTGATGGATCTTTTGCACGCCGCAGAGAAGGGTGGAGGGGCTGGTGTCTGACCTCCCGTCGCCATGCCTGCTCTCCTCGGCAGCACGGCATACCCCCCCGTTTAGGGGTATGGCACCCCCCCGTTTGGGGGTATGCATGGAACCTATCTATAAGATTATAATATATAGATATACCCTACCGATTGTCGGGGAT
>CANJPM010000249.1 GCA_947476075.1 Beijerinckiaceae bacterium
AATAGTTTGCGCCGCCACGCCATCCGGGTCAATCAATTGTTACACTCTGCGGATGGGGGCGAGCAGATGCAAGAAGCAGATGAGTGACCACGCAATTGCGCGACCAGTTTCTTCCGAAGCCGTGATTGACTCTGCAGCGTGGACATACAAAGCTCACAAAAATTATTTCCAACAGAACGACTAGAACTTGTTCGGGGAGGCTTAAGATGACGCTTTCCGCTTTGAGGTCTTTGTCCGCCTTTATTCTTGCGAGCTTTTGCATCGCATCAAATGCGCAGGCACAGCAAGCTTACCCTGAACGCGCAGTCCGTTTCATCCTGCCGTTTGGACCTGGCTCGGCGACAGACATAGCAGCGCGTCTGATTGGCGAAAAATTGCAGGCCAAGTGGGGCAAGCCCGTTGTGGTAGAGCCACGTCCGGGCGGTGATGGACTTATCGCGATCAATGCTTTCCTTTCCGCCAATGACGACCACACGCTGCTATATGCGTCCACGGCGTCGTTCATAGTCCATCCCTACACGCTGCAGTCCAAGCCGCCCTATGACGCCGAGCGGGACCTCAATCCAATTGTCCGTACGGCTGATTCTGGTCTGGCGATTGCCGTATCAGCAGGTTCAGGCGTTCATTCAATCAAGGACTTTGTCGAGCTTGCGCGCAAGAACCCTGGCAAACTCAACGCTGCGGGCGGGGCAGGACTCGCAGAGCTGACATTGCGCGCATTCCTGAAAGAGCAAGGACTGAACGTATCAGTGGTGCCCTATCGCGACATCATCCAGGCCGGCGTTGATCTGGGCGAAGACCGGATTCAACTTGTTTCTGCCTCGCTATCGATGCCGATGCCGTTTGTGCAAGCCGGCAAAGCGAGAATTGCTGCGATCGCATCGCCCGCTCGCACGCCTTTGCTGCCTGACGCGCCCAGCGCTCCCGAAGCCGGCTTTGCTACACTGGGGTATGAATCAACCGTCGGCTTCTATGGGCCAGCGCGCATGAGCCTGCCCCTCCGCCGCAAAATTGCTGCGGACGTCATGGAGGCGCTCGAAGATCCCGCGCTTGTGAAGCGTTTGTTTGATGCGGGTCTCGTTGTTGTGGCCCAAGGGCCGGAGGAATTGGCCGCCGTCGTAAAGCGCCAGAAGGATGCAACCAAGCGCCTTGCAGATATTCTTGGCATCAAACCAAGGGACGACTAAAACCCGCGCGCCCGGCAAGAATTCACCTCTCGTCAAGCGCCCGCCGCAGACGACGAATAACAACGGCCTTGGACTTGTCATCCGGGGCCAGTTCAATCTGCGCGCCAATGTCGAGTATTAGTTTAGACAGATCATTGTGCCAGTCGAGACGGCCCACAACCTCAGGCGACATGCGGCGGGGCGCCTGCCCGTCGAGAAGTTTTGCGCCTGCAGCTGAGAGCTCATAGCAATCGTCTAATCTAGGAATGACGATGCGTTCAGGTTCAACGAAAGCGCTGATGCGCGCAGCAAGCCCAGCCAGCGCGGACTCCTCGCCATGCACCAGAAACACGTTACGTGAAATCGGCAAGCGCGCCTGCGCCCACGCCGCCAATTCTGGCGCATCCGCGTGGCCCGAATAAAGATCGAGCGAACGGATGCGCGCGCGCACGTTGATCTCATCGCCCTGAATGCGCACCCTGGTCTCGCCATCAAGAAGTATGCGCCCCAGCGTGCCCTTCGCCTGGTATCCAACAAGCAGCACCGTCGCCTCTTCGCGCCATAACCAGTTGCGCAGCCGATGGCGAATGCGTCCGGCCTCGCACATGCCGCTCGCGGCAATGACGATATGGAACTCGCGCACGTTGTCGAGGGCCATGCTTTGCTCGGTTGTTTCCGTAAAGCGTACCTGCGGCGCCTTCAAAGCATGCAGCAGCTTGTCGCCCCCCTCTAGCTCGCTTGCATGGTGCGCAAAGGCAGCGCTGGCTTTGGTGGCGAGGGGTGAGTCAATATAGATCGGCGCGCGTTTAACGACGCCGCTATCCATGAGCGCAACAAGATCGACCAGCAATTCCTGAGTGCGCTCCACTGCAAACGAGGGAATTAGCAATGCGCCGCCAAGGCGCGCGGCTTCCTTCACTTCCAGAGCCAGCGCGCCACGCCTGCGCTCTGGCGTCGTCTCCTCACGGTCAGTATCGCCATAGGTGGATTCGCAAATCAGGTAATCGATCCCGCCCGGGCCTTCTGCGTCTGGATGCAGCATCTTGCCAGCAGGCCCAAGATCACCGGAGAATAGAAGCCTTGTGGGAGAAGCTTGATCAGAAATTTCGGCGACTTCTACTTCAAGCGAGGCGGAGCCAAGCAAATGACCGGCGTTCCAGAAACGCCCGCGTATGCCAGCGGCAAGCTCAAACCATTGATGATAGGGAATGGGCCGAAACTGATCCATCGCGCTCTCCGCATCGGCTGCAATGTAGATCGGTTCAATCTGCGAACGCTTGCCGCGGCGCGAGTTGCGTCGGTTTAACTGATCGACTTCAACTTCCTGAATATGTCCTGAATCGCGCAGCATGATCGCACAAAGATCAACGCTGGCGGACGTTGCATAGATCAGCCCCTTGTAGCCGTTCCTGGTCAGCTTCGGGATCAGACCACTATGATCGATGTGCGCATGGGTGAGCGCAAGCGCGTCTATGGATTGCACGGGCCACGGGAAAGGCCGGTAATTCAGCTCTTTCTCGCTCTTCGAGCCCTGGAACATGCCGCAATCGACTAGCACGCGTGATTGACTTGTCTCCAGAAGAAAGCATGAACCGGTGACCGCATGCGCAGCTCCGTGGAAGCGCAGGCGCAGGGACATTTGCTTTCTCCCGAGTTCGGAAACCAATACGGCAGCAAGCTAAAGAACCCTCATCAGGCTTTTTGCGGCGCAGCCCCACCTTCTCCCGCGAACGGGAGAAGGTGGGCTCAACGCCCACCCAATGGAGGTTTTCTCTATTTTCTACTCAAAACAGATCCTTCGGCTGGCTGTCTTCAGCAGTATTCGGATCGTACCAAAGCGGATCCATGCGGCTGACTGCGCCTTCCTTGGCGAGCGTCTCCTGGAACTCCTTCAGCAGGTAGGGATCTTCATCGCAATAGGGAATTGCGTCGCCACCCTTCTTGATGTCTATCGCGCCGCGATCCGTGATCGCCTCACCGGGCACGCCCGGCTTGCGAGCGCGTGAATTGTTGGGGCCAAACCACGCGGTCAACCGCAACGGATCCTTGCTGACGCCAAAGTGCTGGTGATACCAATCTCCCATCATCGGCGCCGCAGTGACCATGCCGCCAAATTCGTAATCCTGACGCTTTACATGTTCAGCCTTGCCGCTCTCCCACGGGCGCACGCCAAGCGTCTCGGGCCATGTGTAGGTGTACCCCTTGCCCTTCAGGCAGATAAGTACTGCGGCCGAGGCGTGCTTGTGCGCCTTTGAATAGCGGCCGGTCTCGTGCTGGCCGATCCATTGATAGAAGCGATTGCCGGCCATGTGCGGCTCAACGCGGCGATAGCCGGGCGAGCGCCGGTTATCGAGCGGCAGTTCGCAGCTGATGACGTCGGGCAGGAAATTGGTGCGGCGCATGGCCAACCCGCGCACGGGATCGGGCAACACGTCTTCCTTGGCCTGGAAATAATCCGACGTACCGTTGTAGCGGTCGTTGAAATTATAAGGACAGTTGAAGATGAAGTGCGTGTTGTCGAGCAGGTTGAACATATTGGGCGCCGACGTGCCGCACAATAACAGCGCCGGTGAATTGGTTGCATTGACGAAGCGATGGAACGCGTTGAGAGGGATCGAATACATCGAGCCCTTCTGCCATTCGAACGTCTGCGGATGCACTTGCCCCTCTTGCCAGACTTCCGTCGAGCCGCGCCCTTCGATCACGAGCACCATTTTCTCATAGACGTGCCGCTCAATGTTGAGCGCGCCGCCCGCTGGCACTTCAACAATATACATGCCCCACAGGCCTTCAGTGCCAAAGAGCTGGATGTACGAGCCTCGTCCGCCAAGACGCTTCCAGGGCGCCATCGGCAGGTCCTGCACTTGCCGCACGCCAATGTTGCGATAGATCGGCACGCCCTCGGCTTCCATAAAAGAATCGTAGGGCATTGCCGGACGACCGAATTTACCAAAGCCCGCCTTCTGCGTTGAATTGGGTTCGTGCCAGTGTGATAGAGATTCATCATGCGGCATAAGATTTTCCTCTGCTTGCGAACGATCTGAATATTTTTATTTATGTGCGGATAAGGCCCGCACAGCCGCCTTGACGTCTTCTGGCGCCGTTGCGACTTTTTCTAGCATCTCAAGCGCTTGCGTTGCGCCCACGGGACTCACCTCAACTTGCAGTTTTTCGGATTCCTCAAGAAAGATCTTGTCTTTCGTTGCGTCGAGAAACGCCTTCTGCAGGAGCCTTGCGCGATCTGCGGGAACGTCTGGTGGAGCAACGAAGGGACGCGACAGGAGATATGGCAGCTCCGCAAACTCGATCAGCATGCGCGCGCGTTCGTCGTCTGCGACTTCGCGCGCAGTCGGCGTATCGGCAAAATCAGGGTGACGGGTTGCGCGTCCAAATTGCAGCAGCGGCTTTACGACACCGTTTGGCTGCAACCATTCACGCTTGGATGAGGCAACAGCTGACAGGCCAACGAACCGACCCTCGATCTCTTTGCGATCAATGGCGAGAAACAGCGCATTGCTGTCGGGATAGCCGGTGATGAGCTTCATGCGCAGCTTCAGGACATCGCGCAGCAAAACGGCGACGTCGTTGCCGCTGGCGCCCTCCGCCGTGCCGCCGAGGATTAGTTCGCCGACGCCAGCGCCCCGCGCCTGCTCTATCGACTTGATCGGAGAATCCTTTCGCACCCAAAGAATATACGCGTCGGTGGCGAAACTCGACGGCGAGCCAAGCCACGTGAACTTGCGCGGATCGAACTGGATGTTTGGATTGCCCCCAAGCATCGCGGCAAGAGGCATTTCGCGCGAGAAGGTGCCGATGACAGAGCCGTCTTTGGGCGCGCTTGTGTAAAGATAGGTGGCAGCGCGAAGGCTGCCTGCGCCAGGCATGTTTTGCACGACGATCGCCCTGCCGCCGGGAACGTAGCGGCTGAGGTGGCGCGCCATCAGGCGAGCGTAAACATCGTAGCCGCCGCCGGGGCCGTAACCCACAACCATGGTGACAGCCTTGTCAGCGTAAAAGCTCCCGGCGTCGCTCTGGGCCAAACCCGCCTGCGGGCTCGAAGCCGTCAGCAGAACGGCTACCGCAAGCATGGAAATACGCGGCATTGAACCTCCCTGTTTTCTCTTCGGCCTCAAGCCGAATTTATAACATAGTCTAGTCGAACCGGGCCGCTGTTCAAGCGAGCCAGTCAGGCGTCAATTACGGATGTTCTGCGTAAACCAGTCGGTGGGCACTTCGTGTCCCAGCCCCTGTTCGCGCGCACGCTCATAAGCCCTACCTGCAA
>CANJPM010000250.1 GCA_947476075.1 Beijerinckiaceae bacterium
ACGCCACCGCCGTGTAAAAATCCTCGCCACCCTCGGGCCCGCGTCTCAGGATCCGGCCATCGTCGAGCAATTATTCCTCGCTGGCGCGGACGTATTTCGCATCAACATGAGCCATTCGAGCCATGAGCTTTTGCGCGAGCGCGTCGAGGCCATCCGCGCGATTGAGAAGAAGCATCATCGCTCCATCGGCATTCTGGCCGATCTGCAAGGCCCCAAACTGCGCGTGGGCGAGTTTAAAGACACGCATGTCACACTGGTGCGCGGCGATTCCTTCGTGCTCGACAGCGATTCTGCGCCTGGCGACCAGACCCGCGTGCGCCTGCCTCATCCCGAAATTCTGCGCGCGCTGGAGCCCGGTCATGTCGTACTGATCGACGATGGAAAGGTGCGCCTGCATGTGATCGAGGCTACGCCAGAACGCGCTGTGGCCGTCGTCGACGTTGGCGGACGAATCTCGAACCGCAAGGGCGTGAGCCTGCCCGACACCGTGCTGCCGATGTCGGCGATGACGGAGAAGGATCGCAGCGATCTCGACGCGGCTCTGGCAATTGGCGTCGATTGGGTCGCGGTGTCATTCGTACAGCGGCCCGAAGACATTGCAGAAGTAAAGAAAATCGTGCGCGGGCGCGCCGGCGTGCTCGCCAAGATCGAGAAGCCGCAGGCCATCGCCCGGCTTGACGAGATCATGGAGATTTCCGACGCGCTGATGGTGGCGCGCGGCGACCTTGGCGTCGAGATGCCGGTTGAAAAAGTGCCTGGCCTGCAAAAGCGAATTACGCGCATGGCGCGTCGTCTCGGAAAGCCCGTTGTGGTCGCGACGCAAATGCTGGAGAGCATGATTACGACGCCCGTGCCCACCCGCGCCGAAGTTTCTGACGTGGCCACCGCCGTTTATGAAGGCACTGACGCGGTGATGCTATCGGCTGAAAGCGCCGCCGGCCAGTATCCTGTTGAAGCCGTCGCCACGATGGATCGCATTGCCGTCGAGACTGAAAACGATTCCAATTATCGCGCCATCCTCAGCTCGGAGCACAGCGCGCCCGAAGCCACCGGCGCAGACGCTATCGCAGACGCCGCCCGCAGCGTGGCCGAAACGCTGGACCTGCGCGCCATCTGCGCCTGGACCTCGTCAGGATCAACCGCCTATCGTATCGCCCGCGAGCGGCCCAAGCCACCCGTGCTGGCGTTGACCCCCAATCGCGACACCGCCCGGCGCCTGACGCTGGTGTGGGGCGTACATCCCATCGTCACCAAAGACGCCAGCGACATGGAGGACATGGCCAAGCGCGCGGGCAAGTTCTCCAATCGCGAAATGTTCTCGAAAGACGGCGACCGCATCGTCATCGTCGCCGGACTGCCGTTCGGCACGCCAGGCGCGACCAACATGCTGCGGATCGCCTTCACCGGCTCAGAAAAATAACCGCGATCACTATCCTTCTCCCGCAAGGCGGGAGAGGGTTCAACCTGCGTACCCAACCACCAATGTTAAACGCCGCGACAAAGAATTCGGGCGTGCGAATATCCTCAAGATTGCCGCCGCAAACGAGCGGCCGATATAACGCATTGCATTGATGAATTCATCAGGGCCTTCCGCGTCGGCTCCAAGATCGATGGAATCAATATCGGCGAAGCGTTCAAACAGCGCCGCTTTGTCCTCCCGCACCAGCTTTAAAGCCAACGCGCCAAATTGCCACTGTTACAAAATCACGGCGCCGTTGGAGATCGCCGCAAGCAGATTCCCGCGCGCAATATAGTAATACGCGGCGAAGAGATCGGCCGCGATCGCCTTCACGGCACGGCCCCACCGCGCGAATAAAACAGCGGCGCTTCCTTAAAGATGATGATCGCGCGCGAGGGACAATTGGGCGTTTAAGACATGGTGTATGGCTCCATGTGGTCGCGTACGCGACCTCGCGCACCAGCGAGCCCCCTCAGGATCGAGCCCTAAAAGAGCTCCGCGCGCAACAAATCTGGCGCAACCGCGTTAAGCAAGAGCGGGAACGGCGCGGCTGCGCCCTACGCCTTACCACGGAGGTCAGATCTCTTCATGCAAAGACTAGACGACGGCCTTCCCGCCCCGCTTGGCGCCACATGGGACGGACGAGGCGTTAATTTCGCACTATTCAGCGCGCATGCAACAGCCGTCGATCTTTGCCTGTTCGATGCAACCGGTCGCAAAGAGACAAGACGCATTCGACTGGGTTTGCGCACAGGCGATATCTGGCATGGTTATCTGACAGGAATTTATCCGGGGCAATTATACGGCTATCGCGTGCATGGACCTTATGAGCCAGAGCAGGGGCATCGCTTCAACCCTAACAAGCTTCTTGTCGATCCTTATGCGCGCCAGCTCTTTGGTCGCGTACGCTGGCATGACGCCTTGTTCGGATATCGCCTCGGCGCGCTTCGCGGCGACCTCACCATGGACAGGCGCGACAGCGCGCCGATGATCCCAAAATGCGTCGTCGTGGACAATGCAGCAAGCTGGGGCAAGGACCGCCCGCCGGCCCGCGCGTGGACCGACACGCTGATCTATGAAGCCCATGTGAAGGGCTTTACGGAACTGCGCCGCGATCTCCCCGCCTCGATCAGAGGCACATATACGGCGCTTGGCCATCCGTCCGTCGTCGACCATCTCATGAAGCTCGGGATTACAGCCGTCGAACTGATGCCGATACATTCTTTTGTAGACGATCGCTTTCTACAGCAACGCGGATTACGCAATTACTGGGGATATTCGACGCTCAATTTCTTTTCACCAGAGCAACGCTATCTCGGGGAGGGCGGCGTCAACGGCCTGCGCGCAGCTATTTGCACCTTGCATCAAGCCAATATCGAGGTCATTCTCGACGTGGTCTACAATCATACCGCAGAAGGCAATCAGCTTGGGCCGACGCTGTCTTTTCGGGGCATAGACAACGCGACCTATTACAAACTTGCACCGGATGCCCCGCGCGTGAACTGGGACACGACAGGCACGGGAAACTCGCTGGACCTTTCCCACCCGCGCGTATTGCAGATGTGCCTCGACAGCCTGCGCTATTGGGTCGAGGCTTTCCACATCGACGGCTTCCGCTTTGATCTCGCCTCAACGCTGGCGCGCGATCCCGCCGCGTTTAATCAGCGCAGCGGTTTCCTCCAGGCAATTGCACAAGATCCCGTTCTCTCGCACGTAAAACTCATCGCCGAGCCATGGGATGTCGGAAGCGATGGCTATCGCGTCGGTGGATTTCCCGTTGGCTGGAGCGAGTGGAACGACAAATGGCGCGACAGCGTGCGTAGCTATTGGCGCGGCGACCTGCACAAGCTTCCCGATCTGGCCGCTGCCCTGTCGGGTTCGCGCGACGCGTTCGAACAAAGCGGCCGCTCCCCATGGGCGTCAATACAATTTATATCGTCGCATGACGGATTCACCTTGCATGATCTGGTCACCTACAACGAACGCCATAACGAGGACAATGGCGAGAACAATCTCGACGGCCACCAGAACAATCTGTCATGGAATTGCGGAATTGAGGGACCAACCGACGATCTTGCCATCAATGCTTTGCGCGCTCGCCAGAAACGCAATCTTCTGGCGAGCCTGATCTTCTCAATCGGAACGCCCATGCTGCTGATGGGTGACGAGCTTTCGCGCACGCAAGCAGGCAACAATAACGCTTATGCGCAAGACGCCGCCATCAGCTGGATGGATTGGGACGACAGCCATTCGAGTGATCCATGTTTTCTAGAATTCGTGCGCGCGGTGACACGCTTTCGTAAAGCCTGTCCCGCACTTCAACGCAGGGCCTATTTTACCGGCGCCGTCATTGCCGAAAGCGGGTTGAAAGACGTTTACTGGCTCGCCCCCGAGGGCCGTGAAATGACCGGAGAAGATTGGGAGGAGCACTTGAGGCGCGCTTTTGGCATGCAGACCGGTAATGAAGCGGATGCAGGGCGCCGAATTCTTTTATTAATGAATGCAGGCCCCGAGGACACCCTTTTTCATTTAAGCGCTGATTTCCCGGCTCGCCGTTTCGCACAGGTTCTGGACACGAGGCTGGGCGATGGAATTGTGCGTGAGAACACCCAAATTCTTGAGCCTGGCGGCGCCTTCCTGTTGGAAGGCAGGTCGTTGGCGCTGTTTCAACATGAAGCTTCTGCACTTCAGCACGAAGGCGCGGGAGTGCGAATATGATGGACGATACGCTCTACGCATAGGTGCGGCTAACGGGCGTCGCCCACGCCTATCGCAGATACACGATCATCCGCGTGAAGCGCTCATACATATTCTCCACCTATGCAATAGTCCACTGCCGCGGTGTGGCGATTAGCCGGAAGCTCTGCACGCAGAGCGCAAGGTTGTCGCGCCAGTCGTCAACATACTAACGCACATCGCCATGAGCCCGCGTGTCCGCCGCGAGGGGATCGAATGGCGCGTCACGCGGGCGGATAGCGCAAATTCTAGAAAGTGCGCCGCTATCGTCGCTCAGGTCTTAAACCTCAGGCGTCAATGAAAGGTGCAGCCCCAGCAATCATAACCTCGACGCGGTTTTCGGATGGACGCCCTGCTTGAAGATCAAAATTCATTTAAAACCCTTGCCGCGCGCCTTTCATAACAGCGCTCGATTGCGTCCACAGCTTGGATGGGAGCATCAAGAAGAGATCCCGCTTTTGGCAATTCATGTTGAACCAATCGCGTTTACGCGTCCCAGTATGGACGCGTCCTGATGAGAACTGCCGCAACCTTCTGCTTAGCTCGACGTTTTACAGGATAGGGGCCGTCCAGGTGAGCGGCGCTGCAATCATTCTGAAAAGCGCACGGCATGAACTTGAAGACAAAACTGCAAAACACTGGAATAGCCGCCGATAGCGTGCCGCTGAGCCTTGCAGGACGGCTGGCTATTGAGGCTGTTTCACCAGAGATCGACGCTGGCGCATGGCCGATAAAGAGCGCCTTGGGTTCCGCCATAGAAGTCTCTGCCGATATCTTTAGCGATGGGCATGACGTCCTTGCTTGCGACCTCCTATGGCGACGGGAAGAAGATCTTCACTGGCTGCGTGAGCCTATGCGTCAGCAGGGCAATGATCGCTGGATCGCACATTTCACGCCGCAACAGATCGGTCGATTTAAATACACTATTGAGGCTTGGCGTGATCCATTTGCGACATGGGTCGCCGATGTGATTAAGAAAATCGCTTATGGCCAAAGCGTCGACCTTGAATTGCTTGAAGCGACGTTTCTCCTTGAGCGTACAGATGGCAATGAGCCAAAGGCGCTCCTCCATAAGCTTCGCGCAAAGACCAAGGGCGACACTGAGGCTCAAATAAAACTCCTTACATCAACAGAAACTCTTGCGATGATGCGCGCCTCAGGTCCACGTGAGGACATCTCAGGCTATGGACGCATCCTCAATGCTATAATCGACAGACAACGTGCGAGCTTTTCCGCTTGG
>CANJPM010000251.1 GCA_947476075.1 Beijerinckiaceae bacterium
GCCAAAAGATCGCCCCGAGTTTCGCGAAGCCTTCCGTCGCAAAATGGATAAGGCCGCCGCCTCCCGCAACGTGGAGGACGCAATCTAATGCTGATCCTCGATCATGACAGGGCTGGCGGATATTGGGGTGCGGTCTACGCGTTCTGCGCCATCAAAGGCTTGCAGGTTATCATTGACGGGCCTGTGGGTTGCGAAAACCTGCCTGTGACAGCGGTTTTGCATTACACCGACGGCCTGCCTCCGCATGAATTACCGGTGGTGGTGACAGGGCTTGGCGAAGACGAACTCGCCCAGCACGGCACCGAAGCCGCGATGAAGCGCGCACACACAACGCTCAATTCCGACATGCCAAGCGTCGTGGTGACGGGCTCGATCTCCGAGATGATCGGCGGCGGCGCAACGCCTGAAGGCACCAGCATTCAGCGCTTCTTGCCGCGCACCATTGACGAAGATCAATGGCAATCTGCGGATCGTTCGCTCGTCTGGCTGTGGAAAGAATACGGCGCCAAGAAAGTTCCCAAGCTCAAAGCCCGCAAAGAGGGTGCAAAGCCGAAGGTTAACATCATCGGGCCGATGTACGGCACTTTTAACATGCCGTCTGATCTTGCTGAGATTCGGCGCCTGATTGAGGGAATTGGCGCTGAAGTCGCGATGACTTTTCCGCTTGGCAGCCATTTGGCCGACGTGTCGAAACTGGCGGACGCGGAAGTCAACGTCTGCATGTATCGCGAGTTCGGACGCGCTTTGTGCGAGACGCTTGAGCGCCCCTATTTGCAGGCTCCGATCGGCCTGCACAGCACCACGAAATTTCTGCGTAAACTGGGCGAGCTGCTGAGCCTTGATCCCGAGCCTTTCATTGAGCGCGAGAAACACACAACCATCAAACCGCTGTGGGATTTGTGGCGCTCCGTCACGCAGGATTTCTTCGGCACCGCGAGTTTCGCGATCGTCGCCAACGACACTTATGCACGCGGCCTTCGGAATTTTCTTGAAGTCGAAATGGGTTTGCCCTGCGCATTCTCGTTCTCGCGCAAGGCCGGCGTGAAGCCTGATAATGCAGCTGTGCGCGACGCCATCAAGCAAAGCCCGCCATTGGTGATGTTCGGCAGCTTCAACGAGCGCATGTATATGGCGGAAGCGGGATCGCGCGCGATCTTTATTCCCGCCTCGTTCCCCGGCGCGATCATACGCCGCCACACCGGCACGCCGTTCATGGGTTATTCCGGCGCAGTTTATCTCGTGCAGGAAGTATGCAACGCGCTGTTTGACGCGCTGTTTCATATTCTGCCGCTGGCTGGCGACATGGATCGCATTGAGGCTACGCCCTCGCGGCTCGATTCTGAATTGCCCTGGAACGCTGAGGCGCAAAAGCTTCTCGATCAGGTGCTGGAGCAAAGCCCTGTGCTGGTGCGCATCAGCGCCGCACGCCGCCTTCGTGACGCCGCTGAGCGCAATGCGCGCAATGCAGGCAGCGACCACGTTACCGAAGATTTTGTGCAGAGCGCTCGCCGCGCTTTGCTTGAAGGGAGCATGACATGAGTGTTTTTCACAGCGCCGACCGGGACCTTTCCAGTCGCTTTAACTGTGCGCCCTCGTCTGCTGCGCCGACAGCGCGCAAGCGCGCCCGCGTAACGCGCGACAGCCGCGAATACAAGATCATTTACGTCTTCACGTTTCCGCTTTTCCTGGCGGCGGCGCTTGTTGGCCGCGTGACCGGCTCACAGGGCGCCCATACAGATCGTCGCTCCATTTTTGGAGAGGCCAATGAACTTGCGAGTGCGACGATTCCGATGGCTTTCATGGGATGAACGTCTCTCAAGCTCTCTCCGCGTAAGCGGGGGGATATCATCGACGCGCTTGCGCGTTGAAGCATCCGTCATGCGCATAACCAGCGTTATGGCGTGATGGTTTGCAGCGGAGGTTAGATATGATGGAAAATAAGAGAAGTACGATAACCGGTCTCAATGCTGAAGAAGCAAGGGAATATCATTCCTTCTTCGTCACCAGCACGATCGGTTACATCGCAATCGCAATTGTTGCACATTTCCTTGTGTGGCAATGGCGTCCGTGGTTCCCGAGCGTGAAGGGCTACGCCCTTCTCGAGGGCGCTGCGGCCAGCGTCACCACCTTGTTGGGTTGAGGAGAAAACCATGTATAAGATTTGGTATCTCGTTGACCCCCGGCGGTCGCTGATTGCACTGGGCCTGTTCCTTGCAACGTTGGCGTTCACGCTGCACTTCATCATGCTCAGCACCGACCGGTTTAACTGGATCGAAGGTCCGCGCGCGTCGCGGGTCAAGACCAGCGAGATCATGCCGGCTCCCGCTCCGGTGGGATATGTCGTGAACTTTGTCGGCTGATTGAGAACGACAAGGCTAGCCCGGGCGGGTCTCGCCCGTCCGGGTTGGCGGCGTCATTATTTGGCTCTGTGGCGGGCGAAACGAGCCGTCGCAAAAGAGGGGGGCGGATTGCGATGGCAATGCTCAGCTTCGAAAAAAAATATCGCGTTCGCGGCGGCACGCTGATTGGCGGCGACATGTTCGACTTCTGGGTCGGACCGTTTTATGTCGGCTTTTTCGGCGTAACGACCGCTCTGTTCGCAGTGCTGGGAACAGCGCTGATCTTCTACGGCGCCTCGCAGGGGCCGACGTGGAATCCCTGGCAGATCAGCATAGCGCCACCTGACCTGAAATATGGATTGGGCCTTGCGCCGCTGATGGAAGGCGGGCTCTGGCAGGTGATCACAGTGTGCGCGATCGGAGCCTTCGCTTCATGGGCGCTGCGCGAAGTGGAAATCTGCCGCAAACTGGGCATGGGCTACCATGTGCCGTTCGCGTTCTCGGTCGCCATTCTCGCCTATGTCACGCTGGTTGTTGTGCGGCCGGTGCTTCTGGGCGCCTGGGGGCACGGTTTCCCGTATGGCATTTTCAGCCATCTCGATTGGGTGTCGAACGTCGGATATCAATATCTGCACTTCCACTACAATCCCGCGCATATGATCGCCGTGACCTTCTTCTTCACGACGACGATGGCGCTTGCGCTGCACGGGTCTTTGATCCTGTCGGCGTCCAACCCCAAGAAGGGCGAGGTCGTGAAGACGGCCGAGCATGAAAACACCTTCTTCCGCGATACGATCGGCTATTCGATCGGCGCGCTCGGCATTCATCGTCTCGGTCTCTTCCTTGCTTTGTCGGCAGGGTTCTGGAGCGCCGTTTGTATCGTCATCAGCGGACCGTTCTGGACGCGCAGCTGGCCCGAATGGTGGGGCTGGTGGCTCGATCTTCCGATCTGGAGCTAAGGGGAGGCGCTCGTGGATTATCAAAACATCTTCACCCGCGTCCAGGTGCGCGGACCTGCTTATGCAGGCGTTGCGCCCAAGGATGTCGGCGCATTCCCAAGATCGAAGGACAGTCTGTTCTTCTATTGGGCGGGCAAACTGGGCGACGCCCAGATCGGCCCCATTTATCTCGGCTATACGGGCATCGCGTCGCTCGTGTGCGGCATTATCGCCTTCGAGATTATAGGCCTTAATATGCTGGCGTCTGTAAACTGGGATCTCGTCCAGTTCATCCGCCAATTGTTCTGGCTCGGGCTTGAGCCGCCGGCGCCAAAATACGGCCTGAGCATTCCCCCGCTTGCCGAAGGCGGCTGGTGGTTGATGGCTGGCATGTTCCTCACCGCGTCGATCATGCTGTGGTGGCTGCGCATCTATCGCCGCGCACGTCAGCTGGGCATGGGCACGCATGTGGCGTGGGCGTTTGCAGCCGCAATCTGGCTCTACCTGGTGCTGGGCTTCATTCGCCCGATCCTGATGGGCTCCTGGAGCGAGGCGGTGCCGTTCGGCATCTTCCCGCATCTGGACTGGACCGCAGCGTTCTCCATTCGCTACGGCAATTTGTTCTATAATCCCTTCCACGCGCTCTCCATCGTCTTCCTTTACGGATCGACGTTGTTGTTTGCGATGCATGCGGCCACTATTCTTGCAGTAGGCCGTTATGGCGGCGAGCGCGAGATTGAACAGATCGTGGATCGCGGCACGGCGTCGGAGCGCGCAGCTTTGTTCTGGCGCTGGACGATGGGCTTCAACGCCACGATGGAATCGATCCATCGCTGGGCGTGGTGGTTCGCCGTGTTGTGCCCACTCACGGGCGGCATCGGCATCCTGCTCACGGGCACTGTGGTCGATAATTGGTATCTGTGGGCAGTCAACCATGGCGTGGCGCCGGCCTATCCGATGCCGGTTCCAGCTGTGCTCGATCCCGCTATGAGTGGAGGCGCGCGATGAGATCTTTGATGTTCCACGCGCGCAAGAAAGCGCTGCTGCTGGGGGCTTTGCTGGCTGCCGGGCTTGTGGCCGGCTGCGAATTTCCGCCGCAGGAATCTGCCCAAAGCGGCTATCGCGGCACGGGCATGAGTCAGATCACCAACAAGGCGAAGGCGGAGGCCATCGCCTTCGCCAACGCTATTCCTGAAGTGCAGCCGGAGGCCGATGACAGCGGTCCCAGGGCGTCGCAATCGTATCAAAATGTGAAGGTGCTCGGCCATCTCAGCGAAGGCCAGTTTCTGCGTGTGATGAGTGCGATTACGGAATGGGTGGCGCCTGAACAGGGCTGCGCCTATTGCCACAACGTCGAGAACATGGCCGACGATTCGATGTATACGAAAACCGTCGCCCGCCGCATGCTGGAGATGACGCGCACGATCAACACGACATGGAAGCCCCATGTCGCAGAGACCGGCGTCACCTGCTACACCTGCCATCGTGGGCAACCGGTTCCCGCCAACATCTGGTTCTCGCAAAAGGACCATATGGCTGCGGGCTCGGCCGCCGACAACAAACAGCATAATACGCCCGCGCCAAACGCAGCGTATTCGTCGTTGCCGCGCGACGCCTTCACGCCGCTGCTTGCAAGCGCCGGCCAGATCCGCGTCATCGGCAAAGAGGCGCTGGCGACCGGAGAACCGGGCGAAGCCATAGCCACGACGGAGCGGACCTATTCGTTGATGATGCACATGTCGACGGGGCTGGGCGTGAATTGCACGTTCTGTCACAACACGCGCGCCTTCGCCGAATGGGACCAGTCGCCGCCGCAACGCGTCACCGCGTGGCACGGCATCCGCATGGTGCAGGGGTTGAACGCGACTTATCTTGAGCCGCTGAAATCATCCTATCCCGCCACGCGTCTGGGGCCTGAAGGCGATGCGCCCAAGGCCAATTGCGCGACCTGCCATCAGGGCGTCAGCAAGCCGCTGGGCGGCGTAAGCATGCTCAAGGATTACATCAAGGAACTCAGCGCGCCCGCGCGCTGAGTATGAAGGCTCGCGGCTTAGGCAAAGCGCGAAAACTTGAAGTCTCGCCTGATGAGGGCGAGACTTTTTTTGTTGCTGCCAAGTGTCAGATTTGAGCGAGCTCCGGGC
>CANJPM010000252.1 GCA_947476075.1 Beijerinckiaceae bacterium
GTCATGCTTGGACGCACGCGCTGGCTGGAGTTGACGCTGAATCCCTTCATCATCGCCACGCAGGTCATTCCCAAAGTAGCGCTGTTGCCGCTTTTTGTTGTGTGGTTTGGCTTTGGAAATACGTCCAAGGTGATCGTAGCCGCTATTCTCGCCTTCTTTCCAATCCTGACGAATACCGTGCTTGGCGTAAAATCGATCGATTCTGGACATAGCGACGTGATGACCAGCCTGAACGCCACGCGCTGGCAGGTCTTTCGCCGTCTCGAATTGCCCTCTGCGCTGCCCTACATTCTCACAGGAATGGAAATAGGCATTGTGCTCGCCATCATCGGCGCCATTGTTGGAGAATATCTGGGCGGCAATGCAGGGCTGGGCTTCATGCTTGTCTCGAAGATGAACGGCTACGAGACCGATGGGCTCTTTGCCGTAATCGTCCAGATGACGCTGCTGGGCTTTTTCTTTTATTTCCTCACGGGCGCACTGCGGCGTTTGCTGATCCCATGGCATCAATCAGTACATATCAGGTGACGGCTTCCGCCTGCCGGATACCTTCGATCATTGAGGATTT
Source organism: Beijerinckiaceae bacterium (assembly GCA_947476075.1). Classification (GTDB taxonomy): domain Bacteria; phylum Pseudomonadota; class Alphaproteobacteria; order Rhizobiales; family Beijerinckiaceae; genus Terripilifer. The sequence goes on from CANJPM010000252.1 coordinate 569, forward strand.
CAGCAGGTAGTCATAGAGCCGCTGCAGATCATTTGTGATCGCTTGTAGTTCCGTCAGCATTTCACGGCGCCGCGCCGGATCCTTCTCGCGCATGCGGGCGCGATTACGATCAGCCTGCGCGATGATTTGATCGCGCGCGACTGGCCGGCGTCGGCGATCATAAAGATCGAGGCGCTTTTCTGACGCCCCGTTGTGCAGAATGTCGTTCAGGGCCGAGGCGAGTTCAAACGCGTCATGAATGCCGCCGTTCAAGCCCATTCCGCCGGAGGGTGAGTTAAGGTGCGCGGCGTCGCCCGCAAGCGCCACACGGCCACAATGATATTGGTTGACGATGCGCTGATGCACCCTGTAGGGCCGTTTCTCGATGATTTCATATCTGGCGGGATTTGGCGCGACGATCTGCAACGAGGCCTCGATCAGCGCTTCCGATAATTGCTCCTCAATGGAGAGGTCTTCGCGCGGATAGATCGAGACGCGCCAGCGGCCCGGCACTTTCAGAAGGCTGAAATTGCCATCATCTTTCCAGCAATAGGTGACGTTCGACAAACCTTCGAGGTGGTCTTCAAAGGGAAACAAAGTGGTGACCAGCAACGTCGTCTCAGGATAAGTTTCCCCCTCAAACGTCATCCCGGCGGCCTTGCGCACAAAACTGCGCGCGCCGTCCGCGCCCACCAAATATTTGGCTCGATGCGCCACGAGGCCCTGCTGGGTCTCCACCTGTATTGTTACGCCGCTTTCGTTTTGCTCAACGCTTGTAACGGGGGAGCTGAAATGAACTTGCGCCAGCGGCTCTTGTTCAAGACGCGCGAACAGGCTTTGCGAAAGCTTCCATTGTTCACATTGCAGGCGATAGGGATGTTTTGTATCCCGCTCCAGAACGGAAAGATCAAAAACGGCGCGCTCTCCGCTTGGATGTAACCGTATTTGCCAATCAGGACAGATCAGGCCACGGCTGACGAGTTCGGCGCTGACCCCCAGCGGCTCCAGCATGTCGAGGGTAGGCGGATGAAAGGTTGACGCTCGCAAGTCTTCTGAAATCGCCGGTTCAGCCTCGAAAACCTGAACTGAAACACCCGATCGCGCCAGTAACAAAGCGAGGCAAAGCCCCACCGGCCCACCACCTGAAATGATGACTTCGCTTTCACTGCGGGGGCTCGTCATGACCATTCCTTACAGCTCACGACAACGTCATCAAAGCTTGAAGGCTGCTTCAACTCGGCTTCATGGATTGACCTTGTCTGACTTCTAATACAACCTCACGACAAAGGTCAAAAAGCTTTGGTCGTTGCTTGCTCAGTCTTGTAGCAATCTTGTACCAAACTGGGCTTGCGCTTGTGCGAAGGGGGTTGTCATGCAAAATCGTCGAAATGTTCTTAAATATGCTGGCGCTGCGGCGACGTTCCTGAGCGCGCCGGCGATCCTTCGCGCCCAAACCCGCGAACCGTTCGTCATGATGACGCCGTTTGGGTTTATTGCGGATTTCATTGAAATGATGAACGCCATTTCTGGTGGCCACATGGCTGCTCAAGGTTTGGATGCGAAGCTGTTGGGTGGGCAAGGTACGGCGCAGCCTATTCAGCAGCTCATAACATCGCAGGCGCAGATGATCCGCGCATCGGGCATCGACGTCATGCGTGCGATATCGACCACAAAGGCTCCGCTGATTTCCATCGCGACGATTTATCAGGGCTCGACCTTCCATATGGTCAGCCTCAAAAAGGCTCCGATCCTCAAGGCCGAAGATCTTGCAGGCAAGACGGTCGGCATCGTGTCCGTTGGCGGAACGACGGATGTGTACCTTGATTTGATCCTTGCGAAAGGCGGACTGCCCAAGAGCGCGGTGAAACGCGAGGTTACGGGTAATTCGCCGGGCGCAGTGCAATTTATGAAGCAGGGTCGCGTCGATTGCTTCATCGCCTCCATTCAGGTGGTGGTCGCGTTACAGCGGATGAAGGAAGATGTTGAAATCTGGTCGACAGATCGCTATGCGCCCATGCCCGGGCAATGCTACATTTCCAGCAAGCAGATGGTCGAGGAGAAACCGGATGTTTTCGTTCGCGCGTTGAAGGCGATGCATGCATCGGCGCAAGAAATCATGACCAAGCCGCTCCAGCCTGTTTTTGAGCGCGCCGCGAAGGATTTCGAGATTCCAAATATAAGAAACATGCAGGATCTTGTCGAAGTCGAAAAAGTGACGGCTGAGAAGCTTTGGCTGTCGGAAGGTCCTGACAATTTGTTGCGCAATGTCCCAAAACTTTGGAAGTCTGGCGTCGATGCGTTGCGTGAAAACGGCGTCGCAAATCCTGGTGATCCCGAGGCGCTCTACACCAACAAGTTTGTTGACGCCGCTATTTCAGGAAAAGGCTGAATAACAAATGTTGCGTAAGCACTTTGTGAAACTCAGATGATCCATACTTAACGAACTGTTCGTGGCATTGCCAATGATGCGGGTGACGTCTGAGCTGACCACATGATCTGATCCAGTCGTTATGTTAGTTGACGACTGGACTTGTAATTAGCACTGGTTTTGCAGGCGCAGCTGGTTTGGGTTGTGGAGCCGGCCATTGCAGAACCTCTGGTGCAGCCGGTTGATATCGGCGGGATGAGTGCGGGCTGATCGTGTTGTAGTGCTGCCGTATGCACTCGATGGTGATCTTTGCATCCTTCAACGTGTAGAATATCTCGCCATTCAGAAGCTCATCGCGAAGCTTCGGGTTGAAGCCCTCACAAGCGCTGCTCTCCCAGAGGCTGAAGGGTGTGGTGTAGTCGATCTTGGCGACTTCAACGGCCGCCCGCGTCCTGACGGGCCTCCCGCAAAGCACGCTTGGCGCGGCATTGAGTGTGGACGAACGCGCCTTCCGTTTTTGTTACGCAAACACGACCTGCTACCCACCAGCGCGCCCAATGGCGCCCGGATAGAGAAGGCTCTTTTGGACCACGGGGTCGTTTTGTTTGCTGAGCCGACGCCGGGGGCGAGGTTGTGAGAAAAAAGTGCAGGTTAGCGACGATGGTCGGCTAGTGTCGGAAACCGGCAATTTTTCAAAACGTATGCGCGACCGGTTTTAGATACCTGCGGCGTTAGCTTGTGGACCGCATATAAGTCCGAAGAAAAGTCGTTTTTGCCTCTCATTGACCCAAAGTCGCTACCTCAAGAGCAAAAGCACGAGCCAAGCGGACCGTCGGTACAAGAGCGACGCGTGGGAATGAAGGCGGGGAGGGAGCACCGCATTCCCTTGTCTGACACTGTGCTCGCTCTTCTATGGGAGTTACAGCCACTGGCATCTGAGAAAAACGCTTTAGTGTTCCCGAGCATGCGATCTAAAAATAAACTAAGTGATATGGCTTTTTCGATGCTTGTGCGAGGCATGAATGAGGTGCCTGACGGCAAGGAAATACCTTGGCGTGCAAACGACGGCAGGCCAATTGTTGTTCACGGCTTCCGCTCTACTTTCAAAGACTGGTGCGAAGAGGCAACATCAACGCCAAGAGCAGTTAGCGAAGCTGCGCTCGCACATTCTGTCGAAAGTAAAGTTGAGGCTGCCTATCATCGGACAGATCATTTTGAGAAGCGGCGCATATTGATGGGTCAGTGGGCCTCTCACTGTCTCCCACTCGAAGCCGTCTGATATAGGGTCTTGGTGCTTAATCGATGCCAAGAATGCTAATCTATGTAGCGCCTCCCACGGGTCCCTTGTGCCTTTTCCTAGGTAGTGCGGATCGCGGTCCTTGGACCACGGCCCCCTTAGTTCGGGGGCGAGCCTCAATAAGTTAGCCTTTACACAGTTTTTCTCTGTCGCTGTGCACTTTTTGCTGTTTGAGTTTATTTGATAATCGGGCGCTATTGTGGTCAGCCACGTCTGTGGGCAGCGAAGACTACCTACCCAGACGGGCGTATTGCCGCGTACTTCCTATAGCTGGCGCTGCGGGAGTGGCAATCTCAGCTGGAGGTGGATTGACAAGGTTCAGGCGCACCGGCATGTTAATCAAAATAGAAAAGAGGGAGGCGACCCGTGGATGGTGGTAAGCTCGTAGAGCGGCGTCCGATTGCCGCAATCGACAGCGCGGTTGTTTTCTCAATGCGCAATCTGCCCTTGCTCGAGCAGGGTACGACCTATGATCCTTTGGCGACGGCCGAAAATCTTTGGGCGGCCGTAAAAGTCTACGCGAGCGGCGGAGAGAACGCTCTTCATTCCCATGGCGGCGAGGATCATGCGTTCATCGTGCTTCAGGGCAAGGCGACATTCACTTTTGCAGACGGAGCGACACAGGTAGTCTCCACTCATCAAGGGGTCATGATCCCCAAAAACGTGCAGTACAAGTTCGAAGCTGATGAAGCGGAGAACCTAATCCTGCTGCGCGTGGGTGGCGGTGAACGCGCGGTCAAGGGGCTTGAGCAACTGACGCCATTCGGCACGCCAAAGGATGTCGTCCAGCAAACGACATTCGGCGATGGATCCGTGAAGGTAGGCACCCTTGCCAAGAACGGCGAGACGGCGAAGAAGCGCGTCTATGCTCAAGGCAAGTTCTTTTCGCCCGGCTAAGACTCGCTCAGAAATCACCAAAACCGCCGCTGTACGCATCGGCGTGATCGCTTACATGCCTGACCTCCGTCCACGCTGTCCAGCTGTCTGGTCTCGATCTGTGGTTATTTAGGAGCTGCCGAGAGACTTGACCTGCAAGAAGGGTAATCTGCATGACCAAAGTATTGGCTGTCACTTTGTGCTTTGGTGCTTTGGTCGTAAGCGCCACAGGTGCGCGGTCCCAGGATGCTGATTTCTTCGCTGGCAAGAATATCACGGTTGTGATCGGCTATGCCGTCGGCGGCACTTATGATGCGACCGCCA
>CANJPM010000253.1 GCA_947476075.1 Beijerinckiaceae bacterium
GGCCATCGTAATCGTCCCGCCGCTGGATAACGCTCCCGCGCCAGACTCAGGCCAGAAATCGCCGCAACTTGCACTTCCCGCGCCTGCCGCAGCGCCGACGGTCGTCATTCCCGTACGCCCCGAAAAGGGGCCTGTTCTGCCGCTGACCGGACTCGCCCTGTCGCCCGGCGGCGAACTTGCCGGAAGCCCACGCCAGACCGATCAGCGCGATCAGCAATCGCGCGTCATCGTTGAGCAAGTGCTCATCCAGGGCCTGCCGATGGAAGAGGCTCCAAGGGGCCGCGCAGACGATTTCAGCTGGCCGCGCAAGTAAGCAAGCGCGCGCGGGCTGTAGAAGATCACCTCATCCGTCATGCTTTGCGCTCACCTTCTCCCGCCTGCGGGAGAAGTCGTCGTTTGCGTCAGCGAACGACAGAGGAGGGATCTTCTTTTCCCTACCCCCTGCCCGCTACTCCCTCTGGCTCAGGAACATTTCGCCGGCGGCTTCGTTCTCGCACATGTATCCGACGCCATATGCGCCTGAGCGACAAGGGGTTTAGCGATGCTTTCCATGCGGGCGCCATGCGTTGTACTGGGCTTTGCTTTCATCTCCGCCACAGGCGCTGCGGCGCAGGGACCACGCGCGACCTCTGCGCCGCGCGCGCAATATGTGTCGCTTGAAGACGACGCCTATGCGCCGCAGCGCGCCTCGCCCCGTGCGACGCGGGTTCTCGTCGACGACCGCACGGGACAGGCCGCCGGCTCCATTACGGTCGATACGAAGCAACGCGCGCTTTATCTGTCGCTGGGCGGCGGACAGGCGATCCGCTACGGCGTCGGCGTCGGGCGCGCGGGCTTTGAATGGCGCGGGCGCGCCCATGTTGGACGCAAGGCGGAATGGCCGTCATGGAGGCCGCCTGGCGCGATGCTGAAACGCCGGCCCGATCTGCCGCGCTTCATGAACGGCGGCATCGACAACCCGCTCGGCGCCCGCGCGCTCTATCTCTACAACGGCGGTCGCGACACGCTGTTTCGCATTCACGGCACAAACGAGCCGTGGAGCATCGGGCAAGCTTTGTCCTCGGGCTGTATTCGCATGATGAACGACGACGTGACGGATCTCTATTCGCGCGTGCGCGTTGGAACCTCTGTGCGGGTCATTTGATTTCCCTTTCGTCGCCGGCTCCAGGGTGTGGACCTATCGCCCCCCAGCCTTCCATGTCCGGGAGTCGGCGGCGATCCTTTTATCTCGTGACGGCGCGCAGCCAGTCGAGATAACGCGGATCGCCCTCAACGATGTCGATGCGTAAAATCTCGGGTGTCCCGTAGGGATGGACGTCGCAGATTGCGGCCGCCAAATCTGCGTAATCTTCGCTTTTGATCTTCATCGTCAGCATCAGCTCGGGCGCGCTGCGGCGCTCGCCCTCCCAAACATAATGGCTTTCGACGGCGCAGACCTGCACGCAGGCCGCAAGCTTGAGATCGAGCGCGCGCGCGATGATGAGGTCAGCGGCTTGGCGCGTATCGACGCTTGTCATCAGCAGCGAAAACGACGAAGCCTTTCCCATTGCTTCAAATCCAGCCTTGCAATTCGCGCGCGACCACCGCCTCCAGCACCGCCATGCCTTGCGGGCTGTCGTTCAGGCATTCAATGCGCGCAAATTTCTCGCCGCCGTGCTCGATAAAATATTCACGGTTCTCGATGCCTATTTCCTCGATGGTCTCAAGGCAATCGGCCGTGAAACCCGGCGTAACGACGGCGACGCTCTTGACGCCTTTGTCTCCCAGCGCCTTCAGCGTCGTATCGGTGGCCGGCTCCAGCCATTTGGCGGGACCAAAGCGCGACTGGAACGTCATAAGCAAACGCTCGGGCGACAAACCAAGCTTCTCGCGCAGCAGCCGCGTGGTTTTCGCGCAATGGCAATAATAGGGATCGCCCTTGTCGAAATAGCTTTGCGGAATGCCGTGATATGAGGCCAGTATAATTTCCGGCTCAAAATCCAGCGCCGCCAGTTGCGCGCGCATGGAATCAGCCAAAGCGTCGATATAGGCGCTGTCGTCATGCCAGGGCGGCGCGATGCGAACCGCAGGCTGCCAGCGCATCGCCTTCAACGCGTCGAAGGTTTTATCCGCGACCGTTGCGCTCGTGGCGGCTGCATATTGGGGGTACAAAGGCACGACGAGAATGCGCTCGCAGCCCTGCGCCTGAAGCGCGGCGATCTTCGAGACGATAGAGGGATTGCCGTAACGCATCGCCCAATCGACCACCACTGGACGCGCTGTGTCGCCCAATCCGCTCCGGGCCACAAAGGCCGCCAGCTTGTCGGATTGCGAACGGGTGATGGTGCGCAGCGGCCCCTCGTTCAGCTCATGATTCCAGATCGTGTCATAATCCTTTCCCTTGCGGCCAGGCCGCGTGGTCAAGATGATGAGGTTGAGCACCGGCCACCAGATGGCGCGCGGGGTTTCGATGACCCTTTGGTCGGAGAGAAACTCCTTCAGATACCGGCGCATCGACCAATAATCGGTGGCGTCCGGCGTACCGAGGTTGACCAGCAGCACCCCCACCTTGCCAAAGGCGACGGGGGGATGGCCCGCTGGCTGCTGAGCGCCTGATTCCATATTGCGCATATTCAATCTCCGTGACGCCCCGTTTCTAGTGCGCGCAGAGGCTGGCGCCAATGAGGCAAAATGGAGCGATCGGTTGAGGTCTGCTGCCAATCTGGGCACAATAGCTCAGGGTGGGGAATCGCGATGGTGTGGATAGTCGAACGCGCGCAGCGCATAACCGGCGCTCAGCCTGCCGAGCTGCGGGCTGTCGTCTGGTCGTTTTTCTATTTCTTCTTTCTGCTCGCTTCTTATTTTGTGCTGCGTCCGCTGCGCGACGAGATGGGCGTGGCGGCAGGACGCGATTATCTGCAATGGCTTTTCACCGCCACCTTTTTTGTGATGCTGGCCGCCTCGCCGGTTTATGCTTTTGCTGTCGGGCGATTGCCGCGTGCAAGGTTCATTCCCGTCGTCTACCAATTCTTCGTCGCCAATCTCGCGCTGTTCTGGCTGGCGCTGCAATATGATGTCTTCCGCGCCGAAACCGCCCGTGTATTCTTCGTTTGGGTGAGCGTGTTCAATCTGTTTGCAGTGTCGGTGTTCTGGTCGTTCATGGCCGACATTTTCGGCACTGAACAGGGCAAGCGTCTGTTTGGATTCATAGCTGCTGGCGGCACCGCCGGCACGCTTCTGGGCTCGGCGGCCACAGTCACTCTGGCTGAGCGTCTTGGAACCGCAAACCTTCTCATTGTTGCGGGCATATTGCTGGAGCTGGCCATTTTCTGCGCGATGGCGCTTGAGCGCGCTTGCCCGAGGCGTGAGGAACCCATTGCGCCACAGGCTGATCCGGACGCTCCGCGCGCTGTTGGCGGCGACGCGTCGGACTACAAGCCCGGGGGCATGTTCGACGGCTTTATGCTGATCGTGCGCTCACCCTATCTGGCGGGGATTGCGCTTTGGGTCGCGTTATTGTCGTTGGCGGGCACCTTCCTTTACTTCATGCAGCAGGACGTGGTGCGGGCAGCCTCGCAAGATCCTGCCGTTCGCACGCGCATGTTCGCCACCATGGACCTTGCCGCAAACCTGGCTACGCTGGGCCTGCAATTTCTCGCCACTGGCGCCATTATCAAACGCATTGGCGCAGGGCCATCGGCCGCTATTTTGCCGCTGATCTTCGCCGCCGGATTTGCGGCTCTGTTTGTCGCTCCCACGCTTGCGATCATCATTGCGTTTCAGGCGTTGCAGCGCACGGCGAACTTCGCCTTCTCCAATCCCGCGCGCGAGATTTTCTTTACCTCCGTCAGCCGGGATGAAAAATACAAGGCCAAGAACCTGATCGACGCCGCAGTTTTTCGCGGCGGAGATCTCGTCTGGTCATGGTCGTTCACTGGCCTGCGCGCCTTGGGCTTCAGTATGTCCGGAATTGCGGCTATCGCCATCCCGCTGATGCTGGGCTGGTGCGCGCTGGCGCTTGCCTTGGGACGCGCACAGGATAAACGCGCCGTCAACGCTAAAAAAGGAGTTTAATTCATGACGCAGAACTTCACCCACTTCACCCGCCGCGACGCCCTGAGCCTTGGCGCGGGCGCAGCTTTGGTCGTCATGATGCCGGAAGGCGCTCTGGCGCAGGGCGCTTTGCTCGCGCGCAAAATTCCCGTGTCAGGCGAAATGATGCCCTCCGTCGGCATAGGCACTGCGATCATTTTCGACTTCGAGAACGATAGCGCAAAATTTGACGAACGCGCGGAAGTCTTGAAGGCGCTTTTGGCGGGCGGCGGAAAACTGATCGACACCGCGCCCTCCTATGGCATGGCCGAGGCTCGTCTTGGCGAATTGTTCGTCGCTACCGGCCTGCGCGACAAAGTATTTCTGGCCACCAAAGTGCGCGTGGCCGACCGACCAGCCAGCGAAGCGGAAATGAAGGCGTCATTTGCAAAACTGAAAACCAAAAGCGTCGAGCTGATGCAATTGCACAACGTGCGCGATCCCAATCAAAGCCTCGATCTTTATCGCGAATGGAAGGCGCAGGGTCTTTGCAAATACATTGGCGTCACCTCATCGTTTGATCGCGATTACGAAGCGGTGGAAGCCTGCGTGCGACGCGAGAAGCCGGACTTCTTCCAGATCGATTATTCCATAATCGACCGTAATTCCGAAGAACGCCTGATCCCCGCCGCCGCCGAGGCCGGCTGCGCGATCCTGACCAATCTACCCTTCAGCCGTGGGCGTTTCTTCAAGGCGGTCGCAGGCAAGCCGCTGCCCGATTACGCCAAAGAAATCGACGTCACGAGCTGGGCGCAATTTGCGCTGAAATGGCTGCTCGGCAATCCCGCAATCACCGCCGTCATTCCCGGCACCGACAAGCCGCAATACATGGTCGATAATTTGAAAGCGGGCCTGGGGCGCCTGCCGGACGCCGCCATGCGCAAGAAAATGGTGGAGACCATCGAGGGGTTTTGAGACGCGCTGCGATCGGGAATGCAGGGGCGTTGCCTATGCCGTCATCCCGGCGAAGGCCGGGACCCGCGGCAGGTTGCGCGCTGTAGCCTGCCGTGGATGGCTTGAGTTCATCTGGCGGCCGTCGCGACCATGACGCAGCCTATCCCCAAAACCCATGGAAATGATGCACGGGGCCGTGGCCCTCGCCAGACCCCACATTCAGCTTGTCGCTCGCGATCAACGCAGCGGTCAGATAGCTTTTGGCCGACGCCACCGCGTCGCCAAGATCCATCCCGTGCGCGAGATTGGCGGCTATCGCTGACGAGAGCGTGCAGCCGGTGCCATGGGTGTTGCGGGTCGCCAC
>CANJPM010000254.1 GCA_947476075.1 Beijerinckiaceae bacterium
CGGCCGCCGCCCATGATATTGCCGAACAGATCCTCGAAAATATCCGACATGGACGAGCCAAAGCCGTCGCCGCCGCCAAAGCCGCCCTGCCCGCCATTTTCAAACGCGGCGTGGCCAAAGCGATCATACGCGGCCCGCTTCTGGCCGTCCGAGAGGCATTGATAGGCCTCGTTGAGTTCCTTGAACTTCATTTCTGCGGCGGAATCGCCGGGGTGCCGGTCGGGATGGCATTGCATCGCCGACTTGCGGAACGCCGCCTTCATTTCCGCCTCGGTCGCAGTGCGGGCGACGCCAAGAATTTCGTAATAGTCGCGTTTGGACATTTAGCCTTCGCCGCTCTGAAGAGGTTCGCAGGGCGCGCTTAAGATTGGCTCGCAATGCGGTTGATGGACAGGCGATACACCATTTTCGGCAGATCTGTCAGCTGCGCCGACGACCAGAAACGGGCGACCGCCCCGGATGGACCGGGGCGGCCTGAACGTTCGATCAGGACTTCTTCTTGTCGGCGCCGTCGACTTCCTTGAAGTCGGCGTCGATGACGTCTTCGTCCTTCTTGGCCTGAGCGCCTTCAGCGCCAGCCGCAGCTTCCGCCTGCTGGGCCTTGTACATCGCCTCGCCAAGCTTCATCGAAGCCTGGGCGAGATCGTTGCTGCGGCCCTTGATGGCTTCAACGTCGTCGCCTTCAAGCGCGGTCTTGAGCGCCGTGATCGCGTCCGAGATCGCGGTTTTTTCGGCTTCGCCGACCTTGTCGCCAAATTCGGCCAGCGACTTCTCGGACGAATGCACCAAAGCCTCGCCCTGGTTTTTGGTGTCGACCAACTCGCGACGCTTCTTGTCTTCGGCCGCATTGGCCTCAGCGTCCTTCACCATTTTCTCGATATCGGCGTCGCTCAGGCCGCCGGAGGCCTGAATGCGGATCTGCTGCTCTTTCGAGGTCGCCTTGTCCTTGGCGGTGACGCTGACGATGCCGTTGGCGTCGATGTCGAAAGTCACTTCAACCTGAGGCATCCCGCGCGGCGCGGGTGGAATGCCCACGAGGTCGAACTGGCCAAGCTGCTTGTTGTCAGCCGCCATTTCGCGCTCGCCCTGGAACACGCGGATCGTCACGGCCGTCTGGTTGTCCTCGGCTGTCGAGAACACCTGGCTCTTCTTGGTCGGGATGGTCGTATTGCGGTCGATCAGGCGCGTGAACACGCCGCCCAGCGTCTCAATGCCCAGCGACAGCGGGGTCACGTCGAGCAGCAGCACGTCCTTCACGTCGCCTTGCAGAACGCCCGCCTGCACGGCGGCGCCGATGGCCACCACTTCGTCAGGGTTCACGCCCTTGTGGGGCTCCTTGCCGAAGAAGGATTTCACGATCTCCTGCACCTTGGGCATGCGGGTCATGCCGCCCACCAGCACCACTTCGTCGATCTCGGCGCCGGTCAGGCCGGCGTCCTTGAGCGCCTTTTTGCAGGGCTCGATGGTGCGCTGGATCAAATCGTCCACCAGCGCCTCGAACTTGGCGCGCGTCAGCTTCAGGGCCAGATGCTTGGGGCCGGAGGCGTCGGCGGTGATGTAGGGCAGGTTGATGTCGGTCTGGGCCGCAGAGGACAATTCGATCTTGGCCTTTTCAGCCGCTTCCTTGAGGCGCTGCAGGGCGAGCTTGTCCTTCTTCAGGTCAATGCCCTGCTCTTTCTTGAACTCGTCGGCCAGGAATTCCACGAGGCGCATGTCGAAGTCTTCGCCGCCCAGGAACGTGTCGCCGTTGGTCGACTTCACTTCGAACACGCCGTCGCCGATCTCAAGGATCGAGACGTCGAACGTGCCGCCGCCAAGATCGTAGACGGCGATGGTGCCGGCGCCCTTCTTGTCGAGGCCGTAGGCGAGCGCAGCCGCAGTGGGCTCGTTGATGATGCGCAGCACTTCAAGGCCGGCGATCTTGCCCGCATCCTTGGTGGCCTGACGCTGGGCGTCGTTGAAATAGGCGGGAACCGTGATGACGGCCTGCGTGACGGTCTGGCCCAGGTAGGCCTCGGCGGTTTCCTTCATCTTCTGCAAGGTGAAGGCGGAAATCTGCGAGGGCGAGTATTCCTGGTTGTCGGACTTGACCCAGGCGTCGCCGTTGCCGGCCTTGACGATCTTGTAGGGGACAAGACCCATGTCTTTCTGGGTCATCGGATCGGCGAACGGGCGGCCGATGAGGCGCTTGATAGCGAAGAAGGTGCGCTCGGGATTGGTGACAGCCTGACGCTTGGCGGGCTGGCCGACAAGGCGCTCGCCTTCATCGGTGAAGGCGACGATGGAGGGCGTCGTGCGCGCACCTTCCGAATTTTCGATGACCTTGGGGGTCGAGCCTTCCATCACAGCCACGCAGCTGTTGGTGGTCCCCAAGTCGATGCCGATGACCTTTGCCATTTTCTTTCCTTTTCTACGCAGAACCTTAAGAACCCCGAAGCGGTCCATTCATGAGCGAGGCAAGCGCGCGGAGCGCAGCCGTCTCGCCCGGTCCCCGTTGCTTACCGAGATTGTGATCGCCGCGGCGAACCGCAAGGCTGACCTCCATATAAGAAGGCGTTTTTGGCGCTGCAAGGCGCGTCAGGGCTTTGAGGCGCCAAAAGCTGTGCAGCCAATTCCTTAAGAATCTGGAGATATGCTCAACAATTGATTAGGCTTAAGGGCGTTTGCAGGCGCCGCGTGCTATGAAGCGTCCCGTTGTTCCACTTGTGTCGCGTTTAAAGAGTGTTCATGCGCTTTCGTCCGGCCCTTCTTCTTCCCGCGCTGATCGCCGCCATTGTCAATGGGGCGGCTGGGCGGGCCATGGCCCAGATACAATTGCAAGGCGCCGTCGGCGGCGATCAGTCGGCAGGCATGATCGAGCAGGGCGTGGCTTTACGCGCGCCCAGCGAATCCAGCGTGATCGGACGGCAATTGCGGCTCAACGGGGCCAGCGGGCGGCTGGCGTTCGAGAAACGCGGGGCCGATTTTGTAATCTCCCGGCTGGTCTTGAGCGGTGAAAAAATCTCGGCGCGTTCAGAATCCTGCGAGGTCGACATCACCGGCGGGCCGTTCGTTTTGCGGCCCATACGCCGTTTTGACGGCCTGCGCCGGTTCGAGGGCGATATACCGGCCTGCCCGTTTACCGTCGAAATTCTCGACAGCGCAGTTCAGATTAACGTTGGCGACGCCACCGCCAGCACGCCCACGGCGGGTTATTGCGAATTCAAAGCCGCCGATTGTCGCGGATCGGTAGCTGGCTTCTGGGGCCCTGCAGGCGCTTCGATGAGTCTGGCCGACATCGCCCAGAACGAGCGCATACGCGGTTTGGCCGAGAAAAATGCGCAGGCCAATTACCGGGCGTTGATCGCCTCGGCTGGCAAGGATCGCGCGAAAGTGCGGATGGCGGCGTCCGAACAGGCCGGCTTTTCCTCCCGCCGCGCCGAACGTTGCGAGGATTACGCGGGCGAGGAGCGCCACGGCTTCTGCGCCTCACGCATCACCGACGCCTGGGCGATTGCGCTGCGCGCCCGACAAAACCCGGCGGCGTTTGAGGCGGAAGAGGCCAATGCAGCCAAAAAGCCGGCTCCGGCGCGCGGCCCGGCGATGCAATTGGGGCCGCAAACTCTTCGCTGAAAGCTGTGAACGCTTAGGCGCTTTTGCCCGCCTCCCAGCCCAGGATGGCGCGTTTGCGCGTCAACCCCCAATGATAGCCGGTGATGGCGCCCGAAGCGCCGAGCACCCGGTGGCAGGGCACAACGAACGAGATCGGGTTGCGCCCCACCGCCGCTCCCACGGCGCGGGCCGCCTTCGGGCGCCCGATCACGCTCGCCACCGCCCCATAAGTTGCGGCTCCGCCCATGGGAATTTTCAACAGGCTCTCCCAGACCCGGACCTCGAAATCGCTGCCGATCAGCACGATGCGCAAAAGCTGATCGGGCCGCCACAGCAAAGGATCAAACACCCGGCGCACGACCGGGGCGCTGAGCGCGGGGTCTTGCCTGAAACGGGCGCCCGGCCAGCGGCGCATCATGTCGGCCAAAGCGGCTTGCCGCCCGCCTTCGTCTACAAAGCCCAGTCCCGCCAGCCCGCGCGGCGCCATCACCGCCAGCGCTTCTCCAAAAGGCGAGGGGTGAAAGCCGTAGCCAAATTCCAGCCCGGACCCGCCGCTTTTGTATTCGCCCGGGCTCATCGCCTCATGCGCCACAAACAAATCATGCAGCCGCCCCGGCCCCGAAAGGCCCACCTCATAGGCGGCGTCGAGCACCGAGGCGCAATTGCGCAGCAGCGTCCGGGCGTGATCGAGCGTCAGCGCTTGCAGGAAATCTTTTGGGGTCAGCCCAGCCCAGCGGCGGAAAAGCGCCGTCAACCGCGCCGGCGACAGGCCGACATGATCGGCGATGTCTTCTAGGGAGGGCTGATCGCGCCATTGGCCGGAGACGAATTCGATGGCGTCGCGCACGAGCAGATAATCGTTCGCGGGATCGGTTTCGGGCTCGATCAGGGCTGGAATATTCATGAAAGCAGGATGGCGCGTCGATGACGCCAGCGCCACCCGAAAACGTTTCCGCGAAAACTTTTAGTCACGAAAACCTCGGCCCCTTGCGCGCTTGCGCCAGCGCGCCCGACAGGCTTTCGGCAAAGCGCGCCTTGGCGTCCGGCCCCAGAAAGCTCGCCACCTCAAGCGCCCGCCCGCGCGAGACCAGCGACAGGCGCTCGACGCCATATTCCTCATGCTCCTGCCGCTCCAGCCGAACCCAGGCAGGATGGCAGAAGAATTCGCTGCGCTGCCCATGCTGGGTGACTTTCGCGACCGACAATTCCAGCGGCGTCACCCGCACCTCCTCATAGGCCCGGGCGGCGCGGTAATTGGCGCGAAACGCGAAGTATAACAATGCGACGTCGAGCCCCATAAAACCCATGACCGGCCAGGCGCCCAACAGCACGAACGGCAGGGCCGACACGAAGGCGGCGCAGGCAAACACCATCATCAGAACCCGGAAATGGCTCTGGCCAAGCGAGCGATGGGGGACGAGGCGGGCTGCGAAAAGCTGTGCGTCGCAAGGGTCTGGCTGGGTCAAGGCTCTGCCGCTCCGGTTCAGTGCGCATTATACTGCTCTCATGCCTTTGAAAAAGCCCTCGCCCAAGAAGTCGTCCGCGCCCCAACGTCGCGCCCCCGCCAAAATATCGAGCGCGACAGCCGCCGCGATCCCTCGCCCGCGCGGGGTTTCAAAAGCCGTCCAAGCCGTTCGCGCCCGCAAGACCGTTGCGCGGGCCGCCGGCAGCGCCGTGATCGAGGAGATTTTCGCCCGCTTCCAAAAGGCGC
>CANJPM010000255.1 GCA_947476075.1 Beijerinckiaceae bacterium
CGTTATCGTGCAGAACATGCCGGGCGCAGGCGGCAATATCGCGGCGCGCTCCGTCTCCATGGCGGCAGCCGACGGATACACTCTGCTGGGCACCACGACCTCGCTGGCGATCAACGAGACGGCCTCCAAAGACAAGGGCTTCACCAGCAGCGGGCTGGCCCCGATCGCTATGCCGGCCGAGGCGCCGGAGCTTCTGGCCGCCAATCCCAAATCCGGCATCCGCAGCTTCGCGGACATGCTGCAGGAGGCCAAAGCCGGTAAGCTCTACATGGGCAGTTCGGGCATCGGCAGCGGCTCGCACATTTCTGCGGAATATTTCTTCAAGATCCTCGCCAAAGTCGACGTCAAGCATATCCCTTTTCAGGGCGGCAATCCCGCAATGCTCGCGCTTATGACCGGCGACATCAACATCATGGCCAGCACAGCAACAGCCATTCCATCGATCAAGAACGGCGACCTCGTCGGCATCGCGGTGGGCAGCGAACAGCGCAGCCCCAATCTGCCGCAGGTTCCCACCTATGCAGAGAACGGCTTTCCGGGCTTCGTGGCGAGCTCGTGGGCCGGTATTTTCGCGCCTGCCGGCACGCCCGAGGCCATTCTCGACAAGATCAATCAGGACATCAACGAAGCCCTCAAAGACCCTGAAGTGCTGCGTGCTTTCGAGACGATGGGCTTGCAGTCGAAATCGCGGACGCGCGCGGACTCTCTGGCGTTCTTCCGTTCGGAGATCGAGCGCTGGGGCGCCATGGTGAAGGCTATCGGACTGACAAACTAGGGCGGATCAGTCATAAGTTCAGCCGGTTCAGATTTGTATGCTTGGAAAAGATGAGTCCCATGACAATGCGAGACAAGATCAACGCCCTGCTGGACAGCGCATGGACTGACGGCAACGTCTGCCTGCTTGGCACGACAGGGCAGAACGGCCCCAACATTAGCCCCAAGGGCAGCATGATGCTCTTTGACTCGCAGCATCTTGCGTATTGGGAGCGGTCGAAGAAGAAGGCGCTTGAAAACCTCCAGCACGATAAAAGTGTGATCGTCGTCTACAGCAACATGAAGGCTCAGCGCGAAGGCGTTCTGGAATCGGGAATTCTGCGATTTTACGGAACTGCGGAACTGCACGAGAGCGGACCCGTGCGCGATGCGATCTTCGCCCGCTTGAACGAACGCGAGGCGACGCATGACGGGGCCGATGTCGGCATCGCCGTTCTGATCAGGATCGAGCGCGCGCAGGACGTGCGCGGCAAGCCTATCGATCTTTCCTGACCCGCGCCTTCGTGCATCAAGCGCTAAACTTGCGACGACAGAAAAATCAAAGGATCGTAATATGAGCCAGACGACATCTGATACATCGGCGATGCGCGCGTATGATTATCTGCCCCGCAATCGCGGGCTTTTTTACGCGGGCAAGTGGCTTGAGCCGATCAATGGCGGTTCATCCGAAATCATATGCCCCGGCACTGGCGGCTCGCTTGGCCGGGTCGCCGAGGCTGCGCAGGCTGACGTCGATGCAGCAGTAGCGGCAGCTCTTTTCGCCTATCGCGAATGGCGCCGCGTCGCGCCGGCGGAGCGCGCAAAAATTCTCCGCCGCATCGCCCAGATCGTGCGCGACAATGCGCATGAACTTGCGTTGATCGATGCGCTGGATGGCGGGTCGCCTGTGCATGAAATGCTCGGCGATGTCGCCAACGCGGCCTCTCAGCTCGATTTCTTCGCCGGCCTCGTCACCGAGATGAAAGGCAGCTCGGTCCCGCAGGGACCGGACTCGATCAATTTTTCCGTGCGCGAACCGCGCGGCGTGATCGGCCGGATCATTCCGTTTAATCACCCCTTCATGTTCTGCGCCGCAAAATCAGCCGCGCCGCTGGCCGCTGGCAACACAGTCATCGTCAAGCCGCCGGAACAGGCGCCGCTCAGCGCTTTGCGCTTTGCCGAACTGATCGACGGTCTGCTGCCGCCGGGTGTGTTCAACGTTCTGCCAGGCGGACGCGACGCCGGCGCGGCGCTGGTCGCCCATCGCGATGTGGCGATGATCTCGCTGATCGGCAGCGTGCCGGCCGGCCGCGCGGTAATGAAATCAGCCGCCGACACCATCAAGCCGGTATTGCTGGAACTTGGCGGCAAGAACGCACTCATCGCCATGCCGGATTCTGATCCCGATGAAGTTGCGGCCGCCGTTGTGGCCGGCATGAATTTCACATGGTGCGGCCAATCGTGCGGATCGACGAGCCGCGCCTTTATCCATGATGCGATCCATGACGCCGTTGTGGCGCGGGTGAAGCAGCGCGTCGCCGAATTCCAGCCCGGCGATCCCACGGATCCGGCCACCACCATGGGCGCAATCATCAGCCAGGTTCAGCATGCCCGCGTCGTCGACTTCATCGAACGCACAAAGGCAGAGGGCGCCAATCTGATCTATGGCGGCAAGCGTCCGGACGACAAGAGCCTGGCCGGGGGCTTCTTCATGGAGCCGACGATTTTCACCGACGTCACCACAGCAATGCATATCGCCAAGAACGAGGTCTTTGGTCCGGTGCTCTCGATCTTTCGCTGGTCGGATGAAAAGCAGATGCTTTCAGACGTCAACGATGTGGAATACGGGCTCACCTGCTCCATTTGGACCAACGACGTGCGGCAGGCGCATCGACTCGCCGCCGACGTCGAGGCCGGCTTTGTCTGGATCAATGAAGTGTCCCGTCACTTCCTTGGCGCGCCATTCGGCGGCTACAAGCAATCTGGAATGGGCCGCGAGGAATGCCTCGACGAGCTGCTGGCCTACACGCAGGAGAAGCACATTCACGTCAACCTGAAGCGCCCGGCGCGCTAGGGGGAGGGGCGACGACAGCCATGTTTTGCGGGATTTCGCAGGAAGTCCCGATGATGTGGCTGTCGGCGGCTTTGCGCGGCGCCCGTGGAGGTTTCGGCGCGCCCTTCCAGAAGAGGGGGCTTTTGATCCTCGGCGTGCATCAGACTCTTTGATTTTTGCATTTAACGTATTCGTATTGATGGGTTAATTGTATCTTATGAGTAACATTGATCCAGAAGCCCAATCAATATCGATGCGCACATTGACCAGAAACCCGCCGCGCGGGCTGGTGCGCGTTCCTTGCGTCCACGATTGCTGCGAGCGCGTGCGCCTGCATCTCCTCGGCTTTTTCAAACGTCTTTAATATAATGGACAAAGATTGGTCCATGCTGATCCCGCGCATAATTCCTCCAGTTTCTTTGATGGGCGTTCACGGATTTTATCCGTAAACGCATTCGCTCATTGCTCTTGAACAAAGTCGCTGAGACGCTTCTTCTGATCGACGCTTCGTCTAATCGACCCGCAGTTCAAGCGCTTCGACCATTTTCTTCCATTGCGTATATTCTTTGGCCATGAACGCTTCGGCAGCGTCGACATTTCCCTTCATCGGATCAAACCCGATGCTGCGGAGTTTCGGCTGTATCGCGGGCTCATTCGAGATATCGTCGATCATCTTGTTATAATCTGCGACGATTTTTTTGGATGTTGCCGGCGGCGCAAAGAAACCGACCCAGGACAACGAGGTAAAGCCAGGATAGCCCACTTCCGTGAATGTCGGCACGTCCTTGACTACGGGATTACGCTCGTTTGCAGCGATTGCAAGCCCACGAATTTCTCCCGCAGCCAATTGCGCCGCGAAGCCTGAAAGCGATGAGATGACCATGGGGACGTGGCCGCCAAGCAATGCATTGGTCGCGTCCGGACCGCCACGGAAAGGGATGTGCTTTGCTTGCGCTTTCACGACGAACTTGAAGAAATATTCGCCTGCGATGTGGGATCCCGTGCCGATCCCCGCCGTTCCGAAAAGCACTTCCTGACCTTTCGCGGCGGCGACAAAATCGGCGATCGTCGCGGACTTGTCGTTTTTGTTAATGGCGAATACCTCGGGCGTGGTGGCTACGATGGAGATCGGCATCAACGATGGGGCGGAGAATCCCTTGTTCTTATAAAGGGTTTCATTGATCGGCAGCGCGGTTGTCGTAACGAGAAGCGTGTTGCCGTCGGCAGGCGCCAGCACGACAGCCTTGGTGGCGATGTTGGCGCCCGCGCCGGGGCGGTTCTCTACTACAACGCTGCGGCCCAGTTTTTCACCCATTCTCGCTCCGACCACACGAGCGATGGAATCGGCAGAACCGCCGGGCGCAAAACCAACCAGCAAGGTCAGCGGGCCAGTGGGGGGCGCTTGCGCCAGAGCAAAATGGGGCGTGCCTCCAAGGCTAAGTACAAGGATGGCGGCGCTTGCGGCTAGTTTGCATTTTTCCATGGGGTTTCCTCGAAATTGTATTTTAGGCAGCTCATTCGCCGTGTGTCATCGAAGCAGGCCGCTTTAGGCTATACTCGTTTTTAATTTGATAGCATAGAAACTGGTTTGCGCCCGGCTGTGTCAAGCACCTCAGGAGCGAAGGCACCATTTCAATTATTTTTCGGAAATTGGCCAGACCGCATTAGGTGATCCGGTCGTTATGTTGGTTGACGATTGGGTTTGTAGCTAGCGCTTGGGTGGCCGACGAAGCTAGATCGTCTTGCGCTGGCCGTAATCCGTGGACGCATCCCGCCAGCGACAACCATTGCGTATTACCAAGATGATCTCTGAGATCACCCTGCGGTCATCAATGTGCGGAGCCCCATGCGAAAGAGGAAGATACGGCTTCGTCCGCTCCATCTGCGTATCCGAAAGCCAGACCAAATCGCTCATGTGACGCCCCCTCAAGCGTCAAATGTGCATCGGATCTAAATCCCGTTGTGAATCTATTTAATAGATCCTGAGCCTAGATAATCTGTCTAAAATATCAGTTCACGATTGGCTGTGACGTTAAGTAGACGGCCCCCTTACGAATACGTTGAAAGCATCTGGACAAAGCAGCCAAGGAGATTCAACTTAGACAAGCACCGCTTCTCTCCGGGAATTAACAGCCAGTGCCGAAGCCGCGAGAGCGCAAAAAGCACGGTTATGTGCGGCTGCGACGTGCGATGATCTCTATTTCAAGATGCTTGGGCGTGTTGGCGAGTTCATCCACAACCTCGAAAGAGACGACGTGGGGCTGAAGGGGCGCTGCCAGACGAAAGCGCTCCAGCATCCAGTCTGGCGTAGCCTGGCCACGTTGAAGGAACAAGCTGGCGCTGCAAACGTCCACCCATGTAAAGCCTTCAAGATCGAGCGCGCCTTGCACCTGGGCAAATGCCTTGTCGAATTGCGCATCCATCGTATCGCCCTCCTCCGCCATGCCTGAGAGGAAGA
>CANJPM010000256.1 GCA_947476075.1 Beijerinckiaceae bacterium
CCAACACGAACCCTCTACAAGCGTCTCAGTTTTATAAGGCAACTCGGCAATCACAAGCCTCTTGAGCCTTTATAAGACGCACTGTCAGAGAACATTACACGCCTATTGGGCTTACAATTGCTAGATGGACAAGTAAGCACGTGAATTTCGCTGCCTACGGTCTCAACCCCGAACACTTTGTGGCTACCTGATAAAATACTGGCCAGCCCCCATGATGGGTTCCAGTCGTTATGTTAGTTGACGATTGGGTTTGTAGCTAGCGCTGGGGTGGCCGACGAAGCTAGTTGGGGTTGCGCAGCCGGCCACTGTAGAACCTCTGGTGCAGGCGGATGATATCGCAGTGATGAGTTGGGCCTGATCGTATTGTAATGCCGCCTCCAACGCTCGATGACGATCTTTGCCTCGTTCAGCGTGTAGAAGATCTCGCCATTTAGAAGTTCACATGACCTCAAGTCTCCGAAAACTCACTCAGCAATCTGTACAATACGCAATGTGATTTTCAATCGAGTATATCAAGGTCGCACCACATTGGCAGCGCCAATCAACCTTAAGGCTACGCGAACGAAATTAGGTTTTGTAATCAGCATCAAATCGGCGATTCCGACACGAGCAGAATTCCTTCGCCTTATGTCTATCGAAACAGTTTTGCCACAAGATCCTTGGTTTGCTGATCCGTCCCAAGAGCGTTCTTTATGATGGCCTGGACCTCGCTCCCCGTCATCGGACTTAGATCAAGCCGCAATTTCGCGGCCTCCGCAATCAATGCGGGATCGGCCAATGCCCCTTCAAAACCGAGGCGCAGGATGACCACGCGATCTTCGGGCACGCCCGGCGGCGCCGCAAAGGGGCGAGCGACTGCGAGGCTCTCCGATGCTAGCCGTGCTACCTTTTCCTTGTCCGCATCTCCCTTCACCAGATCAGAGAGAAGCGGGATGTCAGGCAAGTCCGCTTCGCGCCTCAAACCAATCTGCACTAGGACATTCAGCTTGGATCTGGGATCGGGAAATGAGGCCTTGTAACTCGACCAAGTGTTTGTGGCGCGTCCTTCCATCTCGCCACGCTCCATGGCGAGGGTCTGTTGAGCGCCGCTCTCGTAACCCATGACGGCTTTGAATCTGGTGCCGAGAAGATTGTTGTAGAGACCCGCGAGCTGCGCCGATGTCGAACCGGCACCCGAAGCAGCCAGAGGAATTTCGCGCCATTTCGCGTCGTTGATTGTCTTCACCGATGACGTATGCCAAGTGACGGTTACGTTGTTCTCCTGAGTGAAGTTACCAATCCAGTTGAACGAGCCGAGTGACGCTTCGAGACCAGCCAGACCAATTACTTCCTGCAAAAGCAGGCCTTGACTGACGGAGGTTATCAGCGTGCCGTCCTTTGGTCCGCGCGACGCCTGATTGTAGGCAAGCATGCCGCCGGCACCAGGCCTGTTTTGAACAACAAAGTTTGGGGCGCCCGGGATATGGAGGCCCATATGGCGGGCAAGCATGCGCGAATAGAGATCGTAACTTCCACCAGCGCCGAGGCCCACTGTGATGGTGATGGTCTTCTGCGAATAAAAGTCGCTTGCTACCGCCGGCATTCCGGCGATCAGCGCTGTGGCAGAAGCGATCAGGATAGTTTTTTTTATCTTCATGCTTCCCCTCTTGCAGCGCTAGTGCCCGCCAATCTGCCGAAAACAGCTCCGGACATCAGTCCTGTCCCTCCAGGGTAGTTAAAATAGAAAAGTCCTCCAACCATTTCGCCAGCGGCATAGAGCCCGTGCAGCGGCGCCATGTCAGTGTCGAGCACACAGCCGGTTTCTGGATTGATGCGCAGGCCGCCGAATGTGAACGTGATGCCGCAACCAACCTGATACGCCTCAAATGGTGGCTCATCGATCGTGTTTGCCCAGTTTGATTTCGGGATTGCGAGCCCTTCGGTTCGTCGCCCATCCCGAATGCCGGGGTGGAATGGCGCGTTATTCATAACGGCGCAATTGTAAGCCTTGACCTCGTCAAGGAACCCGGCCGCATCGACGCCCTCCAGCTTGGCGGCTAGCTCCCCAATGCTGCCCGCGGACACTTTTGTCACTTTCCTTATGCGGTATTCTGGGCGCAGGAGCTTGATCGTCTTGCTGTCAAAAACCTGCCAGGCGAACTGACCTGGCTGCTCCATCACGACGCGGCCGTATTTTGCGTAGGTGAATTGCCGCAAGTCCGCGCCTTCATCGACAAAGCGCCGTCCGTTTGCGTTGATCATGATGCCGATTGGATAAGAATGTTTCTGGAAGAGTGCTCCGACTTCAAGATCGCCGAACTCTGGGGCATTGGCGTCCCAGCCAACCGAGTGACAGCCGGTCCAGTTGCCGAACGGGGAAGCTCCGATCTCCAGTGCCATGCGCAGACCGTCGCCGGAGTTAAATCGTGTTCCGCGAACCTTCACTAGATCCCAACCCGGACCCAAGTAGCGGGCGCGCCATTCCGAGTTTGCTTCGAATCCACCGCAAGCCAAGACAACCGACTTAGCATGAATGTCGCGAAGCTCTCCATCCACGCGCACCTTGACCCCATTGACGCGAACGCCATCGAACAGGAGAGAGAGGACTTTCGCATTGTAGTGAACCTCGCCGCCGCCTGCGATCAACAATTCGGTCTGGCGCGTCACAAGTCCGTCACCGCCGCCGGACGCTTCCACCACAACGCCGCCCGTGAAGCGGATCTTTTCGCTGTCCCGGTAGCTTTGCGATAACTTGGGCAGAAAGCGAACGCCGCGGCGCGCCAACCATTGCATGGTCTCAAGAGATTGCGTGACTAGACGCTCGCATAGAGCCGGATCGGTTCGATAGTTGGTCGCGCGAAACATATCGTCGAAAAAGTCATCGGCTGTGTAGGCGCCAAAGTCCAACGTGGCCCGTTCATGCTCGCTAAGATCAGGCATGATTGGCATCAGGTCTTCAAATCCATCGAAGGCGAAACGCATGGATCCGGATGTGAACCGCGTGTTACCGCCAGATTCCTCAACCGGAGCGCGTTCGAGTACCATCACCTTCGCGCCTGCTTCTTGAGCTGCCAGCGCTGCGCAAAAGGCCGCGTTGCCACCGCCTACGACAACCACGTCCGCTTTACCCTCGAGCATTTCCATCCTAGTGTTTCTATTTTTTTGACTATTAGGAAGCGTAAGCGATAGCCTACAAGTTGTCCAGCAGCAGAGGGCCGAGCTACTGAACAGTGAAATCCTCAGTCGCGCGAATAGGCAAGTATATTCATTGAAAGCTAGGGACGCGACTAAACGGCCCCAGGCTCAACGCTAATTGACCAAATCCAAAATGTGATGGTCGCCGCGATGGGTGTAAAAGGTGGCTGTCTCTATGATAGACTTCAGCGGGATCGTGCTTGGTGCGCCTGCTTTCCGTTCAATACTCACTGGGCAGATGGATCACCCAGTCCGCATAATAGAACCTGATGCCGGGCTCGGGAAAATCCGTGAACTCGATGTGCTTTGAATAAACTTCCAGCCCATTGCCATCGCCACAGGTCAGTATCGCCGTCTGGTCTGCATTGACCACCAAATCCCAGACCTGAAAATCCTCCCTCTTGACCGGGATGATGTGTCGCTGCGCGAGCGCAATCTCGTCTAACAACCAATATGCGCCTGCGTTATCGACGACATATTCCACGCCTTCGGTGTAAAGCACCTCGCGGACAAGGCCATGTCGGTAGAAGTTCTGTGAGCCCGTGAATTGGGCAAGCGTATTTGCATCCAGCGGACTTCGCTTGGACATGAAGATCATCCTTTTGTTTTGAACTCGAGTGGATGGGCGCAGCGTTTAGCCACTGCGCCCTGTCCTAGCCTCAGCTGACCTTCTTGATGGGCTTCAACGGAGCTCTCAGGCGCAATTCAGCTGTGCCCTGCTCCGCCACGTCCTCAATTTGGATATCCAGCTCGCCCTGCTTGACCGCTTCCATCACGGAGCGGATTGCGTCCGGCAGCTCTTCACGCTTGTTGACCTGAATGGCCGTCATACCCGGCTTCAGTTCCAGCATCTTGCTGCCGTACCAAACCGAGAAGTAGCAGCCCCCTGCCCCACTCATCCAGTACCAAGGACGGGTGCGCTTGACCCGATCCACCAGCACGCGCTCACCCGTCTCGTCCGTGCGCCATATGCGGCGCATGCGGGTAAAAACTTCTCCATTGATCTGCGCTTCAATCATGGCCAGCTGGTCGCCAAGCTTTTCCAGCAGCTTCCCCCGGCGATGCTCGCTCTTGGTCTGCTGCCTCTTGGCAGCCTGCGCGACGATCTTCAACTTGCTGAGATTGCTCATTATACACTCCTGAATTGCGAGCAGCATGCTCGTTACTCAGCAATGTTGCAGTCGGCCTGGGGCCAATTCCTACCGGAAAATCCGGCTCAAGTAGCTGATTTTGAGAGATATTTCGGTTGACGGGACAGGGATTTGAAGCTGCTCCGATGGTCACGCGGGAGAAGCTGTGGAAAGCGCCTGCTGCAACCAATCACGGAGCTTGGAGCAACGCTTGCACCCAGCGCGCACCACATCGCCAACATTGCTCAAAGGCATCGCGTGAGTGTCCGCTTGTCATAAGTGGACACGATCATCGAGCCACTCTTGCGGCATCTATCAAGACGATCAGCGTTTTAGGACACGCGGTCTACGGCGGAAGGGTACGATGTATATCGGAAAATAACGTCATCGCTCTTGCCTCTCCCAGGTTGATAATTCGGCAATGATCCTCTTTCTTGCCACGCGTTCCGCGTGCGACCCAACCGACTTTTAGCCCGCGGCCGACGAACCTACATGGCACTGAAGTCTTGCCGCCGAAGTGCCCGAGGTCGCAGCCGGCGGCGCGCTCGGCAGAAGGACCTCGATCCTTGGCGAACAAGCTCTTGCGCTCGACTGCGCAGTTTTGCCGGCCTTGGGACGCATGACAGTTGCGGGATGTAGTTGGCGTGGTGGAGCTAAACGGCTTGCGCCTGAGCGCACTTGGGCAGTGGCCGAGGACGCTGCTTTACTTGGGCACCATGATCGCGCGGATCCTGTCCACGGTGGCCTTCGGGGCATCGTAAATCTTCGATATCAAGGTCTGCACCTCCTCGCCTGTCATCGGACTAGCCTCTAGTCCAAGTTTCTTGCCTTCGGCGACAGCTTCCGGGTCCGCCATTGTTTTCATGAACGAGTCGCGCAGCAATCTCACGCGGTCGCCAGGCACGTCCTGTGGCAGCACGAATGGTCGACCCATGAGTTGCCAGCTGAACG
>CANJPM010000257.1 GCA_947476075.1 Beijerinckiaceae bacterium
AAGCCCACGCACCAGAAGCTGAAGGCTGAGAACAGCAGCGGCACGCGCGTATCGCTCATGCCGCGCAGGGCGCCGGCGGCCACCGTCTGGACGCCGTCAAACACGAAGAACGACGTGCCCACAAGCAAGAGACTCGCGGCGAGCGCGATCGTCTCGGGCGAGGTTTGCCCGCCCAGAAACGCATGCGGGATGACATGGCGCGCGCTGGCGATCACCGCCGTCATGCCCAGCATGAAAACGAAGCCGATCATGAACGCCGAAAACCCGGCGCGTCGCGCAGCCTGCAGATCGCCCCGGCCAATCGCATGGCCCACGCGCACGGTGGCGGCCATCGACAGGCCGAACGGCCCCATGAACAGGATCGTCGCAGTTTGCAGCGCCACCTGATGGGCGGCAAGCTCGGCGGCGCCAATCGCGCCCATAATGAGCGAGGCGGCGGAGAACAGACCGTATTCAATGAAAAAGGCCGCCGAAATCGGCGCGCCAATCCACAGCAGGCGTCGCAGCAATGGCCAATCCCAACGCCAGAAACCGCTCAAGATACGATATTTTCTGAATGGCTCCTGCGTATAGGCGACATAAAAGCAGGCGATCAGCATGAGGATGTTGACGATGGTGGTCGCCACGCCAGCTCCCAGCATATCAAGATTTGGCAGGCCGAACGCGCCATAGATGAGCCCATAGGCGAGCAAAGCATTGGCGGGCACGGCGGCGACCATGATCCAGAGCGTGGGCTGGGGCCGGTTGACGGCGCCCATGAAGCCGCGCAGCGCAATGAACGCCCAGCCCGGCGCCACGCTCCACGCCAGCCCGTGCAGGTAGCGCGCCGCCAGCACGGCTGTATCGGGCGCCTGCCCGGCCAGCACCAGCAGCTCATAGCCCCAGAACTGAACCGCCGTCAGCGGCGCGCCCACAAGCAGCGTCGCCCACAGCCCCACCCGCAGCGCAGCGCGCACGCCCGCGTCGTCGCCCCGGCCATAGGCCTGCGCCGCCAACGGCGCCACCGCAGAGACAAGCCCCATGCCCAGCACGAAAGCGGCGAACAAAATCGCATGCGCCAAGGCAGCTGCGCCAAGGGCTTTCTCGCCAAGGCGACCAATCATGGCGACGTCGGTGGTGAGCATCGCGATCTGGCCCAATTGGGTCAGCGCCATCGGCCACGCCAGCTTCAGCGTCTCGCGGGCTTCTCCCCAGCGGGTGGATTGGTCCAAAATCGTCATAGCGCTGCATACCCCAGCCGGGGGCGCGGGGCCATCCTCTGGACCGCAGGCTTGCACCCGGCGCCGCCCGCCCCAAGGTTGCGTGCGGACAGGAGCCAGACTAGACAGTGCCCACAGGCGAATTCCAGAGCGCGAAGCATCGAAGAGGCCCATCAAATGTCCCTCATTCTTCCCTTCATCATGTGCGGCGGCTCCGGCACGCGCATGTGGCCCGTCTCGCGCGAGAGCCTGCCCAAGCAATTCATTCCGCTGCTCGACGAGCGCTCCACCTTCCAGACCACGCTGGCCATGCTGGCGCGTCCGGAGCTGTTTGCGCCGCCCTGCGTCATCACCAATCGCGATTATCGCTTTCTGGTTGGCGAACAAATGCAAAGCGTCGGCGTGACCGGCGACATCGTGCTGGAGCCGATGCGTCGCGATTCCGGCCCTGCCGTGGCAGTCGCCGCCGAACTCGCTTACCGGCATGCGCCAGATAGCGTCGTCGCAATGCTGGCGGCCGATCACGTCATCCAGGATCGGGAGGGTTTTCTGGCCCTGTGCGCGCAGGCGGCAAGCGCCGCCGCCGAGGGTTACATCGTGACGCTTGGGGTTACGCCCGATCACGCGGCCACAGGCTACGGCTACATCCGCCCCGGCGAGCGCGCGACGCAGGTGGCTGGCGTCCACAAGGTCGCAGCCTTCGCCGAAAAGCCGGATGCGCCGACCGCCGCGCGCTACATGGCTGAAGGTTATCTCTGGAATTCCGGCAATTTCTTCTTCCGCGCCGACGCGATGCGCGCGGAGATTGAAGCTTTTGAGCCGGAGATGGCGCGCGCCGCCCGCGAGGCCGTGGACCGGGCGCAACGCGATCTCGACTTTCTGGTGCTGGACGCAGAGGCTTTCGAACAGGCGCCAAAGAAAAGCATCGACTACGCCGTCATGGAGCGCACCAATCGCGCCGCCGTTCTGCCATGCGACGTGGGCTGGTCGGACGTAGGCTCGTGGAGCGCGGTTCGCACGCTTTCAAACCCCGATAGCGACGGCAACGTCATTCGCGGGCAAGGCGTGGTGATGAACGCCAGCAACGTGTACCTGCGCGCGGACGACGGCCTCACCGCCGTCATCGGCGTCAGCGACGTTGTAGTCGTGAGCACCGGCGACGCCGTGCTGGTGGTGGCCGCAGACATGGCCGACAAGGTGAAAGACCTCGTGGGCGCGCTGAAAGCTGAAGGGCGCCGCGAGCCGCTGGAGCATCGCCGCGTTTATCGCCCGTGGGGTTATTACCAGAGCATCGACGCCGGCGCGCGCCATCAGGTCAAGCGCATCAGCGTCAAGCCCGGCGCCTCGCTGTCGCTGCAAAAGCACCATCACCGCGCCGAACACTGGATCGTGGTGCGCGGCGCGGCCCTTGTGACGCGCGACGAGGAGACGCGGCTGGTGCACGAGAACGAGTCGATCTATCTGCCCATCGGCTGCATCCACCGCCTGACCAATCCCGGCAAGATCGAACTTGATCTGATCGAAGTGCAAACGGGAAGCTATCTGGGCGAAGACGACATCGTGCGGATCGAGGACGTTTATAACCGCGCTTAATTGGCTTTGAACCCGTGCTTTGCGAACAGCGCGCGGCCTGAATCCGTTTGCAGGTATTCCAGAAATGCCTGGGCCGCAACGTTGTTCTTTGCGCCCGTGACAAGCGCGCATGGATAGACGATACGCGGATGGCTGCTGGCTGGAAAGCGCGCAACAACTTTAACCTGCGGCTCGGCCTGAGCATCGCTGGCGTAGACAATTCCCAGCGGCGCCTCGTTGCGCGAAACATAGAGCAGCGCTGCGCGCACGTTTTCGCTCATCGCCAGATGCGCACGCACGCCCTCCCAGAGGCCGGTGGACTGCAGCGCCGCGCGCGCGTATTTGCCCGCAGGCACGGATTCGACATGCCCCAGCGACAAACGCCCGCCAGCAAGCGCTGTCGCGAAAGCCTGGGACGTGAGCGCCAGCTCGTTCAGCGGCGCGTCGCGATGCGCGACAACCACAAGCGAATTGCTGACAAGATCCACCCGCGAGGCAGGGGCAATAAGCTTGCGCTGCGCGACGTAATCCATGCTCTCTGAATCAGCCGGGCAAAACAAATCCGCCGGCGCGCCCTGCTCTATCTGACGGGCAAGCGTCAGCGAGCCGCCATAGCTCAAGCGCGGAGGCGGCGAAAAGCTTTGCGCAGCTTCGTCGAGGACAGTCTTAAGGCTTGAGCCTGCAAACACCACAGGCTGCTGCGCCGCAACGGTTTGCGCAAAGGCGAGACAGGCGAAGAGCGCAAAGCTGCGAATGGTTTTCATATCGCTATCTTGAGGCGCGCGCGCGCTGCGTCAAGCCTTAGTGGAAGTTCCGCCCTAGTGAAAGTTCCGTCCCTTGGGCATGACGGCGACGGGCTCTCGCATATTGCCCACCTCACGGGGATCGCGCGTCTGCGGCCGGCGCACTTCATCGGCGCGCGCCAGCGAAGACAGATTTCCGCCCTGCATTGAGAGCAGGCCCAGCATCGACGACAGATCCTCCAGCTTCTCAGCGACAACATGAACGACGCCCGCCTCGTTCTGCACCCAACCCGTGATCGCGACAAAGCGCGCGCCGATCACTATGGCGCGATTGGCCTCGAACACATCCGGCCAGATGATCGCGTTGGCGACCCCCGCCTCGTCCTCCAGCGTCATGAACACCACGCCGCGCGCCGAGCCCGGCCGCTGACGCACAAGCACAAGCCCGGCGATTGTGATGCGCGGCTTTTTGCCTTTGAGACACGCCAGGTCCGCACTGCGCACAAAGCGCCGCTGCGCCAGAATGTTTCGCAAGAACGAAACCGGATGCGCCTTGAGCGACAGCGAGAGGCTGCGATAATCCTCCACCACATGTTCGCCCAAAGGCATTGACGGCAAATGGGCGTCGGGCTCGATTTCGTTCAACGATACATGGCGCCAAAGCGCGAGATCGTCCTTGTCGCCCGCGCGATTGAGGCCGCGCACAGCCCACAACGCCTGCCGACGATCAAGCCCAATAGATCGAAAAGCATCTGCGCCGCTGAGTTTTTCCAGCACCGCGGGCGACAGGCCCGTGCGCAGCCAGACGTCGCGAACGGAATCGTATCCCCTCCCCCGCAGCTCGACGAGCTTGCGCATATCACTTTCCCGCACGCCGGAAATCATGCGAAAGCCAAGCCGCACAGCATGATTTGCGCGTATATGGGGCGCCTGTTCGCCATGACGGCGCACGATGCGCCTCTCATGGCCCTGCGCATTCTCCAGCGTGCAATCCCAATCCGATTCGTTGACGTCCACCTCGCGCACGCAGGTTCCATGCTCGCGCGCATCGCGCACGATTTGCGCAGGCGCATAAAACCCCATCGGCTGCGAGTTCAGAAGCGCACACGCAAACACGTCCGGATAGCGACATTTGAACCAGCACGACGCATAAACCAAAAGTGCAAACGAGGCCGCATGGCTTTCAGGAAAACCATAGGTGCCAAAGCCCTCGATCTGCGCAAAGCAGCGCTCTGCAAACGCCCGATCATAACCGCGCGCAGCCATGCCCTCGATCATCTTGATGCGAAACGTATGGATCGTGCCCACGCGCTTGAACGTCGCCATGGCTCGTCGCAGCTTGTCGGCTTCAGACGGCGTGAAGCCCGCGGCGACAATCGCGATCTTCATCGCCTGTTCCTGAAACAGCGGCACGCCAAGGGTTTTTCCAAGCACCTCCTCAAGCTCTTTGGAGGGATAGCGCACCTGCTCCAAGCCCTGACGGCGGCGCAGATAAGGGTGCACCATATCGCCCTGAATGGGGCCGGGCCGCACGATGGCGACCTCGATTACGAGATCATAAAACGCACGCGGGCGCAGACGCGGCAGCATCGACATTTGCGCGCGGCTTTCAATCTGGAACACGCCGATAGTGTCTGCGCGACAGATCATATCGTA
>CANJPM010000258.1 GCA_947476075.1 Beijerinckiaceae bacterium
CAGGATTTTCCGGCGGTGGCGGGCGCTGTTGCAGCTTCACGCCCTTGAGCCAGAGTTTCAACGCCTCCCAATGAATTCCCCCGATAACTTTAAGACCCAGGAGCGGATAAGCCAGACATGCCCGCAGCAGGGCGGTATCGTCAAGGGTCGCACGCTGCGATGCGTGAACCGCCGAAATCAAAGCGCCCTGCCCGTCCGAGACGTTGATGGCGACGCAACACGACGCCGTCGGCGGTTCAATGCGGAAATCGTAGGTCAGGTCCATGCCATTGAAGGGCGAAACGTAAAAACGCTTCTTGCAAAGCGCGCGCACCGGGGCGCCATCGTTCTGGCCCGGCACAGCCCGCCCGGACATGACATAGGCGTGACGTTGGCTGAACGTATTGTTGACCTCGCAGACAATGGCCTCAAGAGCGCCGCTGCGCAGATACACGAAATAGACGTTGAGCGGATTGAACGAATAGCCAAGCAAGCGCGGCATGGTGAGCAGGCGCACTGGGCCGCCGTCGACCTGAAAGCCCGCCTCGCAAACAATTCGTTCGATCTGCTGTTTCAGGGGAATGTCTTTCGAAACCCCGTAATCAGCGTCACGAAACGAGAAGAGGTTGAAGCGATTGCGCGAAAACAGGCGCAGGCCGGAGTCGAGGCTGGTCAATTCGTCGAGATCGATCAGCATTGAGAACATGCTGTAACGCAGCTTATGGCGCTTTGGCCGCAGACGGCGATGCATCACCGCGCCAAGATAAAGCGCCGAAGCGTTACCCATCAAGCAAACTCCGCGGCCGACGCCAGCTCCGGCGGCGGGCCCACGAAAATGCGCCCCGATTCATTGGCCACGTTCCATGGTCGACGCACGCCGCCGAGCGCCTCAGCTACGGCTAGGCCTGATTGCAATCCGTCCTCGTGGAAACCGGCGCCCATCCATGCTCCGCAAAACCATGTGTTGCGCACGCCCTGCAACGACCAGACTTGCGGCTGGGCCGCAATCGCGCCCTGATCGAACAACGGATGCTCGTAGGTCTCGACGCGATGAACAAGATCGGCGCGCGGCTCAAACGCGGGATTCAGCGTCACGAACATATCTGGGGCGCCGGGGAGAGATTGCAATTGGTTCATCCAATAAGACACCGCCGGGGCTTCATTGGCCCCTGCACCCGAGCGCGCGAGATAATTCCATGCCGACCAGACTGCGCGCCGACGCGGCATCAAGGCCGGATCGCTATGCAGGATGGTCCGGTTTTTCGTATATTGAAAGGCGCCCAGCACCGCGCGCTCGCGTTCGTCGCAATCCCCAAGCATACGAAGCGATTGATCGGCGTGGCTCGCCAGCACGACGTGGTCATAAACGTCTTCTCCGCCGAGGGCGTCGATCACAGTCACGCAATTCTCGCCGCGCCGGATTTGCTGAACAGGCGTCGAAAGGCGCACCTTGTCGCCCAGCAATGCGGCGATTTTATTGACGTACATGCAGCTGCCGCCGTTAATGGTGCGCCACGCGGGGCGCGCACCCAAATTCAGCAGGCCGTGATTGTCGCAAAAGCGAATGAAAGCGGCCGCTGGATAATCGCTGACGCGGCCTGCGGGCGTGGACCAGATGGCGGCGGCCATCGGGTAGAGATGATCTTCGCGAAACGCATGGCTATAGCGCCCGGAATCGAGATATTGGCCAAGCGTCTGGTCGCCGAGATCGCGGGACATGTCGCGCGCAGCGTTGCGATAAAAGCGCACGAGATCGCGCAGCATCATCCAGAAGCGGGGACGCACCAGATTGGTTTTCTGGCCGAAGATTCCTGAAAATCCCGTGCCTGAATATTCCAGCGCGCCGCCATTGGCCGACACGGCGAACGACATGGTCGTCTCGTGTGTAGGCACATCCAGATAGTGCAGAAACGCGATCAGATTGGGATAGGTGCGCTCATTATAGACGATGAAGCCGGTGTCCACGGCGGTGCGCTGCGATCCATGATCGACCAACACCGTATTGCTGTGGCCGCCGAGGCGGGGAGATGCTTCATAGAGCGTGACGTCGTGACGGGCGGCTAAAAGCCACGCAGCCGACAGACCCGAGATTCCGGAGCCAACAACGGCGATCCGGAGCGGGCGGGGCAAGACATTCAAGAGAACCTCACAAACAGACAGACAGAAATTCAACCCGCCACGAAACATGTCATCATGGGGTTTACGAAACGTCTGGCGGCATGGATCACGCGTTCGCGCTCCATGATCCGGCCGCGGCTGTCGTCCGTATTGGAAAGACTTGTGGCGTATTTCGCATGCGTTTGCACGCCCGGAGAAGAGCACATGCTTGCTTCCCTGATATTGGCCGCCGCTTTCCTCATAATCGCCATGACGTTCGCCTGGTACGTGCAGAGGCGCACCGGAAACTCTGGCTGGATCGACGCCACCTGGTCTTTCGCGGTCGGGCTGAGCGGGATCGGGCTGGCTTTGAGCGCAGGCGGAGAAAGCGGCGCAGGCGCCCGGCAATATCTGGTCGCCGCGCTCGCCGCAATCTGGTCGCTCCGGCTGGGCGGCTATATCGCCTTTCGCAGCGCAGGCGCACCTGAAGATCCGCGCTATGCGTGGCTGATGGCTGAATGGGGCGATAACGCTTCGCGCCGCCTGTTTCAGTTTCTGCAAGTTCAGGCCATTGCCGGCCTCATTCTGGCCGGTTCGATTTATGTGGCCGCGCTCGCTCCTGCGCCGGGCCTGCGGGCGCTTGATTGGGCAGGGGCGGCGCTGTTTGCGCTGGCGTGGCTGGGAGCGGCCCTTGCCGACGAGCAATTGCGCCGGTTCAAAGCCGACAGCGCCAATCGCGGCAAGATCTGCGAGACCGGGCTCTGGGGCTGGTCGCGGCATCCCAATTATTTCTTTGAATGGCTGGGCTGGGTCGCATTCCCGCTGATCGCACTGAGTGGGGGCGATTTGATCGGGCTCGCGGCTTTCGCAGCGCCGGCCTTGATGTACGTTCTGCTTGTCCATATGTCGGGCGTGCCGCCGCTGGAGGCGCATATGGAGCGCACGCGGGGAGCGGCGTTCGACGACTATCGCGCCCGCGTAAACGTGTTCTTCCCCGGCCCGCCCAAGCCGTGAATTTAGACCGGAGTTTTTGATGAGCCTTATCTCCGCGGCCGCCCATTTCGTTGAGCGCGCCCCTATCCCTGATGCGATCACGCGGCTTGGCATTGAATATCTCGTCAGCCGCACACGGCGCAGACTAGCGTCTTTGCCTGCCGATTATGAAGCGACTTTCGCGCAAGAGATGCGTGATTATTCTATCGCCCTGAACACGCAGGAGGCGAACGAGCAGCATTATGAGCTGCCGGCGGATTTCTTCGCCATCGTTCTGGGCCCGCGTCGCAAATATTCATCCTGCCTCTATCCCAACGGCTCCGGGACGCTGGCGGAGGCGGAAGTCGTCGCGCTGGAGGAAACGATGGCGCATGCCGCGCTAGCCGACGGACAGCGCATATTGGAGCTTGGGTGCGGCTGGGGCTCGCTGAGCCTGTCGATGGCGGAGAAATACCCAAACGCGCGCATCACCGGCGTCTCCAATTCCCATTCGCAGCGCGCCTACATTGTGGCGCAGGCCCAAGCGCGCGGTCTTTCGAACATTGAGATCATCACCGCCGACATGAACGTGTTCGAGGCGCAAGGCCTGTTCGACCGCATCGTTTCGGTGGAGATGTTCGAGCATATGTCGAACTGGGACTCGCTCTTGCGCAAGGCGCGGGGTTGGCTCAAGCCTGACGGGCGCATGTTCATGCACGTTTTCACCCATCGCACCCAGCCCTACCGGTTCGAAACCGACGACAAGGAAGACTGGATCGCCCAGCACTTCTTCACTGGCGGCATCATGCCCAGTCATGGGTTGATCGGTCACTTTGGCGACAGTTTCAGCGTGGAGGAAGAATGGCGCTGGAGTGGAGCCCATTACGAGCGCACAGCACTGCAATGGCTGGAGAATTTTGACGCTAATGCAGACGCGGTCTCAAAGCTGATGGTCCAAACCTATGGCCCGGATGCGAGCGTGTGGACGCGGCGCTGGCGGCTGTTTTTCCTCGCCACCGCAGGGCTGTTTGGTCATCGCGGCGGCGATGAATGGGGCGTCAGCCATTACCGGCTGAAGCCCGCAACTCTTTAAGACACCGGCGGATCGACGAATGCGCGGGCGATCAGATAGCCCGCGCCAGCTGAGGCGGACGTTAGGAACGCGCCCCACGCCATATCGACAACGGTCAGCATTGTTGTCCACGCCTTCAGCGTCGCATGGTTGGTCAGATCATAGGTGCCGTAGCAGACGAGCCCAAGGAACGCGCCATAAGCGAGCGCCGTCATCACCGAGCCCGAGCGAACAGCAGGCGCGATCGCAAAGACCAGAATCGCCGCCACATAGAGCAGATAAAACACAATCGCTGGCGCGATGCGGAAGCCGTCGAGCAAAATGTCGCCCAGGATCGGCCGATAGAGCGCCTTGCCCATAAACGTCAGCCAAAAGCCGTCAATCACCAGCATAACGACAGCGGCGCCGGCGTAGGACAAGATCCAGAATTTCATCAGGGAGCGCTCCAGTGTTTCTTTGTTACGATTTTAGGCGCGGAGCGGATCAAAGCAATGGCGCCTCGAAACTGGGCGCGTGCTCATAATTGAAGATGATGATGGGCGTAGGGCGTTGAAAATGTGGGGTTAAGATCCCTCATCCGTCGCGCTGCGCGCGCCACCTTCTCCCGCTCGCGGGAGAAGGGTTAGCTCCGAACCTTCCTTCTCCCGCTTGCGGGAGAAGGTGGCGTTTGCGTCAGCAAACGTCGGATGAGGGCCAACCCCCTGTTCCCAAACACTTCCCAGCCATGGCACGACAGCTGCATTGTCGCTGGCAAGCCCCGGAGCGTCCCCTCATTCGGGCTTATGGAAACCGCCAGCACAAGGAAACCAGCATGTCCGAGCAGATCTGGAACCAGTTTCTCACCGAGCGCGACAAACAAGTTTTCGAAATTTCCGGCTATGGGGCACGGGGCGGCTTTGGCAAGCGGCCCGCTTTGCTGGTGATCGACGTCAATTACGCCTTTTGCGGCGACAAGCCCGAGCCGATCCTCG
>CANJPM010000259.1 GCA_947476075.1 Beijerinckiaceae bacterium
ACCCAGCGCATTTCCTGAAAGCCGCGCTGCACCATCATCGCGACCAGGCCTGTGAAAAGCGCCACGCCGAGCGAGGGCGCCAATGCGTAATTGCTGATGGCGGCAATGGTCTGGCGCACATCGGCGTATTGCGCGGGCGAGGCCTGCGGCGACCATGCCAGCACTATCATATAGGCCGCCAGCCCGCCGATCAGGCCGCAGGAGGCGAGCGAATGGATGATCTTGATGGTCTTGCGCATGATCCACATACGTAGCGGCCGAGAAACAGGATTACATCCCGCCCAATATGGCGGCACGCCCTGCTCCTGCGCAAGCAGAGCCGCCAGCGCCCCGTCAGAACTAGAGGAACTGCTTGCGCAAGGCTGGCAGCTTGTATTGCGTGCGCACCGCACCGCGCCGTTGGATATTGGGTACGAGCACCATGGTCACCGCGTTGATCGCCCTGCGGCTTATGAGGTCATAGTGTGGCGAAAGAGGAACCCGTCGCCGCCCACCTCGCCGATGGCTTTTGGCAACAAAACGCCGGCAGAATGTCTGTTGCGGGCAATCCCTTCGCCGTAGGCGCAGGGTAAATAGGCCGCTGAAAACCAACGCTGGATATGGACCACCAATCCCAAGCGCCTCAAGACTGAAAAAGCCATGCTTCAGGGAGGATCGCTTTTCAGGGGCAGGCTACTGGCAGCGGAATTGGCGACGCTGAAAGACGAGGACTTCGATCTTGAGCTTTTGGGTTTGACGACGCCAATCTCGACCGCCTGCTCGCAGGAGCTATCTAGGAGGGAGAGGACCTAGACGCAGCGCGATAGCCGCTTACCTATCCAATCAGCCTCCCAGGCGAGATACTAAATCAAGCGCCATAGGTGTCAGTGCTTGCCCAACGGTGCAGAAGCTCGCGAAGACCACGCCAAGCAAGCCGATTGCCAGCACGGCCGGATTGACCGGGGCAACAATGCCCCCAGCGACCACATTTACCAAATTCTCCGCGCCGAAGCCGACCGCCGCAGCCATACCTGCCGATCCGGTCAGGAAGCAGCCATAGCTCGATTGTACCTGTTCGCTCATGGGGGGATGCTGCAGGCCCGGCGCCGGCGTTGCGGTCTTATCTACCAAGGTATAGAGCGCATTTTGGTTGATCGGCGCCTGATGCGTTTCCGCCGCTAAGGCGTGACTCACGATAAACATGGAAATCGCTATTAGTTGTATCAGGCGCATTTTTAACAATCTCAGTGAAGCTTATCTTGATTTTGATAGGCTTGTTTTCATCAGAGGGATAGCACGGTTCGAAATCCACGTGTCTGAACTTGAAGTTGAGGTTAATCGCAACGAGCAATATACGGAATTAACCTTGGAGCTAAAAAATTTGCTCAGCAATACAATGAATTGTTTGATCATTAAATGAAACATGCGGGTTATGTTACGGCTGTGACGGCCTTCAATGTAACAGACGCTTCAAGTTGGCGCCGCCTTCCTGGACCCTGAGTTCGGCGACGTGACATACAAGGAAGCAGCCAGGTTTTTTAGCCTCCGATGTCTGAATCAGACCTGAACGCTACATTCGCTAAAACGCCGGTAAATCTGCGAGCGGCGATCGCAGAAGATGTAGTGAATGTAGCTGACCTTGCCGGGGCGAAAGCGCACTTTACTCCGAGTGAATGGAGGCTGCTGAAGGCCGTCTCCCAGTTCAGCATCAGCATGGATCGGAAAGGCGCCTGGCGGGGCAACGCCTTCGTCGAGCGGCTGAAGCGGACCACCAAATATTAGGAGATTTACCTGCAACCCTTCGCTAATGTGATGGCGGCGTGCGCCTCAATCGTCCGATATGTCGACGCCTTCTAAAATGTCACAATACCCTATGATAGCCTTGATCGGCAGACGCGAAACGAAGCACTACTTCAACGTGCCGCAGCCAATTCAGATTGTATGATAACGACGGCGAAGATTCTTTTAAGAACCGTCCGTGACTGTTTAAAAAAGCCGAGCTCATTCTAAAGGATCGAACTTATTAAGTTGTCGCCATAAAAGATAATTTTTTAAGTAAGCAGAATTGCTTTAAAGGATCCGTCATCGTTTCTGAGGCTGTGTTCTCTTAATCCAGCCAATGCAAAAATCTGGCGATATTCCTCTACGCTAAAAACTTGCTCGTTGATGCCTGCGGATAGATCGCGGATATATGCCTCTCCTGCCGCTGCCGGGTCACACGGTTCGCATAAGACGGCGATAAATCCACTCGGCTTCACCAGCGTTGAAAGCCGCGCCAGAAAGGCAACGGGATCAGGGAAATGATGTAGCGCGGCAAACATGGCTACGCCATCGAATTGCTGAGGCTGAAAGGGGGGATTGAACGCGTCAAATGAGGCGAAGCCAAGGTTTTCCTTGACCGTTTCTGTGTGGTGATACTGCGTAAAGATAGAACCAAGCTGCATCTGGTTAGAACATACATCCCCGGCAATCACTGTGTGGCCTGATGCGGCCAAGGGGAGAAGATGGGGGTTTACACCTGATGCAACCTCGAGAATCATTTGAGAATTTCTGTCATGCAGAATAGCTTCAAAAAACTCAATTGCAGCCATATGGTCTTTACCATAATCACCATAGCCGCGATTTACAGGTATTCCTTTGACTTCATCGACTATTTCAACATTAACAATAATACTATTACTTGTATTCGCTCCGACCGGAAATATGGTGAGGGTATATGCTCCTCTTTCTTTCGGAGTTTGCATTGACATAGAAATTGTAATTTCGCGCCCTGCGGTCACTTTAACGGGAAGCCATGTTACCGTATCGACATTTCGCCAAGACCTAATTAGCGAATGTATAGAGAAACCACGATCCATCTTTTCCCATTTGTACGAGAGTCCAACACGGCCTTGACCCAGATGCGCCAACTCTCTCCCAGCACGAATACGCACTGATCGAAAAACACGTGAGCCGCGCGGGAACGTCTTCGGCATATAGTGGCCAATAAAAACGACATCATCTTGACCATCAATCTGGTTCTTGTCGTCGTTCGTCACATCGCCTATGAAATTGCCCCCGAACCGGGATGGCAACGCAGCTATCTCTGCATCAATATAGGGGATGCCAGTTCGATCATACGAGGCGAATACGGCTTCTTCAACTGCTCGCGTCGCTTCGTCTGGCAGCGCTAACACGCGAAGAACGAGCTTGCTTGTCTCTGCTATATCTTCGTCACGGAATGGCGCCAGTGAATATGGCCCCATGAAGTCAAGGCTTCCGTTCCTTATCGGAAAAAGGATATTACAATTCGCGCAGACAGCGCCCTGCATATGCAAATCTGCCGACCCATCGCATTTGGGACATTTGAAACGAACCGATTTAAATGGCTGAAGTGCTTTAAAAGACGTTGAAGGTCATTCCATTTTTGTAACTTGACTGGTAATTACAGCTTAAAACTATTATATAAACACATGATTTGCAAAGTGGACGCGCGAAAGAGGGCCGACATCTGGGTCTGAACGTCGCCAAGTCGCGACAAGTTAATGACCTCCAATCGCCGAACAAATCTTTTGTTACCGCTATTGACTGGAATGCCCCATGAGGTGATCCGGTCGTTATGTTAGCTGACGATTGGGAAAAGCGCTGTCCTATGGCCCTGTGCGCCGGCCACCATTGCTCGGTCCCATGTGGTGATCCAGTTTGAATGTTAGTTAACGGGCTTAAAAAGCAATACTTCAGGGAAGATTTCTTTTAAGACTGTGGATCATGGCGACGAAAAAATATATTATGTTAGTCTGTGAACTAGGGTCGAAGTTTTAAAATAGTGGAGTGTCTGAGTGGATCCAACATCGCTTATCGTGGCAACAGGCATGATTTTTGGGCTTCTGACAGCCGATGCGGCCGTCAGCTCCAATTCGTTGGCGGTCTCTGTCAGCATGCCCCCCGCAATTGCCCAAACCGGCTTCACCGCTGAAGTCGCCGAGCGCGCCTTCACCAGCGAATTCGCGCGTATGGGCCAAGCCCGCTCGCTACTTCAGGCTCCTTCGGTGCGCTCAGCCCGTGAGCCGACGATCGTCGGCGTGATCGCGAAAGCACTCAAGCTCGATGATTTCACCTCTGCCTTGCAGGACCTTTTGGGTCTTGATAATCCCCGGGTGAATTTTGCCGTCGTGGTTCCCGCGCCGAACCGCACTCTCCTGCTGATTAATCTCGTTTCGCGCCGCTCTGGCCCCCTCTCCGTGCAAATGCAAAGTGATGGCGGTCTCGAGCCGCTGCTGCGCACCGGCGCCTTACAGGCGATGGAACACTTCGAGCCTTACCGCTCCTCGCTGTTCCATTTTGAACAGGCGCTGCTCTCAAGCGCCCCCGACTTCAGCAGGGTCAAAGCCGTTGGGCAGCGCGAACTCGCCCGTCCCCAGCGCGCCGAAACGCTTGTTCAAAATTCCTATATTGGAAATCTGTTGGGTATCGTGGCCCTGATGGAGACTGATCGTGCAGCAGCCGAACGCTACTTCCGCGAGTCGTTCAGGCTGAACCCGGACTTCAATGTCGGTAAGCTCAATCTCGCCTTCGCGCTGATCGAACTCGACCGTTATCGGGAGGCGTTGGATCTTCTGACCCCGCTGGTGTCGGTCCCACTGATCCCGGACATTACCCTGCCTGGCCGAACGGCGCCGCTTGCGGAAGCGTTGCACAGCACCATCGGCATTGCCCGCTGGGGCCTGGGCGACCTGGATGGCGCAGAGGAATCTTTCCGCACCGCCGTTCGCGCCTTCCCCGATTCAGAAGCGGCCCATACCTACTGGGCCCGCCTGCTGAGGGAGCGCGGCCGTATCGCTGACGCTTTGGCGCTTGAAGATATTGCCCGGGTCAACGCGCTGACCTTCGACAATTATCCTGAAGTGGCCAACCTCTTCTTCTGGATGAACCCGAAAGATAATCAGCCGCTGCAGCGCCGGGCCTCCCGAGTGGTGCGGACCGCTGCTGATTAAGGGCGGATAAACTCGTGCGTCACTGGGTGATTGTGCGGGTGTGACCTCCGCGCTTCGGATACCGCCGTCTAGGGGTATCCATAAAGGGTTTTAGAGCTGCTGTTGTCGGCCCCACTGGTGCTCGACGGACGCGTCAA
>CANJPM010000260.1 GCA_947476075.1 Beijerinckiaceae bacterium
TGCTTACCAAAATGGCGCGATGCTAAGCGAGCGTATTGATCGTACCCGCCTCCTGGCGAAAAACCCACAATGATCCGTACCGGGTTCTTTGCATAAAATCCCGCGATGTCCTCGTTCTGTGCGGTTGCTATATTTGCGCTCGTCAATGTTGCAAGCATCCATGTAAAGATAACCAAATATGAAATCCGCATTTTGGGATCCTTAGTCGAATTACAAAGCAGGTAAATTTTTCTCTAGGTTCAAAATTTAGCATAGTTTGTTTCAGTCACGCAATGGAGCGCAGGCGACAGCCCATATTGAATTTGGATCGCGCATCACCAGTATGGAATTTTCAGAAGCAGGGCTAAAGATTGACGATGGACGAGGCCGTTAAGGAAGAGTGCAGCGAGCGGGGCCAGCACGACGACGCGGCAATCCGAGAACTGCACGCCCGCGAATAGGGTCATCGCTGATGGCTGTGAACTAATCCGCCAAGGTTAAAAGTCTCGTCGAATTGTATCTTTGGCGGGCCAATATACCCCGTCAGCACGTCTGTTCCAGATTTGAGATTGTGATTTAAGGAGGGTTTTGGTGTCGTCGTAATGACGAAGGAACCAAGATGAGCCATAGAACCTCAAGCGCCAAAAAGCTTTCTGGGCAGGGGATGAAGGAAATACGCCGGGCCACGCGGCGGCATTTTTCAGCGGAAGATAAAATCCGGATCGTTCTGGACGTCCTGCGCGGCGAAGACGTAATCGTCGAACTTTTTCGCGAGGAAGGGCTCGTGCATAGCCTCTATTACACTTGTTCCACGGAGTTCATGGAAGCCTATAAATCGAAGGCTTCAGCGACCACCGCTTGCCTCGGAATGCTGGCTCGAGACATGAACAATGCACAAGCCGCAACACCTCCCCGCCGTTC
Organism: Beijerinckiaceae bacterium; assembly: GCA_947476075.1. Classification (GTDB taxonomy): domain Bacteria; phylum Pseudomonadota; class Alphaproteobacteria; order Rhizobiales; family Beijerinckiaceae; genus Terripilifer. The sequence continues at coordinate 901 of CANJPM010000260.1, forward strand.
TCCATGCAGTGGTCCTACTTAGCCAAACGGATCAATTAGACCAATCCAGATGGTGGCGACGTAGACAACCGCAGCATCTTCGAACTCGTGCTGCCATGATAGATAAACCGCTTTGCGGCCTTCCGGCGGCTCAGCCCGTCCACCATCACCGCACGTCGTATCCCGGGACAGAGTTCCACTGTGAACATCCTTCTAGCCCCTCCATGTCAAAGGCATCAAGACGGCCTATCAGGACCGGTACACTTTTGCGCCGCCGTCGAAAGGCGGTCAAATTCGATTCGGTGGCACACTTTGTCACCACTGTTTACAACTGGATTAAAATTGCACGGCGCGGACGTATGGTTGTTTGAAAAGCAAGGCACATCAAAGTGTCGCGCCTAGCGCAAATTTCATATCTGCATCGACGCCAATAGTAGCGAAATAGTCGAGTATTGTCTGACCGACAAAGAGGTCGATGATGCCTCGTATGTCGAGCCTCTGCTGGATCAATTAAATGCCGCGGCACCTCATCCATGGCCAATGGCACCGCCCACCATCCCGCGGATGCGAAGCCACACGCTCATTGTTACTTCGTCTCATCGCTCAACGTTTTTGATCTACCGATTCTGGTCCTCGTAGGATACGCGCCGCACGCTGGACAGCTGAAGGGGACGCCTTGTAGGCCCTATGGATAAGCGCCTCGATCTGCGCGCCGGTGAGTGGATCGAGAGACTGCCTAGCCCTCTGTGAATCATCGAGAAAAGCGGGGTCTTTGAGGGTTGCATCGAACGCCGCACGAAGGGCGTCCCGTCGATCAGTAGGAATGCCAGGCGGAGCAACGAACGGCCTGCCGAACTCATGCGGTATCATTATGAGCTCCAACACCTCCAGATCTTCTCCTTTCAAGAGATCTACGGCGAGGGGTACATCCGGTAGATCCTTGTGCTTTTCGAGGCCGAATTGAAGCAGGACGTTTACCAGCTTCCGTTCGAACCATTGTGGGCTAACCGCCATGTGCGTTTGGATCGCCATTCCGCAAATGCTGTCGACCTCGCCTTGCTCGAGCGCAACCCTAACCCCGCCTGTCGAATATCCGCCTACAATCTTGAATTTGGTTCCCAAAACAGTATTCAAGAAAAATGGGTATGTGGCTGGCGTTGCATTAGGTGCCGTTGTCCCCGCGACGACTTCGCGGCTCTTGATATCATCAAACGTCTTGAGCGCGGTTTGATGCCACGTGAGGCAAATGCCCTGCTGCTTGTCCGTACTGCCAATCCAAGTCAAATCCCTCGGATCAAACTTTGCCGCCGGATCACCCAGCAGCGGCAATAGAAAAACAGTATTGAAAGGAGCGGCAAGCGCTGTGCCGTCCCGTGGCGCGGTGTTGAAAAGGTAATTGGCGTTTACAAGGCCGCCTGCGCCGGGCATGTTCCGAACAATGATCGCAGGCTTGCCTGGTATGTGCTGGCCCAGATGACGGGCAACGATGCGCGCAACCAGATCGAAGCCACCACCCGCGTCGGAGCCGACGTTGATTGAAACGGTCGCACCCTTGTAGAAGCTCTCGACGGCACCGGCACTGGTCGCGAATCCGTAGATCCCGGCACATAAGAGCCCGGAAAAAACGAAGTTTGCCGCTCGCATGGTCATTCTCCCAACGTTTCCAGAAGCAGTCACTAGTCTCCGCGCTCTGTTAGCTCAACGCGTGAGCCACTTGCAGCTTCAGTTTGCAAAACCACTCTCTTTGATCACCGGCTCCCAGCGTTTGGTTTCAGATTTGATGAGCGCGGCGAATTCAGCGGGGCTGCTGTTCGTCACTGTGATTCCAAGCGGAGCCATTTTGCGCCGGATGTCCGCGTTGTTTGTAGCTTCTACAACGGCCTCGTGCACCGTTTTGATCACATGCTGAGGAGTGCCGACAGGTGCGACGACCCCTACCCAAGTCGCGATATCCGAAAGTTCGGGCATTTTCGCGATCTGATCGAGCGGCCTGACATCAGGCAGCGATTCTACGGGCTTGGAATCAAGCTTGGCGAGCACGCGGAGCGTCCCGTCACGGATATGGGGGATGTGCGGCGCAATTCCGTCGACCGCATAATCGATACTGCCGTCAAGGAGCGCGCGGACCACGTCCGCGCTGCCGTTATAGGGGACCGAAACGGCCTGAAGTCCCGCGAGCTTGGAAAAGAGAAATGACGCAAGGCGGGTGGTGATGATGCCTGCGCCATAGTTCATCTTTCCCGGATTGGCGCGCCCCCTCGCTATCAACTCTTCGACTGTCTTCGGGCCGTTGGCTGGCACCACGAGTATTGACGTATTAGATGCCGCAAGAGAAATGGGCGCGAAGTCCTCGACCTTGTAGCTGATTGATTTCATGGCGATCGGGTTCATCACGAGGGTCGTGTCCATCGCCATAAGCAACGTGTATCCGTCGGGCTCGCTCCGCGCGACGGCGGCTGCTGCGACTGCGGAACCTGCGCCTGGCCTATTTTCAATGATAATATTCTGTCCCCATTTCCCTGATATATGCTGGGCAAGCACGCGGGCCAGAACATCTGTCGGGCCGCCTGCAGGGAATGGAACAACGAGCCGCACGGCGCGGGTCGGATAGGCTTCCCCCTGACCGGCGGTTTGGCCAATTGCGCCCTGCCATGTGAAAGCGGAGCAAAGCGCCACGGCGCTCAAGACAAGACGCATCAAATCCTCCCGTTTCTGGCGGCGCGTAAACCCTTTCTCTGTAGGCGAGGAAGAACCTCGTCTGCAAAGAACGGAAGTTCACGACCATAATTGACAAAGGATATCCCGATGCCGCTCAGCCCTGCAGCAGTTAGCCCCGCAAGCACATCGGCGACATGATCCGGATCGCCGACGATCGGCAGGCCACCCATCCCGTTCGCATAAGCCCGGCGCTGAGCCTCATAGGTTTCCTGGCCGACAGTCGCCGGAGAAATGTTTTTAAGCGCGAGGATGTCTCGCACAGCCTTCCAGTCCGCACACTCTACCGTGGCGTAGTGATGGTACTCCTCGGCTTCCTTCTGCGTCGGCCGGCATGTGACGACACCCACCGTGTAGACGTCGATTTCTCTACCGTAGCTTTTCGCTTCGCTCTTAATGTCCCGCACCCGTTCAGCCGTCCTCTCCGGATCCGTTCTCGTCGCGGATGTGAAGAACGCATCGCAATTCTTGAGCGCGAACGTGCGTCCGTTGGCCGAAGCGCCGGCGTTCATCGTGATCGGATGCGAACCGCCGAAGGGCTTCGGATTCATCCGTACCCCCTTGAGGTTGAAGAATTCGCCCTTGTAGTCCCAGTTTCCGTCAATGCTCCAGGCGCGTTTCACAATATCGATCCATTCGTGAGCATAATCATAGCGGCGGTCGTGATCGCGCTGCTCGACGCCGAACATGTCGAATTCGCCTTCGTTCCAGCCACAAACGATGTTGAGCCCAAATCGTCCCTCGCCGATTTGATCGGCCGTCACGAATTCCTTTGCGGCGATCAGGGGGTTGAACAAAGGCGCGTGAACCGTGCCAAACACGGTGATCCGCTTGGTAGACGCAAGCAGGCCGCTCGCCCATGTTACGGTTTCCAGTGTGGCCCCTTGATAGTCGGTGTCGCCGCCGTATCCCTTCCACCTGCCAATTGGCAGCATGAAATCGATGCCTACGTCGTCCGCTGTGCGAGCGAGGGCGAGGCAGTCTTTCCATGCACCCGACCATCTCTCCTCGAGCAGAGTGACCGCACGTCCCGATGAACAATTTGCACCGAACAGTCCAATCTTTAGGGCGTTGTCGTTATGCATGGAAACGCGGACGGCTCGTGCTAATTTATTCGGCATAATTTCCCCTGAGACGCAAATTTGAAATTGCAGCCGTTTAGCATCTTCCTAAGCCCGGTTAGATTATGCGATGCGTTTTCTTCTCTTGGCAATCCATTTTTCTCGATAGGCACTAACATGAAACAAGGTCACTTTAATGCCCCGCCGTCAAAAACTATCAAAGGCGGCTCATTGGTGCTCTTTGCCTCCTCTGAAGTGAACAGCCCCGAGTTTTCTAGATACCCTCGGCGCTCATTTTCTGCTGCCGTTCGAAGTCGACGAGTGACAGCATTCCGTTCCTGACGGGAACAGTTTTGCTGAATAACCCCGCTCAATACTCCCCAAGCA
>CANJPM010000261.1 GCA_947476075.1 Beijerinckiaceae bacterium
TCGCCACCCATCAATGCGACCAGCGCGCAGCATTATAGTCTTAGCTTTGGTTAGCAGCTCTAACAGGAATTGCCAGAGCTGCCGTTTCAATGAACAATTTTGTCAGGCTGCGCGGCGCTTCGGGATGCTCTTTTCCCCGAGATTGGCAGTCGCTTCCAGAGCCGCATCCAGCTCGCCCGCCTTTGCAGCTGCGATCAGTATCTCAAGCACCGCCCCAAGCTTGTCTTGAGAGCCAACCACCACGGCGGGCTTTCCCTTTTCCAGTTCAAGCGTCTTTAGACCGCTACGGAGAACGAGGACGAGATTTCCCGTTCCATCGGCACGCCACCACGGGCGAACCTGCTTCTGGATATCCACAGGTGATCTGACTCCATCCTCAGTGCGCTTCCAGCGACGAACCATCGGGGCATAGCTGGAATCCTTTGCCAGCTGAAGCTGGTCTTGGAGACGGTCGACGAGCTTCTGACGCCGAAGCAGTTTGGGGTTGCGAGCGACCTGTTGAGGGCTAACGGTAAATGTGAGTGACTTGAGAATGGACATGCTGTTCTCCTCTTGGCTAGTGAACAGCAACCTCATTTAAACGGCTTGGAATAGGAAATAAAGCACAATACCAGATGGATGCTATGAAAAAAGCCTGCGTCGAGTTCAGGATATGAATGATGTAAAACCCCCAATTTATAAGGAATATTTCTTTGAAATACTCTTCTGTTTTATAGTTAAGATTAAGATAATCATCTAGGATTATATACCGATTTTTATAAACGGATTATAAACGGATTCTTTAAAAATTTCAGAAAGTCATCTATTGCAGTCATTTTTTAGTCGCGTCTTCAATTCGTAATGACGGGGTCGGGTGTTCGAGTCACCCAAGCGGCACCATTCCCCCCGAACAGACAATTATCTGAAAATAAAAGATTTATAATTGCTCTTCCCGGAGACGCCGAGGCGCGGCCGGCTCTTTTCCGGTCGTGAAAGAACGATGATTATCCCTGTCTCGCGTCAGTACTGGTTTCTGACTGCGGGACGTTTGCCGGCGGCGCCCCAGAGACTGCGGCGCTTCCGGCGTCAGCCGACCTGATCTATACATCAGCGCAGAAAATCAAAATGATAGGCGCCGGATGAACCTGCCCCCAAACAAGCGTTCGCTTTCCAAGGTCGAAGACTCGCTCGACCATTACTATTCGCTGGAAAGCATGGAGGGCGTTTCGCCCCCGCCGGCGCAGGCGCGGCCTCATTGGTCGTCGCGCTTGCCCAAGGGCGCCTTCGTCCATGACGTCTATCCCGGAATGATCGCGGCAGGCACTGTGGGCATGGCGGCGACCTGGCTATCGCAGCATTACAACGCTCCGGTGATGCTGTTTGCGCTGCTGCTGGGCATGGCGTTCCGATTTTTGCATGAGGAGGGGCGGTGCGTGCGCGGCATTGAGTTCAGCGCCCGCACGATTTTGCGTATCGGCGTGGCGCTGCTGGGCCTGCGGATCACTTTCGGCCAGATCGCAAGCCTTGGAATCGAGCCCGTCATCATAGTCGTGACGGGCGTTGCTACGACGATCGCCTTTGGCCTGTTGCTGGCCCGCCTGCTCGGGCTTGGCGCCAATTTCGGTTATTTGTCCGGCGGCGCCGTGGGCATTTGCGGCGCCTCCGCAGCGCTGGCGATTTCATCGACATTGCCGGCATATGACAAACGCGAGCGCGACACCGTGCTCACAGTCGTCGGCGTAACGACGCTCTCGACGATTGCGATGATTTTCTATCCCGTTCTGGTCAGCGCGCTGCATCTGGATCACGCGCAGGCGGGGATGTTTCTGGGCGGCTCAATCCATGACGTCGCTCAGGTCGTCGGCGCCGGCTACATGATTTCGCAAGAGACCGGCGACGTCGCGACCTACGTCAAGCTGCTGCGTGTCGCGATGCTGATTCCCGTAGTGCTGATCTTGTCGCTTTTGATGTTCAGGCGGATGGCGCCAGGCGCAGACGCGCACGGCAAGAGACGCAGCGCGCCGCCGTTCCCACTGTTTCTGGCGGCCTTTGCCGGACTTGTCGTCGTCAATAGCGCGCTGCCTTTGCCCTCTCTTGCAGTGCAATCGGCCAGCTCGATCTCAAGCTGGTGCCTCGTGACTGCGATTGCCGCGCTGGGTATGAAGACGTCGTTTCGCGACCTGCTGGCGGTCGGCTGGAGGCCCGTAGGGCTCATGGTCGCGGAGACGATCTGGATCGCAGGTTTTGTACTGCTGGCGATGCGGTTTATTCCTTAAGCGTTCGCCCGCGCCTGGGAGCCGGGCGGCGTGCGCTCGGAAAATTCCAGCTGGCCAATGCGCTCGCCGCGCTTCTCGATCTTGCGCGCAGACACTGACATCGCCTCAACGTCCTCCTGCGATTGCCGAAAATGATTGGAGAGCTTTTCGGTGCGTTCGCGCAGGCGCGCCACGTCCTCCAGCAGAAGACTGACTTCGGCCTGAACCACATGTGCTTCCTCGCGCAGGCGCGCATCGCGCACGATTGATTGCATGAGCTGGATCGCCATCATCAACAGCGACGGCGAGACGAGCAGAATACGCGCGCGGTGGGCCTTTTGCACAAGATCGTCGAAATGCTCCTGCACGTCGGCGTAAATGGATTCCGACGGCACAAACAAGAATGCGATGTCTTGCGTCTCGCCGGGCAGAAAATAGCGCTCGGAAATATCGCGCACGTGTTTTGACACGTCAGCGCGAACGCGCGCATCCGCCTGCTTGCGCGCCTCCTCGTCTTTGGCGGCGCGCAATGCAGTGAAAGCCTCCAGTGGAAACTTCGCGTCAACCACCATCCAGCGCTCGTCGCCGGGTAGACGGATGACGCAATCGGGCCGCGTGCGATTGGTGAGCGTGTGCTGGAAGGCGTAAGCGTCCGAAGGCAAACCGTCGCGCACGATCGCCTCCATGCGCCCCTGCCCATAAGCGCCGCGCGCCTGCTTGTTGGCCAGAATATCCTTCAAGCCCAGCATGTCCTGCGACAAGCGCGCGAGATTGGCCTGCGCCCCGTCGATCACCGCCAGCCGCTCGCCAAGTTTGGCCAGATGATCGGCGGTCGAGCGCGCGCTGTGTTCGAGCCCCTGCCCCACGCGCACCCCCACAGCGTCGAGCCGCTCCGACATCAACCGCGCCAGATCGCTCTGCCTGGAAGAGACGATTTCCGTGGCCGCGCGCATCCGCCCCGAAAGCTCCGCATTGAGGCGCGCCAGCTCCGACATTTTATCGTCCATCTCGCGCTGGCGCTCGGCCAATGCGGCGGACTCCAGCGCGCGGGCGCGCGAGCTGCGTAAAATCGACACGCTGATGACCAGAAGCAGGCAAAGAGCCAGCGCAGCCAAAGCGGCGGCGACCTGAACCGGGGGCGGCGAAGCGGCGAAAGAGGCGATGAATTGATCCATTCCCCCAGCCTAGCTCACCTTCGGACTTGATGGAACAAAAATGGAACGTCCTTGCGCCGCACGCGGCTCTGCGCGCAGCTTGACCAGCCCTTGGGCTTGCCCGCAATCGCGAAAGCCGACAGAATAAATGCCGAGCCCCGACAACAGGGGCCTTTCGATAGGGTGGTTCATGTCGCTTATTCGTCAAGCCGCAACGATTGTCTGCGCAGGCTTTCTTGGACTTGGAACGCTTGCGGGCGCACAGGCGCAGGCTCCGGCAAACTGGCCTACAAAGTCGGTGAAGCTGATCGTGCCATTTGCGCCCGGAGCCGGCGCCGACATCGGCGCGCGCCTCGCCGCCGACGTGCTCTCACGCAAATGGGGCCAATCCGTCATCATCGAAAACCGTCCCGGCGGCGACAGCCTGATCGCGATTCGCGCCGTGATCGGCGACAATGACGACCATCAATTCCTGTTCACGCCCACGGGCAATTTCACGCCCCATCCCTTCCGCCATGAAAAGCTGGGCTATGTGCGCGAGCGCGATCTCCTGCCGATCGCGCGCTTCTCCAACACTGTGCTGGCGATCGGCGTGTCCGAATCGCTTGGCGTGAAATCGTTGCAGGAATTCATCGCGCTGGCGCGCGCCAAGCCAAATGAGCTGAACGTTATGACCGTGCCCGGCATTACCGAGCTGGTGTGGGACGGCTTCACCAAAGCGCTCGATCTGAAAATCCAGAAGGTGAATTTCACCAATCTGGGACAGGGCGCAAGCGAAATGGCGACGGGCCGCATTCAGGCCGTTATGTCAGCCTACGCCGTTATGCAACCAGTTGTGCAGGGCAATGGCGCGCGCGTGATCGCCGTCAACAGCCGCACCCGCGCGCCCGCTATTCCCGACGTTCCGACCGCCATCGAACAGGGCGTTCCGTCCCTGCAATTGGAAGGTCTTGTGGGAATGTTTGGTCCGCGCAGCGTCAGCCCGCAATTGCGCAAGCGCATCGGCGATGAAGTGGCGGACGTGGCGCGCATGCCTGAGATCGCCGCCAAACTCGTAGCCAGCGGCCAGGTCCCCAACCCCGGCGGCGCCGAGGAGTTTGCAGCCGACATCGCCGCGCAGGAAAAGCAGGTCGCAGAAATCGCCAAGCTGATCGGACTGTCCCGCAAGGACTAGGAGGATCATGCGCCGGGCTTGCAAGCCCGGCGCAGTTTTTTCGTGCGCTCAGCTCTTTCTGCGGCGCACGATCATTGCGTCAAGGCTGCAGCGGCCCGGGGCGATGGCGAATATCAGATTGAAAGCCCCGAAGATCGACACGTTGTTGAAGAACTGGCTCTGCTGCGCGCGAAACTGCGCCGGGTCGGCAAAGCTCCAGAAGCGGTGCGCCGTAAAGGTCGCCACCGGCATGAATGCAAACATCAGGCTGCAGGCGTAGCGCGTGGCGAGGCCGACGAAGATCAGCAATCCGCCGAGCACGAAGATAGCGCCCACAAACAGCCGCCCGACCAGCAATAAAGCATCGGGATTGCTCGCCAGAAAATCGGCTTAGGAGAGGATCGGCAAAGGCGACGAACGATCAGCGTTGAACGCTACCAGACGCATGGTGATGCCCCTGTCTTGTTTTTTGTTTCAGCCCATCGCCGAA
>CANJPM010000262.1 GCA_947476075.1 Beijerinckiaceae bacterium
ACCGCTGATGAAGATCCGTTGGAAGGCGATTTGTTCGATGATCTGCCGCTTGAATCGGCCATTGACACGCCGGAGCTGGCAGAAGCTGGCGTCGAGGCTATCGCCGCTGCGTTCAACGCCCTGCAAATGGTAGCGGAGGCTGAAGCCGCAGCCGAGGCTGAGGCTTTGGTGAACGACGAGCGGGATAGGGAAGCGTGAAGGCCGCAGGCTTCAAGCCCTTATGCCTTATGCAAGTTTCTCTGCGGCTGGATGTATCCGCCATCTCTGCGCCGTGATGCGCTTGCTTGAACTGGGCAGCGATGCAGGCGGACGACGTTTGAACATGCATATTAAAGTGAAGGCCAAGCACTGGAAGGGCGCGGCGAAACCGTTTACAATTTTTTAGCGTTTTCGAGTTGCAGCCTTCTGCAGCTCGCAGGGCGCGAGATATTTTGTTGATTTTGTTTTTTAACAAGACGCTTTTAAACGGAGTTCAGCATGCCTCGTTTTATCGCTTTTATTTTCTCTCTTTTGCTGGTCGTTGTCGAAGTCACCGGCGCATCCGCTCAAAGCATCGAATGGCGCTTCAGAAGCGAGCATCCGAAGGTCGTCGATATCGAACTGTATTCCCAGGATCGCGATCGAGTCTGGCCGGGCGACGGGGAGGTTTATACACTTAAAGATTATTCTACTCGCAGTATCGAAATCTCCTGCAGGCGGGGAGAAAAGATCTGCTATGGGGCTTGGGTGCGCAACACGCGCAGCTCCACATGGGGCTCCGGTCCGGACGACAAGGGCAGTTGCCGTAGCTGTTGCTTCACCTGCGATGGCGACCAAACGCCAGTGCTTGTCCTGGAGTGAGGCTTAGCCCGACTCTTCGGTTTGCTCGCACGCAGAGCAGCAACCCATGGCTGCAGCTCTGCAATGCGCGCTAAAGGAGAATAGTCACGAACCTGTGGCCATCATTCCGGCAAACGGAGCCCGCCGTCTATTGGCGCGCTCTTTGCGGCACGCATTGGGCGCGGGCAGTGAATAGCTGCACAGTTCAGGGACGATACCCAGCTTTAATTTGCGCACTCCTGTAGTAGCGTCCTTGTTTTTACGTTTCGGCTTGCATAGGTTGCGAACGAAGAGGGCGCGTGTTTGCGCGGAGGAGGTTTTTTTATGGGCAGTTTGTCAATTTGGCACTGGCTCATCGTGGGTGCGATTGCGCTTGTGGTGTTCGGCGGCAAGGGCAAGATTTCCGATCTGATGGGCGATGTCGCGAAGGGCATCAAGTCCTTCAAGAAGGGCATGGCTGAGGACGACGACAAGCCGCAGCAGCCTGCGGTAGAAACGCCTCGCACTATCGACCAGGGCGCAGCCCAACCGGTGGCGAGCGCTCCGCAGACCGCTCCCGCCGCTGCCCCGACCCAGCCTGGCAAGGTCGGCTAAGGCTTTTTAATCGCATCCATATATATGGATGCGGCGCAGACGCCGAACGCCCGGTTTTTGGCCGGGCGCGTCGCGGCTTTCTGGCGCTATGTCGAGACAGATTGGCGAAACAAACTCATGTTCGACATCGACGCGGGAAAACTCCTCATCATCGGCGTGATCGCGCTTGTCGTGCTCGGCCCGAAGGAGCTTCCGCGCGTCCTTCGTCAGGTTGGTGCGGCGCTCGGCAAGATGCGGCGCATGGCGTCTGAATTTCAGGGGCAATTTGCTGAGGCGATGCGCGAATCCGAGATGGAAGACCTGAAGAAGAACGTTCAGAACATCGCCGAATCCGCCCGCGTCGACATCAATTACAACCCAGCTGAAATAGCTGATCGCGAAATCCGCGATGCGCTGGCCGACAAGCCTGCCTCCGCGCCCGCGTCCGCCGCTTCAGCGAGCGCGCAGGAAGCGGCCAGTTTTGAAGCGGCCAGTTTCAACGTGCCGGCGCCGCCCGAGATCATCGACGCGGCGTCAACGTTTCATGCCGAGGTCGCCCCTGACGCAACCATTGTCGACAAGGCAGCTCCGGCAGATAAGCCCGTCGCCTCCCCCCCGCGCGAGGCGTAATGACCATGCTTGACAAGAAAACGACCCGCGACGAGGACGAAGCCGCCATCGAGGCCACCAAGGCGCCTTTGATGGAGCATCTGATCGAGCTGCGCTCGCGCCTCATCAAGGCGCTGATCGCCTTCGTCATCATGTTCATTGTGTTCTTCTCTTTCGCGAAGGGCATCTACAATTTGCTGGTGGTGCCCTTCGAGCAAGCCGCCGGGCCGGATGCGAGGCTGATCTACACAGCGCCTCAGGAATTCTTTTTCACCCAGATCAAAGTGGCGATGTTCGCAGCCGCGTTCTCTTCGTGCCCGGTGATCTTTTCGCAGATTTACGCCTTCGTGGCGCCGGGGCTCTATCGCCACGAACGGGCGGCGTTTGCGCCTTATCTGATCGCGACCCCGGTGTTCTTCCTGATGGGCGCGCTGGTCGTTTACTTCCTCGTGATGCCCAATCTGCTGCATTTCTTCCTTGGCATGCAGCAGGCGAAAGAGCCGGGGCGGGCGCAAATTGAACTTCTGCCGCGCGTGTCGGAATATCTGTCGCTCATTATGACGCTGATCTTCGCTTTCGGCATTACGTTCCAGATGCCGGTGGTGCTGACGCTGCTCGGCCGCGTTGGCGTAATCGACGCCGCTTTTCTGCGCGAGAAACGCCGGATCGCTATCTTCCTCGTAGCGGTGATGGCGGCTATTCTGACTCCGCCCGATATTATGAGCATGATGTTTCTCGCCGTTCCCGGTTGGCTGCTCTACGAATTGTCGATTATCTCGGTCGGTTTGGTGGAAAAACAACGCGCTGCAGCGCAGGCCGCGATGGATTCCGAGCGCGAAACTTAATAGCTCCAACCCTTTCTTCCTCTCTCCCGTCATGACGGGAGAGGGCGGCTCTCGCATCAGCGAGGGTCGGGCGAGGGCGCTTCCCGCCAGGCCATTTCACGCGCGCATCTTGCGTCGTCGCGATTCCTCCCGCAAAGGTTGCCCTTGCATCACCGCCGCGCGGGGGCTTTCATGTTATTTGGCATTTCGGCGGGCGACCTCGCCATTCTCGTTGTGGGGCTTGCCTGCGCGGGCGCAATCACGGGGGTGCTGGCCGGCGTTTTTGGCGTCGGCGGCGGCGCCGTGATCGTGCCGGTGCTTTATGAATTGTTCCGCGTCATAGGCGTCGAGGAATCCGCCCGCATGCCGCTGTGCGTTGGCACCTCGCTGGCGATCATCATTCCCACCTCCATCGCTTCCTTCAGGGCCCACCGCAAGCGCGGCACGGTGGACATGGACATTTTGCGCGCATGGGCCGTGCCGGTCGTTATTGGCACTGTGCTGGGCGCATTGGCGGCCCGCTGGGCTCCGGCGGCTGCGTTCAAGATCGTGTTTGTCATGGTGGCGGGCGTCAATGCGGTGCGCCTGATTGGCAATCTCAACTGGCGCCTTGGCGACGACATGCCCAAGGGCGTGATGATGCGCGCCTATGGTTTTGTCACCGGCATATTGTCGGCGCTGATGGGCATTGGCGGCGGGCAGATTTCGACCATGCTGATGACGTTCCACAATCGCCCGATCCATCAGGCGGTCTCAACCTCGGCGGGCATGGGCGTGCTGATCTCGATCCCCGGCGCGTTGGGTTACATGGTTGCGGGTTTCGACAAGCCTGGCCTGCCGCCGTTCTCGATTGGCTTTGTGTCGCTGATTGGCGTCGCGCTGTTTGCGCCCGTCAGCATCTGGACGGCGCCGCTGGGCGTGAAGCTCGCGCACGCTCTGTCCAAGCGCGCGCTGGAAATAGCGTTCGGCTGCTTTTTGATGCTGGTGTCGCTGCGCTTCGTTTTCAGCCTCGCGGGCTATTAAACTAGCGCGACGCGAGCGCGATCAGGAAGCCCATCTCCGCCAATTGCTGGCAGGCGCCGGCGATGTCGCCGGTCTGTCCGCCAATCTGCTTGCGCGCAAGTCGCGTCATGACGAGCGGGCCGGCGAGGCCGACAAGGATTGCGACCGCCCAGGCGCGCGGCTCCATCGCCAGCGCAATCAGTGCGCCTGAAATGGCGAGCGCGAGCGCGCACGCGATCCACATTGCGCTCTCGCCCGGCTTGCCCGCCGCTTGCGCCGCGCCGTCGGCCCGTGCGGGCTCAAGAGCCACAGCCGGAATGAGGCCGGCCACGCGCGAGAAGGCGGCGACCGCAATCATCGCCAGAGCGGTCGCCAGCGCGCCCTGCGCCTCCAGAATCGCGGCCAGCGCGCTCCAGCGCAGGCCGATGGAGAGCACAAGCGCCGCGCCGCCATAGGTTCCGATGCGGCTGTCTTTCATGATCTCCAGCTTGCGCTGACGGCTCGCGCCCCCGCCCAGTCCGTCGGCGGTGTCCGCCAGCCCGTCTTCGTGAAAAGCCCCCGTTGCCAGAATTGACGCTGCCAACCCCAAACCCGCAGCAACGCTGGCGGGCGCGCCAAGCATGCTTGCGCCCAGCAGCGCAAGCGCGCCAAACGCCCCGATGATCGCGCCCGCAACCGGCAACATGCGCGAGCACCGCGCAAAGTCCGGCATGCCGTGCGGCTCAGGCTCCCACGACAAAATGGGAACCGGCAGCCGCGACCAGAATCGCAGGCACACGCACAGGTCTTGCGCGAGATCGCGCGGAAGGGAGGGCTTTGCGCTCATCGCGCCAAGATGCGGGTTCGCAAGCCCGCGTCAAGGATGAATGCGATGAGGCATGCAATCGCCAAAATGCAGCGGGCGGAGCGCAGCGTTTACCCTCAAGTGCCATCATCGACCCTGCGCGAAGTTTACCCTCAAGATAAAGCATTAACCCGGTTTCCGCATTGGAAGGAGGGGTTTTTACTTGGTCAATTCTGCAGCTCCGGCTACGTTATTCAGACTTTAAAAATAGCGTTTTCTGATTTTAGAGAGTCAATGTTATGCGTAAGGTAAATTTGTTAATTATGAGCGGCACCTTGGGGCTGCTTTGCGCGGGCTCTACGGCTGTTTTGGCGCAATCGACGCCGCCGTCCGGGTCCAAAACGAACGCGGGCGAGAC
>CANJPM010000263.1 GCA_947476075.1 Beijerinckiaceae bacterium
ATATCTCTTCAAAGCAAACAGCGAGCGAACGCAGCGTCGCTCCGGTCCACGCTGTCTTAACAACTCCCTCACTAACGCCAATAAGTCCCTCGGACGTCGTCAGCCTCAAAATCATAAAGTCCGCACCGCTTTCGCGGGTGGAAGCCCAATTCATAGCGCGAGCATAGGGAAGCCTTACGGGAAACAATTCTACACGATCAATAAGCGAACCTGCCACGATAAAGCTCCCCGCTTATTATAGTTTCCATAGGATCAAGATTAGTTGAACGATGGATACCAAACAGGTTTCCGCTTTTCCTTGAATGCAGCGACCCCTTCGGCGGCCTCTGGAGAGCGCTCAAGCCCCCTCGGGCCGTCATTCGCGTTCGAGGGAGTCGCTGATGTAGTAAGCAGAGCTATGCGACCTTTGAACTCAGCAAGCGCAAGTGGTGCGCAGTGAAGAAAGTCATCGATCAATTGTTCAAGCCGTGCATCGACCGCGCCGCTTTCAGTGACTTCGTGTGCTATACCCAAGCGAAGCGCATCTGCGGATCCAATGCGTTCGCCAGACAGACCATAACGCCTAAACGCGCGCGGCCCCATCGCTCTTAAAAAATATCCGGTCAGCGCGACGGAAGGCGCAAGCCCCAAGCGGACCTCCGGAACCGCAAAGAAGGCGTGTGTGTCTGCTAAAACTACGTCACAGCAAGCTGCAATAGCAAGACCTCCCCCAACACAGCCACCATGTATGACGCCCATAACGGGCTTGGGAAAGATATCGAGGAGGTGCAGTGTATCACTCAGGGATACGCCAGTATCCGAGCCACCACGCGAGCTCATGTCAGCGCCTGTACAAAAATGCTTTCCATCGCCTCGCAAGACGAGCGAACGAACAGATGGATCGGCAGCTAAATCTGTCAGCGCCGCATAAACCTCGTTAAGCATTGTCTGGTTAAAAGCGTTGCCACGATCCGGACGTTGCAGTCGCAGGGTGGTGACGCCGCGTGGGCATATCTCAACAGAAATAGTGGTGTTCATAGCTCGTCCGTTCATCACACTGGTTTGCGCAAAACGATGAGGGCGTCGAGGGCAAGGAGGCCGGTTTCGCCTTGGCGCGCGACAAGTGGATTGATATCAATGCTCTCAAGTCTGTCACCGAGATCTGTGGCCAAGCGCGAAACGGCAAGCAAAGCCTCGACAATCGCTTCATGATCACATGGCGCTGATCCGCGAAAGCCTTTCAGCAATTGTGCTACCCGCGTTCGATCAATCATCCCCTGAGCCCGCATCGCGTTCAGCGGAATCGCGCCGAACGAAACATCTTTATGAAGTTCCAGCATGATTCCACCAGAACCAAACATCGCTGTCAGCCCTACTTCGGGATCACGCTGCACCCCAACCACAAGTTCAACCCCTTGGCGTACCTGGCCCACAACAAGAACGCCTTCAAATCGTAATTCAGATCCGTGCGCTCTTAGTGACGTCCTGATACTGTCAAAAGCTGCACATACGCTTTGAGCATCTTGCAAGCCAAGAACGACGCCTCCAACCTCCGTCTTATGAACGACGTCGGGCGAAACAACCTTCAGCACAACAGGATAACCAATCGCATCGGCGGCTTCGGCCGCTTCGCCAGCGGTGGCTGCAAAAATCTCATGTAAAGAACGCACTCCATAGGCATTCAGAAGAGCTTTGGAATCAGCTTCATTTAGAATAAATCGGCTTTCATGCGTTGGGTTCGCCCGGCCAAGAATCTGCTCGATATGCGGCGCTAAATTTTGAGGCGGAGAAGGATTCCATTCTGCCTCGCAGGGCAAGGAATTCCATAAACCAACGCGCTTGAGAGCACGCAGGGCCTTGTCCACTTCGTGCAGAACTGGAAGCCGCATAAAGCCCGAACGGAACTCACGCGTGTAATCGCTATACATATAAGACGCCATTGACACGACGGCTACTGGCTTGGCCTTTGCATTGGCGATCATCTCGTCAACCAACAACAGATTTCCGGCCTTCTCATTAACCCCCGATGCAATGGGCAATTCCTCTTGAACGACGATCTGATCGATCCCCGGATCTTCCTGCAAGATCTCGACGCACTTCAAATAAGCATCCCGACTTGATAGCGCGGCAAAGCCTGCATCGAGTGGATTTCCAAGCGAAGTTCCTATCCCGAGAACTTCGCCGAGCCGCATGATCGTCTCGGGCTGCAGAACCGGAAATTCAACGCCGTTCCGTTCCGCGGCTTCCAGGAGGAGGCCCTTTAGACCTCCCGAAAAGGTAATGGCGCCGATCCGGGCGCCCGACGCCCGCTTGCCGTGCGTTAGCACCTCGATGACCTCAGTCATTTCATCGATCGTTTCAACGCGTATAACCCCAACAGCTTCGGCCACTGCATCAAAACATTGAAGGGACCCAGCCAATGATCCCGTATGCGCAAGCGCCGCTCGGCGACTTGCATCCGATCCCCCAATTTTCATGGCGACAATCGCTTTACCTGCCTGTCTTGCTGCTATGCAGGCTGATCGGAAAGCATCAGGTTCACGAATCGCTTCAATGAAACAGGCAATGACCTGAGTGTCATCGTCCTCAACAAAGTAATTTATATAATCAGCAGAATTGAGGCCTGCTTCATTGCCGACCGTGAGGGCGTAGCCAGGTTGCATACCTCGATTGGTAAGAGAGCGATAAATTGCGGTGACAATGCCTCCGCTTTGTCCAAAAATCGCTATCGGCCCGCGACGCAACTCCGTAATGCGACGATCCGTCAATGTCATGAAGGAGGAAGGCGCCGCCAGATTACCGAGGCAATTTGGACCTGAAACAGCAAGTCCGGATTCTTTAATTGCGGCGCGCAGATCCGCACCAAGACGTTGACCCGCAGGATCCCCGCCCTCGCCAAATCCGCTGGAAAATACTGTAGCGCTTCTCGCTCCAGCGCGCCCGGCTTCGCGAATTGTTTCTGCGACAGCCTCTCCGGGCACCAGAATGACGACGTGATCAGGAACCTCCGGGAGGGCCCTGAAACCTGGATAACAAACCTTATCGCCCCAAACCGTGGCGCTACGTGGGTTGATTGGATAAACAGAGCCGGAAAAACCTGTGCGCATGAGAGAAGCATATACAGTCTTTGACCAGCTCCCAGGTCTGTCACTTGCGCCTACGATAACCACGTTACGCGGCGAAAGCAGCGCTCGGACCCCCTCAACGCCTTTTTTCTTCTCGTACATTGTAATTCCAATTCCCAATAGCGTCCCAAGCGTCGAGTATCCGTAAGCAAAAATTGCTCAGCTAACACGTAAACCGCCGCCGCTTCGACGAGCGACGAAATAGAACAGAACCGCGACACAAGTCATGGCAAGGCTCCAAACTAAACCAAGCGCGGCGAGCTCCGGTCCCTGACCGTTGCCCCACAAGTCAAACATTGCGACCGCCATCGTCTGCGAACCTGGTCCGGAAAGCAGAACCGGAAGCGATAAAGCTCGCGTCGAGAGAAGGAAGATGAAGAGCCAACCTGCAATCAGCGAGGGCGCCAGCAGCGGGAACACAATCCGCCGAAAACCTTGAATCGGCGTCGCCCCAGCAGCAGCCGCGGCCTCCTCGAGCTCACGATGCAGCTGAATCATGCCGGCGTAGCTGTAGCGAACGCCGTAGGGCAGATAATTGATGAGGAACGCCCAAACGATAATCCAAATCGTTCCATAGCCTCCGATCGGCATATTCAGAAAGAATTGCATTACGCCGACGCCAAGCACAATGCCTGGAAACACAAGCGGCATGGTGCCAAGTTGATCGATGATCTTGGCCCCTGGCGCCTTCCGTACTGTCAACCAGGCGCACACTGCGGTCAAAAGCATCACCGCGCTCGCGCTGATGAACGCTATCGTCATCGTATTCACCGTCAAGCCAACGTAACGGTACGAAGAAAATACATTACGATAATTATCAAGCGTTACGAGTGCGAAGGCTGAATATTTTATAGTTTGATAGAAGGGAAGTAACGAAGCCCAGACGAGAATAAAACAAGGCAAGACAATCAAAAGAAAGAAATAGAAACCAAGTCCAAAAGCTGCAATTGGACGCCAACGACCTAGATCGAACTGATTGGGACGAAAGCTCTTACCCGTAACAGTCGCGTATTTTTCTGCATTCTTAGTGAGGCGCCCGTAATAGTACAGCAGAATAGCCACAACACCCAGCAGAATAAGAGAAAGCGCACTCGCCGAGCCAATATCGGGAGGAACAACACGATGCATCAACTCATAAATATCAGTAGTCAGAACACGAACACGTCCAGGTGTACCAACAAGCGCCGGAACTTCGAAGGCCTCAACCGTGCGTATAAAAACAAGCATAGCGAGAGCCAGTATCGACGGAAGCGATAGCGGGAGTGTGATGCGACGAATGATGCCCCACGTTCCAGCGCCAGACATTCGGGCAGCTTCTTCAAGCGCGGGGTTGAAATTACGTAATGTCGCACCCAGAAGCAGAAACACAAGCGGTGACCAGAGCAGGCCTTCGATCAAGATCATTCCCGCCATTCCGTAAACGTTTATCAAGACATCACTACCTCCAGTAACTTGCCTGTACCAAGTATTGATAGGCCCTGATCGGGCGAGCAGCAAAAGCCAGGCACTTGTATAAAGAACATAGGGCGTTCCAAGCGCTATAATATTCGTAACATACGTGAGCGATTTGAGTGGTGCATTCGTACGCTCAACCAACCATGCAGCAGTTCCGCCAATAATGAGCGAAAGAACGGCGCTGCCAATTGCGAAGAAAAACGAATTTAAAGAGCTCAGCAAAATCCCTTTCTGCGACAATAGAAGCAGGAATCGCTCAAGCGTGAAGCTGACGCCCTGCGCATCAGAAACAGTAACCGCACCCAGTATAAGAAAGAACAACGGCGGTAAAACAAGGATCGCCATAATGCAGGCAAGCACAGCAACAAGGTAGGTCTTCTCGTCGACAGATTTAACCCGGGCCAACAGCCGATGC
>CANJPM010000264.1 GCA_947476075.1 Beijerinckiaceae bacterium
CGGCCGTGTGGCGCTGTGGCCCAACGGTTTTTATCTTGGCAGCCATTTTGAATGGCGCGTGCCGGTCGATGACGAGAACACGTTGAGCATCGCATGGTTTTTCACGCGTTTGCCGATTGAGAGCGAAGCGTTGACGCCCGCAAGGCCGTTCTGGTGGAAGGCGCCTATCAAGGATTCGCGAGGCGAATGGATCACCAGCCATGTGATGAATCAGGATATCGTCGCATGGGTGGGGCAGGGGCGCATTTCCGATCGCACCAAGGAAAACCTTGGCGCCAGCGATCGCGGCATTGCGATGATACGCAATCGATTCTTTGAGGAGGTTGAAGTCGTCGCCGCAGGCGGTGAAGCAAAAGGCGTCATCCGTGATGCTGAGGCCGCCAAATGCGTGTCGCTTCCCGTCGCAACAGTTGGGTTGTTCCGCGACGGCATGAATCGCGAGGAATATCTCGCCTCCTTCTGGTACGGCCGCCGCCTCGATGATTTCCGGTGGCATGCGCGTCAACCTGCAAACGTGCGCGATGCGTTCCGCCGCGCCGTGCTGGGCGAGGAGTACGAGAGCCGGATCGCCCCGTTGCAGATAGCTGACAAAGCTCGCGGCGATTAGCTTTTTGGAGCGATGACCTGTGCGTTTACAGAAGCAGGCTGGCTTGCATCCAGCTTGCGCCATCGCTGAATTGGAGCGTCTTGTGCTGCGAGCCGTTGCGCTTGCGCGTTCAGAACGGACACATCGGCGTCTGAGGGATCGTTGACGCGCGCGCTGATCCGCTCTTGCAATATCTGCATTGAAGCTTGCAGCCAGAAGCCGCTGAAGGGCACGCCGCGCGTATCGGCAAGGTGTCGGACAGCGGCGCGGTCTTCGTCGCGATCGAACACTGCATCGACGATAACAGGCCAACCTGCGTCGAGACATGCGCTTGCCTGTTCGCGCATCAACGCATAGACGCGCGCGGAGATTTCGCTCGTATAGGCCTCAGGCGGAAGACGGGTGTTTGCTTGCGCCCCAAACAGCGCTTTGCGAATGCGGTCGCTGGAGAGAATCCGTGCGCCCGGCATCGGCGCAATCATTGGCGCCAGCGTTGCGGCTAATGTGGACTTGCCGGAGCCGCTCAAGCCGCCGATTGCAAAAAGCGCTGGTGGGCCTCGCTCGATCGCTTTCCGGGCCAATTCGAAATAGCTGCGCGCCTCTTCCCTTATCTGAGGTTTGTCTTCCGCCATGCTGGCGGCGACATGGGCGCGCACGATGGCGCGCATGGCGATGAAGAGCGGCATCAGCGACAGTCCGTCGGTTTCGTTAACGCGGTCCAGATAGCGATTGAACAAGCTATTGCCGAGCTGCGCGAGATTGAGCCGCCAAAGGTCCATGATCGGAAAGCTGAGATCGTAGAGTACGTCCGTGGTCGCCAGATCTTCGTCAAACTCAAGACAGTCAAAGGGCGTCGGCGAGCCGTCCAGCAACACGATGTTGCGAAGGGTGAGATCGCCGTGGCATCGGCGTATTTTGCCATTGCGGGCGCGCGAATTGAGAAGGTTGGCGAGATGGGTGAGCGCCTGCTCCATCTGGGCGAGCAGCGCGTCGCAGCCGGGCTCGCTATTGAGAAAGCTTTCCTGAACCGCACGTTTGTTCATCGACAGAACCCGCGCCAGAGGAGCCGCGCCGCCTTCGCGCACCTCGGCGCTTGTGTGCATGGCTACGATGGAGTGCGCCAGCGTGTCCATATGCAGGGGCGTCAATGCGTCTCGTTGCGCCATGCGGTCAAGAAGCAAGTCCTCGTCGAAGCGCTGCATTTCAACGATGCAATCGACAAGCTCTCCTGGTCCGTCAAAGACAAGGCCAGCGGGCTCACGCGTAATCCGGCGTAACGCGATATAGAGTGATTGGGCGGTGCGCCGATTCAGCTCCAGCTCGCGCGCGCACGCTTTGCAGCGTAGCTCGGGGCTGCTGAAATCCAGATAGGGTTTTAGAACCGCGCGCTTGAGTTTGAAGACGCGCGCGCCGGCAAAAAACACCCTTGAAATATGGGTCAACGCGGGCGGCGTATTGTCTCCTGCCTCAGAGCAAACGCGGTGGAGAAATTCAATAGCATCGCTCTGGCTTGTCTCGTCCATGGCGTCTCTCCGGCTTATGCCGGAGCCGCGACCGCACCCCGACTAGTGACCGCCTTCAACCTGCACGAACAAATCGTCCACGTCCATGCGGCGATCCACCAGATGCTGGTCGTGCAGATAGGTGACGAGTGCGTTAAGCGTGGCGCGGTTGGGCTCAACGCCATATGGCCACGGATCGCCGCCAAATACTTCGTCGATCTCGTCAAGCTGTTCGGCCATCCACGGCAGCATATATCGCAGCGCCGCCAGATTTTTCATTTTGGCGAGCGAGATGTTCTTGGCCTCGTTGAACGCGTGATAGAGGCTGGTCGCAACAAACGGATAGCGCTCGTGCACGCTCTTTTTGATTGCGATCAGGTGCATGACCGGGAAGATGCCGGTGCGCTTGTAGTAATCGGCCTCCACCTCATGAAAGTTTGGAAACAACCGGCGCACATGTTTGGCGCGCTTCAGGGATGCGGGCAAAGTCGTGCCGATGATGGCGTCGAGTTCGCCCGCTTCCAGGAGGTCGCCAAGCGTTTTACCGCTGGTGTTTTGTTCAATTGCTACCGGCTTTACAAGCGGCATGATCGTTGGCGTTCCGTGGCCGCCAGTGAGGTTGATCGCGCCCTGCACCCATTTGAGCTTCGTAATGTCGACGCCGTAATCGTGTTGCAGAAAGCCCTTGATATAAATCGCCGCCGTCATTGTGTAGAGCGGGACGCCGATGCGCTTGCCCTCCAGATCTTTTGGCGATTCAATACCAGAATTCATGTTGATCGCGACAAGGCCGTGACGAAACTGGCGCGAGGGAAATACCGGTATGGCGACGTAATCGCATTGTCCCGCAGCGGTGCGGGAAACAAATTCCGAGCATGACATTTCCGCGACGTCGAATTCCTGACGCGAAGCGAGCCGGTCGAAAATTTCGCGCGGCGCGTCGATGGGCAGAAAGTTGAGATCAATTCCGTTTGGGCGCACATCGCCGGTGTAGATCGGCAACATGCGATCATAAAGCCCGCAGGCGAAGCTCAATTGCAATCTTGCCATGACTCGTCCCTCAGCTTTTCTTATAGTTCAGGAAATGGCTGCATCCAGCGCGCATCGCCCAATAATCCATCGCGCGGGCCAGTTCGCGCCCGCCCGGACCAAAGGAATCGCGGATCGCCATTTCGCCCGGCGTCACGCATTTGATGGTTCCGCCAAGACGCAGCGCATCAAGATAAACTTGCGCGTTCTGTGGCAGATAGATTGAGATTTTCAACACCTCGCCCAGCGAGTGCGCCGCCGCGGTAAATCCATGCCCGCGCATCAACGCGACTTTGCTTGTCCCGAGCGCTTCTGCAAGGTCGCGCCCCTGTTCAATCGTTGAAACCAGCAGGCCCGTATCTCCGAACTTGTCCTGGCTGTCCCATACCGGAATGTGTTCGCCCATGTGGCTTGCGGTGTGAATGACTGTGCGCATCGGAGTTGAGCTGATGCTGAAGGGCAGCACCGCGAGCGCGTGGCTGTGCACGACGGCCATCACTTTGTCGTCATGCTCATAAGCGCCGCAATGGATGAAGCGCTCCACATAGGGATTGTCTTTGCGCCCGTCTGCCGGCGAGCCGTCCATGCGGAACGTCATGATGTCGGCCGGCTCGACAAGCTCCGGGCTGCGTGAGCATGAGAGCAGAAAAAGGTTCTTGTCATGCGGGTGGCGCACGCTCACATGGCCATAGGCGTCAACGACGCCCTGATTTGCGAGGATACGATTTGCGGCGACGAGCTCATGAATGACCTGATCAAGGTCTGGCGCCTCTTGGCTCATCGTTCTCTCCCGTGTTTATTTTTATTTATAATGCTGAAAGAGGCTAAGCTCCCCCTCATCCGTCGCGCAGCGCGCGCCACCTTCTCCCGCGCGCGGGAGAAGGGTTAAGCGTTGCGACTCAGGCTTCGGCGACTGCGCGACGTGCGAGCACACCTACCAGATGCGCGCGATATTCGTTCGTGCTGTGGATGTCGCTAAGCAGCTCGTCGGGATTCCCCTTCAAGTCCTTGATGGCGTCAGCCGTGAAGGATTTTGCTAACGCGGCTTCCATCTCGCTCATACGAAACGCACACGGGCCGGCGCCGGTCACGCCGACGCGCACATTCGCGCCGCTCTTGGAAACCATCACGCCAACGACGGCGTAGCCGGATGCAGGGTGGCGGAACTTCTGGTAGGCGGCGCGCTCGGGGATCGGGAAACGCACCGATGTGATGATTTCATCGCGCTCAAGGGCAGTCTCGAACAGGCCAAGAAAATAATCATCCGCCTTGATGCTGCGCTTGTTGGTGACGATGGTTGCATTCAAACCCATCACGGCGCCGGGATAATCTGCGGCAGGATCGGAGTTTGCGAGCGAGCCGCCGATGGTGCCGCGATGGCGCACAGCCGGGTCGCCGATGATGCTGGCGAGCTTGGCGAGCGCCGGGATGTTGGCCTTAACAATGTCTGACGTTGCAACGTCGTTATGGCAAGTCATCGCGCCGATTACGATCTCGTTTCCGTCCTTCTTGACGCCGCGCAGATCGGCGATTCCAGCAAGGTCGATGAGATCGCTGGGGGCCGCGAGGCGCTGTTTCAGCGTCGGCAGCAGCGTCATGCCGCCAGCCACGATCTTGGCGTCTTCGCGATCAGCGATCAGCTTTAACGCGGAGTCGAGAGATTGGGGCGCATGGTAATCGAAATTATGCATGGTGGTGATCCTTCACGGCGCCCGGGTTGACCACGGAGAGAATGGCCTCGACGATGCCCTGATAGCCGGTGCAGCGGCACAAATTGCCTTCGAGTTGCTCGCGCACGGTCTTCTCGTCGGCGCCGGGCATGCGATTGGCGATGTCCACGCCC
>CANJPM010000265.1 GCA_947476075.1 Beijerinckiaceae bacterium
CCAATGGGCGCCTGCCGGCGAAACTTGAACCCGTCGAGCCCGCGATTGCGCAGCCCGTTCCAGAGCAGGCGCTCGGCGTAAGTCATATCCGTGCGCAAAGCGCGGGCCAGCGGCAGCGTGCGGGCGGTTGGACGTCGCGGCATAGGGCAAGGTTTCATAAGCTTGACTAGTTTGCAAGTGGCGCTTCCTTTCCCTCTCCCGCTTCGCGGGAGAGGGTGGCCCCGCAAAGCGGGGTCGGGTGAGGGCGCCTGACGCTAGGCCCCAAGCTCCCTCACCCGTCTTGCTTCGCAAGCCACCCTCTCCCGTCGATGACGGGAGAGGGGAAGGAAGGGCCCCCGACTCGACTTGAGCTAAACCATTACCTATCGTGCGCCCGAATCGGAGCGCTGCGCCTATGCCTATTCTGTCCTGGCTTGATCGCGACGAGCATTTGAGCGCGACGCGGCGGGCGCCCTACCGGCTGCTGGAGGAGGCGCCGGAGCTGGGGGCGGGCGACAAATCGTGCGGCAACATGCTCATTCAGGGCGACAACCTTGATGCGCTGAAGGCGCTGCTGCCGTTTTATGCGGGCCGGGTGAAATGCGTCTATATCGACCCGCCCTACAACACGCGCTCGGCGTTCGAGCATTACGACGACAATCTGGAACATTCCAAATGGCTGGCCATGATGTGGCCGCGCCTTGAATTGCTGCGCGAGCTGCTCAGCGAAGACGGCTCGATCTGGGTGTCGATCGACGACAACGAAGGCCATTATCTCAAAGTGATTATGGATGAGATTTTCGGGCGGAAGAATTTTGTCGCGAATGTTGTTTGGCAGAAGAAATATGCTCCGGCCAACGACGCTATTTGGCTAAGTGACGACCACGATCATCTGCTTGTATTTGCCAAAAATAAGGCGACCTGGAGGCCATACAAACTTCCAAGATCCGAAAAGTCTGACGCCGCTTATTTGAACCCTGATAACGATGCGCGGGGTTTATGGAAAGCCGGTGATTATACCTGCGCTAAATCAGCCTCAGAGAGGCCGAATTTATTTTACGCAGTATTGAATCCAATCACTGGTGAAGAGATTTTGCCTAAGCCAACAAGAGTATGGGCTTATGGCAAAGTTGAGCATCAACGGCATATCGCTGAAGACCGAATTTGGTGGGGAAAAGAAGGTAAAAATAAAGTACCTGCTTATAAGCGATTCCTAGCCGATTTAGATGACGTCGGAACGGTTCCACAAACGGTATGGCTCTGGAATGATGTCGGGCATACTCAAGACGGCAGAAAGGAGCAGATTAAGCTGAGTGACGGGAGTCCATTTGGAACACCAAAACCCGAGCGATTAATTGAACGAATAATTCAAATTAGTTCCAAAAGAACCGATCTCGTGCTCGATTCCTTTCTCGGCTCCGGCACCACAGCCGCCGTCGCGCTGAAAATGGGGCGCCGGTTCATCGGCGTCGAAATGGGCGAGCATGCAATCACCCATTGCGCGCCGCGTCTGCAAAAAGTCATTGCAGGCGAGCAGGGCGGCATATCGGAGGCGGTCGGCTGGAATGGGGGCGGCGGCTTTGGCTTCTACCGCCTCGGGCGCCCCGCCTTCGATGCGCACGGCGCCATAGATTCCAATATCCGCTTCCCCACGCTGGCCGCCCATGTCTGGTTTTCCGAAACCGGCGCGCCTTACAGCGGCAAAGCGAACGCCGCCAAATCTCCCCTCATCGGCGTGCATGGCGAAGGCGAGAAAGCCCGCGCAATCGCTTTGCTCTACAACGGCATATTGGGCGACAAAACGCCCAAGGGCGGCAATGTGCTCAACCGGGGCACGCTGGCAATAATCTCCGAAAAACTTTCGCGCAAACATCAAGATTTTGCCGGCCAGCTCATCGTCTATGGCGAGGCGACCAGCTTTGGCGACGACACGCTGAAGCGCAGCGACATTCTTTTTAAACAAACGCCCTACGACGTGAAGGCGCGTCGCTGATGTTTTTCCTGATGTTATTTCTCTTGCCCTGCGTGCGCCAATGCTTTTGAAAGCCTATCAGGCAAAAACGCTCGATTCCTTGCGCGATTATTTCAAGCGCGCGCGAGAGAGCGGCCCCAAAGCCGCCTATGATGCGATGATCGCCGAGCCTGAGCGCCAGAAAATGCTGGGCCGCTGGGCCAGCGCCTACCGCCCCATCGAGGCGCTGCCGGACACGCCCTATGTCTGCGTGCGCGTACCAACGGGCGGGGGCAAAACGCTGCTCGCCGCGCACACGATTGGCCTGGCGCGGGAGGACTGGATCGCACGCGAATATCCCTTCGTCCTTTGGCTCACGCCCTCCGACGCCATTCGCCAGCAAACGGCGGATGCGCTCAAGGACCGGCGCCATTTCTACCGGCAAGGACTGGACGCGGCCTTCGGCGGCCATGTGCGCGTGTTCGACATTGAAGATTTCGAGCTGATCCGCCCGCATGATTTGCGCGACAATTGCTGCATCGTGGTGGGCACGGTGCAAACGCTGCGCGTCACCAACACCAGCGGGCGCAGAATCTACGCCCATAACGAGAATTTCGAGCCCCATTTTGCAGGCGTTCCCAAAGACGCGCCGGGGCTGGAGCGGCACGGCAATGCTGGCGTCAAATTCTCCTTCGCCAATTTGATGCACATGCTGCGCCCGCTGCTCATCATCGACGAGGCGCATAACAACACGACGCGCCTGTCCTATGAAGCCTATGAGCGCGTGAACCCTTGCGCAATGGTGGAATTCACCGCAACGCCGCGCCTCAATTCCAACCTCTTGCATTCAGTGACCGGCTGGGAGCTGAAAGAGGCGCAGATGATAAAGCTCCCCATCAAGCTCGCCGAACATAGCGGCGATTGGCGGGCGGCGGTGAGCGGGGCCTGCGTCGAGCGCGCGCGACTGGCGGAAAAAGCAGCACAAGACAAGGATTTCATCCGCCCCATTGTGCTGTTTCAGGCGCAATCCAGAGACGGCGAGATCAACGCCGACGCGCTGCGCAAGCATCTTCTGGAGAGCGAAGAGATCGCGCCCGAAAAGGTGGTGGTGGCCACCGGGGACGAGCGCGGGCTTGAAGGGGTCAATCTGTTCGATCCCGCCTGCCCGGTGGAATATGTCATCACCGTGCAGGCGCTGAAGGAGGGCTGGGATTGTTCCTTCGCCTATGTGCTGTGTTCGGTCGCCAGTGCCAACAGCGAAACGGCGGTGGAGCAATTACTCGGGCGCGTGCTGCGCATGCCCTATGTGACGCGGCGCGAGGATGCCGATCTCAACAAAGCCTATGCGCATATGTCCGAGCCCAATTTCGCCGCAGCCGCAAAAGCGGTGACGGCGGGACTGGTGCGCACGGGCTTTGACGAAAGCGAGGCCGCCGAACAAATTGAAAGCGACCAATACGAGCTGGGCGACGACGATCTGTTTGGCCCCAAGGCAAACCCGCCGCCCGCTTTGATCTGCCCCGTGCCAAAAGCCAGCCTGTCCGCTTTGCGCGCCATCGCCAGCGACAAGATTACGCTGAACGTCAGCGAGGCGGGCGCAAGCCTGCGCGTGGAAGGCTATCTGTCGCCAGCTCTTGGCGCGCAGATTGAAGCCGCTCTGCCTGAAGCTGCCCGCGCAGGCTTTCGCGAAACGCAAGCCGCCTATGTCGCGCAGGAACATCCGCGCCTGCCGCCCGCGCAAAGGGGCATGAGCTTTGTCGCCCCCGCG
This sequence comes from Beijerinckiaceae bacterium, assembly GCA_947476075.1. GTDB lineage: Bacteria > Pseudomonadota > Alphaproteobacteria > Rhizobiales > Beijerinckiaceae > Terripilifer. The sequence continues at coordinate 3,699 of CANJPM010000265.1, forward strand.
CTGATGGCGCAGGTGCAGGGCGAGTTCGTATTCGCAAACGATGAAGTTTTCATGGAGGCGTTCGCGTGGTCGCCCGCCAAATGCGACGCGAATTTGGGCGCGGCTCATTATTCTCCGCGCGAAACGATTGAGCGTTTCGAGGTCGATCTGGCCGCCAAGGGCGCAGTCTTCACATGGGTGAGCGAGGAAGACAGCTTTGTCATAGATGCGCCGATCCCGGAATTCGGTCAGGCCAATTTCGCCAATTGGCTCGAAAAGCGCTTGCGCGACAACCAGCTTTCGCCGCGCGACGTGCGCGACTTCGTATTGCGGGCGCTTAATCATCTTGTCAGCGCGCGCGACTTGTCCATGAACGCGCTCTGGTTCGACCGGCACAAGCTCGCATCCGCTTTACAGGAGCGCCTTGCCAGCAGCAGGCGCGATGCGCACCAGGCCGCGCACCAGATGTACCTTTTCGAGCCGCAGGCGCTGGTGACGACATCGCTTGAGGCAGGATTCAGATTCCATGAGCGCGCCTTTGAGGGCGTGCGCTTTCAGCGTGCAGGCCAGATGCGCTTTGGCAAACATTTCCTCGGCCCCGACCGCGTGCCCGCCTTCGACGGCAAGGCCGACGGCGAGGAAATGCAATGCGCCTTTGCGCTGGACAGTCTCGACGCCGTGGAATTCTGGTTGCGCAACGTGCCGCAGCACGCGGACGCCTTCAGCCTGCCGCTGGCCAAAGGCCGGTTCTATCCCGATTTTATCGCGAAGCTGAAGGACGGGCGCGTCTTTGTGGTTGAGTACAAGGGCGGAGATCGTGTCGATCTTCCCGATTCAGACAACAAGCGCAACATCGGCGACGTGTGGGAAAAGGCCGGCGGCGGCCTGTTCCTGATGGTCGAGAAGATGAAGCACGGGCTGGATATGCGCGCGCAATTAAAGGCGAAGCTGGAGGGCTGAGGGTTCTTCTATTGCCTAGAGCCTACTCCCTCCCCTCACACCACAATCTCAATTCCCCCCACAACCCGCCTCGGCCATTTCCCCGGCGCCATCAGGATCGCGTCGCCGCGCAGCGTTCGGGTCATCGACCATGGGTTGCGGGAGACCCATACGCGGGCGGCGCGGCTCATGCGGCGCCCTTTATCTGGCGTGATCGAGAGGGCGGCGGCGTCCAGATTCGCGCGGGCTTTGACTTCCACGAAAGCCACCACGGTCCCGCGCATGGCGATGACGTCGATTTCGCCGCCCGAGGCCAGATA
>CANJPM010000266.1 GCA_947476075.1 Beijerinckiaceae bacterium
CGAGGCTTGTTTGATATGCTCTTCGTCGCCGATGTTTTTTCACTCACAACTGGTGGAAAGCGTTCGGATTCATTCAGACTGGAGCCGCTCACGCTTCTGTCCGCTCTGGCCATGACGACAGAAAGAATCGGACTGGTCGCCACCGCCACGACGTCGTTCAACGAGCCCTACAACGTCGCCCGCAAGTTTGCTTCGCTCGACCACATCAGCGGCGGCCGCGCAGGCTGGAACATCGTCACATCGTCCTCCCCGCGAGAGGCCTACAATTTCGGATATGACGCGCATTTCGAACATGCGGAGCGCTACCTCAGGGCAGATGAGTTCACGCGGGTCGTAAGGGGGCTTTGGGACTGCCTCGATGATGACGCCATCATAATTGACAAGGAGCGTGGAATCTTCTTCGAGCCTGAAAAATTGCGTGCGCTCAATCACAACGGACCTAATTTCAAAGTCGCCGGGCCATTATCGCTGCCACGCTCGCCGCAGGGAAATCCTGTCCTCGTCCAAGCTGGCTCTTCGGAAGACGGCAAAAATCTTGCCGCCAAATACGCCGAGGTGATCTTTACGATCCAGCGCGATATCGACGAAGCGCGGGGCTTCTACCACGACATAAAAGCTCGCGTCGCCTCGTTCGGTCGAAACCCTGACCACGCAATCGTGATGCCCGGCGTTATGCCCATCACCGGACGCACAAGGCAGGAAGCTCAAGACAAATACGAGCTTCTGCAGAGCCTCATTCATCGCGAGGCGGGCCTGACCACGTTGGGGCGCAACCTTGGAATAGATCTGTCGGGGGTGGATATCGAAGGCCCATTGCCACCGCTGGACGTCAGCAAGCTGACGCAGAGTCGCGCAATCGGCATAGTGGAAACGTCGCGTCGCGAAAGCATGAGCGTTCGCGAGACATGGGAAAAGCTCGTGGTCTCCAAGGGGCATCGACAATTGATCGGGACCGCGGAAGACATCGCCGATTCTTTTCAGGAATGGTTCGAGACCGGCGGCGCGGACGGGTTCAACATCATGCCTGCCTTCATGCCTGGAGGTCTGACAGACTTCGTCACCCTCGTCGTCCCGGAACTGCAGCGGCGCGGACTGTTCCGCAAAACCTATGGCGGGCGCACGTTGCGCGAAAATCTGGGATTGCCGCGACCAAATCCCCGCGTGAAGTAACGCCTATCCAGGATCGCGACGCATGCGACCACCCGAATTTACAGTCCTGTTCTTAAGACGTGATACGCCCAGTAAGATGCAAACCGACGCCAGCATGCATCTACCCAGAATCGGTTAAGTCTGCGAATGACACGATTGCCAAGCCTTGCCAAAGACCAGGTTCAGACTATGCTGAAAAAAACAGTCAAAAACAAAGAGGATGGAAATGCAGTTTGGGCTTTATGGAACAAATAGCCATGTGACTGTTGGATCCAGTGAAATTGCGCAAGCCATTTTGGAATCGCGTGGACCTTTGCCAGAAGGTCGACAAGATATGCAATATGAGTTTGGTCTTGATATGATGTTGGCGGCGGAAAAGGCCGGTTTTGACATAATCCTTTTTGCCGAACGTCACCTGGGCCCTGATCTTGCAACATGGGTTGTCGCGGGCGCAATCGGATCGCGACTTGAGCGCATGCGTTCGATGGTTGCTGTCCATCCTGGACTTTGGCATCCGGCGCTCGTCGTCAAACTATCGATGTCTTTGGACCGACTTTGCAAAGGCGGCATGGCCATCAACCTCGTAACGGGAGCAAATGAAGCTGAGTTTCAGATGTTCGGTGGAACGGCGATGCTGAATACAGACGGGCGATATGTTCGAGCAACAGAGTTTGCGAAGCATATCAAGGGAGCGTGGGAGAACGACAAGTTCTCGATGGAGGGCGATTTTTATCCTGCGCATAATTTGGAACTAAGGTTGAAGCCGCGCAACAACACCCCCCCGGAAATGTTTACTGCCGCAAATTCAGAGCGCGGTCGTCAAATGGTTTCTGAAATTGGAGATTGGTGGTTTCTACCCTATGATCGTAACATAACGACGACGGATGAATTGTTGCGTGAGCTTGAAAAATCGATCGCGGATATGACGCGTCGCATGAATAGAGCTGGCCGTCGGGTACGTTTTGCTTTCAACCCCTTCGTTGGCTTTGGCAATGATTCTCAAGGCGCGGTTGAGGCCGTGATCGAACGCATCATTGCACATGAGAAAAATCCAGACACCGCAAAAATCAAGCGCAGTATGTTGCCCGCGACACTTGGCGGCTGCATGGGAACCCCTGCACAAATTCGTATGCAAATAGGTCGCTTCCATGACATGGGAATCGAATTGATACTCTTCAAAATGGCGGCAGGCATAAATGAAGTCGAGCGCATTGGCGCCGAAGTTATTGAACCATACCGGAAGGGATAATGATGTTTAGAATCCTTCTTGTCCTCATCGCAAGCTTCATCGCGACGAATATCGCGCGAGCTAACGATCAACTCACTTCATTCTATTCAGGCAAGAGCGTACGCCTCACAGTCGGATCATCCGCTGGCGGCGGCACCGATATTGTAGCCCGAATCCTCGCCCGCCACATGGGAAAATATATCCCCGGAAAGCCGCCGATCCTCGTCGTCAATCAACCTGGCGGCGGCGGCCTTGTAGGGGCAAACAGAGTTGCGAACACCGCGGCGCGAGACGGAACTGAATTTGCAACGATGGAGCGCGCCATCCCGCAATTAGCGATCATGGGCGAGCCCAACGTCCATTTCGATCCATTGACGCTAACCTGGCTTGGGTCGCTCTCCTCCTACCGCAACGATGCTTTCATGCTGCTGGTCAATGACGCGAACCCGGCGCGCACCGTCGAGGATCTGTATCTCGAGCGAATGAAAATAAGGCTCGGCGCCAGCCAACAAGGATCAACCAACTTGACCTTTGCCCTTATCGCGAGGGACGTCCTGGGTCTGAATGTGGAACCTATATCGGGCTATGCGGGAACAGCGAAGATATCGCTCGCAATGGTTGCCGGCGAAGTCGACGGACAACTTATGGGCATAGTCTCGGTACAGGCCAGTCAACGTCATTTATGGGAGACAAAAGCAGTACGCCCTCTTGTACAATTCGCCCGCAAGACCCGCCATCCAATTTTACCCGACGTTCCAACTGCTCAAGAGCTTGTTAAAGATGAAGCTGGACGAGCGCTGCTTGAGTTTGCAGAATTGCCATTCTTTATGGCCCAATCATTCGTAGCGCCACCCGGAATTCCACCCGAGCGAGCAAAAGCGTTGCGTGCTGCTTTTTATCAGATGACGCAGGACGATGATTACAAATCCGAGGCGCGCAAATTCGAAATCGATGACAGTCCCGTCGGGAATGAAGAGATTGAAGCGCTGTTGATAAAAGCAAAGAGCACTCCAAAATCCGTAATCGATGCGTTCCGACGTTTAATTGCGAGATAATTTTTATTCATCGCCAACCAAGAAAGGACGGTTGCGATCAACTTAAACCTGCAATTTTACATAACCAAGGGTTTCAGAAAATTGAGACAAGTCTTCCTGGAGACGATTCAAGACTACACTCGGCCTTCATAACTGAAAATCAAGCTGGCGCTCCATTTCAGTACAATGAAACTAATGAAGAAGAATGAGATTTCTTCTACCTCGTCACAACAAGGCAAATCACTGCAGATACTGAGCCACACAAAACATTGCTCACGCAGGCCGCAGATATTCCACTTTCTCCCAATCAACCAGCTGTGCAAAGCCAGGTTGATCCGGGAGAACGGTAACACCGTTTTTGATCTTTACCGGCGTTTTCACAAACTCCTCTCGAAAGAGCAGATGTCCCGAAACCTCAGCAGGCAAACTGCCTGGAGGCAAAGCAGACGCAAGCTGCAGAGCGACATGCGCCCCAAGTGAGCTCTCTCCAAACAGTCCAATATTTGTCTGTAAGCCATGCTCGCGAGCGTGGTTCACAAGCTCCCAATTCTCAGTATAGCCTTGCGCTTTCTGTATCTTCAAATTGAAGGCTTGTGCACCGCTCTCCACAAACATCCGCATCGATTCGATGTTACGACAATCGCCATCAACCAAAAGCGGTAGAGGGCATTGCCTTTGGATCTCGCCAAATGCAACCCCAGGCGTAAGGCGACAGGGGTCTTCAGCAAAGCCGACCCCATAATCTGACAACATTGAGACATAGCGAGCCGTTTCGCTAACCGAATAGGCGCGGTTTGCATCAACATATATAAAAATATCGTCGCCTACGGCGCGACGAACCGCTTGCAGCGCCGCCTCGTCAACATCCAGACCTTGACCACCTTTCAATTTCAATGTCCGGAAGCCATGATCCGCCAACGCCGCTTCTGCCTCACGCGCCATCTCTATCGGCGCCTGCCGTGTCACGCACCACGACATATCAATCTCTTGGCGCCCATTCCACATCCGCCACAGCGGACGACGCGAAAGCTGGGAGCGTAGATCCCAGAGCGCGACGTCGATCATCGCTTTCGCAAGATTATTCTCCCGTATTCGGGAAATCTTCTTGGTCCCACCAAAATCTTCGGGATCAAGACCTATTAACATTCGCGTGAATATCTCTTCAAAGCAAACAGCGAGCGAACGCAGCGTCGCTCCGGTCCACGCTGTCTTAACAACTCCCTCACTAACGCCAATAAGTCCCTCGGACGTCGTCAGCCTCAAAAGCATAAAGTCCGCACCGCTTTCGCGGGTGGAAGCCCAATTCATAGCGCGGGCATAGGGAAGCCTTACGGGAAACAATTCTACACGATCAATAAGCGAACCTGTCACGATAAAGCTCCCCGCTTATTATAGTTTCCATAGGATCAAGATTAGTTGAACGATGGATACCAAACAGGTTTCCGCTTTTCCTTGAATGCAGCGACCCCTTCGGCGGCCTCTGGAGAGCGCTCAAGC
>CANJPM010000267.1 GCA_947476075.1 Beijerinckiaceae bacterium
AATGGCGGTTCTTCGTCTCGTACTCAACGTGAGCCGTCGAGATCGTGATGCCACGAGCCTTCTCTTCAGGAGCCTTGTCGATCTGGTCATACGCCGTAAACGTGGCGCCGCCAGATTCAGCAAGAATCTTCGTGATCGCCGCCGTCAACGACGTTTTGCCATGGTCAACGTGACCAATCGTGCCGATGTTGCAATGCGGCTTGTTACGTTCGAATTTTTCCTTCGCCATGGCTAGGCTCCTTCAAACTTTATCGAGTTTACAAGTATGGGCTTAGGCGTATTTCGCCTGGATCTTCTCGGCTTCGTTCCGCGGAACTTCCGAGTAATGGTCGAACTGCATCGTGTAGCTGGCGCGCCCCTGCGTAAACGAACGCAGGTTGCTCACGTAACCGAACATGTTGGCCAACGGCACCATCGCATTCACGACGACCGCGTTGCCGCGCATGTCCTGTCCCTGGATCTGGCCGCGACGTGAATTAAGATCGCCAATAACCGAACCGGTATATTCTTCCGGGGTCACGACTTCCACCTTCATGACGGGCTCAAGCAGCACGGAGCCGCCCTTCTGAAGCGCTTCGCGAAGCGCAGCGCGCGACGCGATTTCGAACGCGAGAGCCGACGAGTCGACTTCGTGATAGGCGCCGTCGATCAGAGCCACCTTGATGTCCACAACCGGGAAGCCGGCCAGAACACCCGCGCCAAGCACAGACTCAAGGCCCTTGTTGACGCCGGGGATGTATTCCTTGGGAACGGCGCCGCCGATCACCTTCGAGTCGAACTCGAAGCCCTTGCCGACTTCGTTCGGCTGGACGCTGATCTTCACGCGGGCGAACTGGCCCGTGCCGCCGGTCTGCTTCTTGTGCACGTAGTCGATTTCGACTGCGCGCGTGATCTTTTCACGATACGCCACCTGCGGCGCGCCGACATTCACTTCGACCTTATGGGTGCGACGCAGAATGTCGATCTTGATGTCGAGATGAAGCTCGCCCATGCCCTTGATGATCGTCTGGCCAGATTCCTGGTCGGACGACACGCGGAACGAGGGATCTTCGTTCGCGAGCTTGAGAAGCGCAGTGGTCATCTTCTCCTGATCGGCCTTCGTCTTCGGCTCTACAGCCTGCTCGATCACCGGATCCGGGAAATCCATCTTTTCAAGAATGACTGGCTTCAGCGGATCGCAAAGCGTCTCGCCGGTGCGTGTGTCCTTGAGTCCGACGAGGGCGACGATGTCGCCAGCATAAGCTTCCGCAATTTCTTCGCGATTGTTGGCGTGCATGAGAACCATGCGGCCGACGCGCTCGTTCTTGTCGCGGCTCGTGTTGAGAAGGGCCTGACCCTTGGCCAACGTGCCGGAATAAATGCGCGCGAAGGTCAGGATGCCGTAAGGGTCATCCATGATCTTGAACGCGAGCAGCGAAAGGGGCTGATCGTCGAAGGGCTTGCGATCGGTATCGTCGCCGGTCTTGTGATCGATGGCCTTGATCCCGCCGCGATCGATGGGCGAGGGAAGGTAGGCGACCACTGCGTCGAGGAGCGGCTGAACGCCCTTGTTCTTGAACGCCGAGCCGCATAGCACCGGGTAGAAAGCGCCGGTGACAACAGCCTTGCGGATGCAGGCCTGGAGAACTTCGAAGCTGGGCTCCGTACCATCAAGGTACAAGGCCATCGCTTCATCGTCGAGCTCGACTGCGGCTTCGATCATCGCGGTGCGATATTCTACAGCCTGGTCCAGCATGTCGGCCGGAATTTCTGTCTCATCGAACGTTGCGCCAAGCGCTTCGCCGTTCCAGACGATCGCCTTCATGCGCACCAGATCGATGACGCCGGCAAAATTGTTTTCGGATCCAATCGGCAACTGGATCGGAACCGGACGTGCGCCCAGACGCACCTTGATGTCCTCGAGGCAGCGGAAGAAGTCCGCGCCAGTCTTGTCCATCTTGTTGCAGAACACGATACGCGGAACGTCGTACTTGTCGCCCTGACGCCACACGGTTTCAGTCTGCGGCTCGACGCCCTGGTTCGAGTCGAGAACGCACACTGCGCCGTCGAGCACGCGCAGCGAACGCTCGACTTCAATCGTGAAGTCCACGTGGCCGGGGGTGTCAATAATGTTCAGGCGCTTGCCTGCCCAGAAAGCGGTCGTTGCGGCCGACGTGATCGTGATGCCGCGCTCCTGCTCCTGCTCCATGAAATCCATGGTCGCAGCGCCATCGTGCACTTCGCCGATCTTGTGGCTCTTGCCCGTATAGTAGAGGATTCGCTCAGTCGTCGTCGTCTTGCCCGCATCGATGTGGGCCATGATGCCGAAATTGCGGTAGTCCTCGGGAGCGTATTGGCGGGGCATCTTACAGTCCTCGTTGGCGCGCGAGCGCCGTTCCAATTACCAGCGGTAATGCGCGAAGGCGCGGTTGGCTTCCGCCATACGGTGTGTGTCTTCGCGCTTCTTGACCGCGTTGCCGCGATTATTGGCGGCGTCCATCAGCTCGGCGGACAGACGATCGACCATCGTCTTGTCGTTACGGCCGCGGGCGGCGTTGATGATCCAGCGGATCGCCAGAGCCTGACGACGCTCCATGCGAACTTCCACAGGGACCTGGTATGTAGCGCCGCCGACGCGGCGCGAACGAACTTCGATCGCCGGAGCGACGTTTTCAAGCGCGGAGCGGAAAACCGGAAGCGGCTCCTGCTTTGACTTGCTTTCGATCTGGTCGAACGCGCCGTAGACGATCGCTTCAGCAACCGACTTCTTGCCTTCGTACATGATCGAATTCATGAACTTCGCGACGATAATGTCACCGAACTTGGCGTCCGGGATGACTTCTCGCTTTTCTGCCTTGTGGCGACGCGACATCGTTTGGCTCCGTCGAACTATAACGCGCCGCCGTCAGGCTAACGCGAGGATCTGAATGGACGCCGGACCAGCCGGCGCAGAAACTATTTCGGACGCTTGGCGCCGTACTTCGAACGGCGCTGCTTGCGATCCTTCACGCCCTGCGTGTCGAGCACGCCGCGCAGGATGTGGTAACGCACGCCGGGAAGATCCTTGACGCGACCACCGCGGATCATCACCACGGAATGCTCTTGAAGGTTATGACCCTCGCCCGGAATGTATCCGATGACTTCGAAGCCATTCGTCAAGCGCACCTTCGCGACCTTACGCAGAGCCGAGTTCGGCTTCTTCGGGGTCGTCGTGTAGACGCGCGTGCAAACGCCACGCTTTTGCGGGCACTGCGCCAGATGGCGGGCCTTTTCGCGGTAGGTCTTCTGTTGCCGCGGCTTGCGGATCAACTGGCTAATCGTCGGCATTCTTCGCCCTTCCAGACAAGCGAACCGGTGAACTTGGGAACCTGCGCCGAACTTCGACACACCCCCGGCGCATAAGCCGCCCAGACGAGCGAACCCATACGCAAAACAAATAGGCTCCTGGGGTTCATCACCCCGGGAGCACATACCGCAGAGGACCACAGCTTGCGCTATGGTCTTGCCTCGTGGGCCAAAACAATTCGGAATAACCCGACTCGTTCGGCTGTGACTAACACGTCGCGGTAGAGGCCAACAGCGTTTAGGTTCAATGTGTTCAAGACGCGGCGTCTCGAAGCGGAAGAACCTACTGCCTGTCGAAAGCTCGCGAAACCTAGTCGCAACCCACCGCCACGTCAACCCCCTGTTTGGATTCGGATTACGCTTTTCATCGGGAGGCGCTTCCTGGGGGCGTTCAGACCCCTCCGCCGTAGGGCGAAGGGGGTTTTATTCCGATAAATCAACCGGCCCGGGTGCGAACGATCACGTTCAGAGTCGCCTGCTGGCCCTGCTCGACCTTGTTCAGGGCGCGCTCCATGGCGGGAATCAGCTTGGCGGGATCTTCGATTCGTTCGCCATATCCACCAAAGGCTTCGGTGATCTTGTGATAATCGGGCGATGGCGACAGATCGACGATCGGAAGGCTGTTGGCCTTCGAAGCCAGCCCGTCGGGGTACATGGACACAGTCGCGCGGCGCACTGCGAACCATTGCGAATTATTCATCACCATGGTGAGCGTCGGAAGCTTCTCGGACTGGGCGACGAAATGGGCCGCCGTGGGGCAGCCGAACATGTAGGAGCCATCCCCAACCGTGGTGATGACCTGCCTGTCCGGCGCGGCGCATTTGGCGCCCAGAGCCTGTCCCAGCCCCATGCCCAGCGCACCCGACGACGTCGCCATGAAATCACGGGGATCTTCTACGTTCAGGAACCCAAACGGCGCGCCCAGCTCCTCGCAGACGGTCGCATTGGTCGATTTAACGGTGTTGATGCAATGGGCGATCCATGGATAGCTGATCGGGCTCAGGCCAGACGCCGCCTCCAGCGCCGCCTTGCGACCGTCCAGCAGCGCCTTACGCTTGTCGGCGATTGCAGCGCGGCGTCGGTCGGTCGCAGCTTCCTTGCCCTTCAGCTTGAGTTTCAGCATGTCGTTCAGCATGGTCAGCGCCGCGCCGGGGTCGCCGGCTATGGCCAGGTCCATCTCGAACCCGCGGAACGGGTAGCGCGCGAACAAGGGGTCCGGGGCGATGTGGATCAGCTTCACGTCCGAATTGGGCTGAACGCTATGGGGCACCCAGGGCACAACAGAATCGAGCACGACGATCAGATCCGCCGCCTTCAGGGCCGGTGCGTTCACAAGGCCAAGGTTCATGCCGTGGCTGGAGGCTATGGCCGCATGCGGGCCGGTCAGTACGCCGATGGCGTGAGCCTGCGCGATCTCACCAAGAGCTGCGAAGGTCGCAGCATTGGCGGCGCTTGTCATCACGATGACCGGGTTCTGGGCGGCGGCGATCATATCGGCCGCCTGCTCGAGGGCGGCTACCGCTGGAACTGCGGCCATGGCGCCAAAAGAGCGGGCGCG
>CANJPM010000268.1 GCA_947476075.1 Beijerinckiaceae bacterium
AATCCGCCGGCACCGGGCATATTTTGCGTCACCACTCCCGTTATGCCTGCAAGGTGATGTGGCAGATATCGGGCGAGCAGGCGCGCGTAAACATCGTACCCTCCCCCCGCGTCGAAGCCAACGATCAGAGCAAGAGACTTCCCCTTGTAAAATTGCGCAGCGCTTTGAGCGTGCGCTGAGGTGTATAAAGCGGGACAAAATATCATGATCGCGGCTACAGTTCGAAACGGAAAATTCATTTTTTCTCCTAGTTGAAAAATCTCGTACTTAGTTGAAATTCGATCTTCCGAGGTCGACCCGTAGAAAGGCGAGGTACCTGGTCGGCCCCATATTTTAGTCGCGATTAACTTAGGAGAGTTCGGAATCAATCACGGATACTTTCATGCATTTAGTCCGCGCACGAAGGAAGCGATCCGGTCTTCGACGATCCTTGGCTGATCCCACTGGAGTATATGGTGGCAGTTGTCCAGAACCTCGAAGCTAAGCGTCGGGAAAAGTTCTTTGGCAAGGAGGATCCGTGCAGCCGGATCCCCTCTGTCCTGCCGCCCGTATATGAATGTGGAGGGTAGCCTGATTTCACTTAATTTCTGCCATAGCGATACGCTTGGATTGCCGCCAGATGCTTGGGCGCGCGATTTTGCGTTGGTGAAATTTGCGCCGATACATCCTGAATAGTACTCGCTAAGAAATTTCTCCGTTATTAAGTTGTGGTCATGTAGATTCGCCTTGAGGAGAGTTCTGACGTTTTCTCTTGTTGGCTCGGAGCCTGCTACGACTGGATCGATCTCCTTTTTTGTCGCCGCGGTCGGGGGCAAGAGGCTACCAGTGCCAAGCACGATCACGGCAGAAAATTCCTCCGGATTTGAAAGCGCGGCCCCGACAACCAATTGGCCGCCTTGCGAGTGCCCGACGAGGACGGGTCGGTTCAACCCAAGCTTATTGACGATGCGCCTCAGAAATTGCTCGCGATAAGAAAGCGTAAAATTCGGGGGCGGATCGCTGTGACCGAAGCCTGGCTGGTCATAAGCGACAACGCGGAACCCGTGGCGAGCGATCGGAGCCAAATTTGGCAGCCACATCGCTCCCGAGAAACCGAGCGTTCCTCCGTGCAACAGAAGAACGCTCGGCCCCTGACCCTCCTCAAAACAGCGAACCCGTAGGCCATCAACTTCCAGTGCTGTTTCGATCATTCGGTTCGTTCCTAACGGAATACTTTGAGGCGTCGGTGATTATTAGCTTAGTGTCTATTTCTAGGCCGCTTGCGCATTAACCCAGACGCCGTCATCGACTTCCCAGCCTTTGGTTTCGCCAATATCGATCTTGTTTCCGTCCGGATCCTCTACGCGAGAGTCTTCATATGGGCGATTATCTGGCCGAGGCGCAGCATGATACTGGCGCCCTATTTCAGCTGTGATTTTTTTCCAGTCTCGTACCATAAAGCCGATATGGTTGACGCCGTAGCAGCCCTCGTGCCCTGCATAATCGGCGTAGAATGCATGTATCGCTAGATTAACGGTTCCATCGCCCATGAATCTGTTTGGTCGACCGACCTCAACGCGATGGGCATTGGCCTTTGAGAGCGGCCTGATGCCGAACACTGTTTGATAGAAAGACATAACCTCGGACGGGTAAAAGGCATTCAGCGCCACGTGGAGGAGACGCGGCATTCGCGGCTCGCTGCTTTCCACCCCGAAACCGCTCTCTGACACGCTGATAGGCATAAATTCCGGATCATGGATGCGGATGCTACCGTAGTGTGGCCCCTCCGGTTCATCGACAATGATCCCACGCGGGTTAAATGCAAGGTAGCGCTTTTTGAGTTCCTCGATGCTTTCAACCTGAAGACCCAGACGATTGAACCCGATGTTCGTACGGGGCTCAAACTCACGCAGTGCAAGCCGGCGCTTGAAAATCGTAAGGTTAAAGTATCCATCAGTAAGAGATATGTCTCCGTCATTAGAAATCGCAAGTTCGGTCATGCCAAAATACGCTTTGTAGAAAAGCGAAACATGCTCGGGCTGATCACTAGTTAGGGCGATGTAGCGGATCTTCCCCATTTTGGACTCCTTGGCGTGGTGATTGAGGTTTCTCGTAAGCAATGCGGATAGATTAGCGGGCTGACGGCGCAGCAGGTTGGCCCGGAGGCTTCATTGCTTCGGCAGCCATCCGCACGATCTCGGGAGGAGCCAAATGGAGCTTGTCGACTATTCGCTTCATTTCGGCGCCGGTCATCGGGCTTACTTCAAGCTTCTGGCGCTCGATCTCGCCCCGGAACTCGGCGTCAAACATCGTCTCATCGAAGGATTTCCGAAGCAGCGCGAGGCGATCACCCGGAAGATTCGGGGGGCCCGCGAAGGGCCGGGTCAACAAGCCTTGCGATAGTACGAGCTCAAGCGCTTGTTTTTTCGCAGTATCGGTGGTGAGTTCAATTGCTGTGGGCACATTCGGCAAACGCGTATCGCGTTCCAAGCCTAAGCCTACTAAAACTCGGACCTTCCCCTCCTCGACCCAGTTTGCGCCGCTGGTCGAGAGACTCGACCAGGACCACGCGCACCGTCCGCTGATTTCGCCCCTTTCCAACGCAAGGTGCATCGCGGCCCCGCCGGGGTAGCCCGTAATGACCCGGAATCTAGTCCCGAGGATCGCATTCAAAGCGAACGGCACTGTAGCAGTGGACGAATCTGCTCCCGTTGCGCCTACAATCAAAGGCCTGGTGAAGAGGTCTTTTGTCCCCTCGACCTCGGATGTATGCCACGCCCCGCAAAAACTGGGAGAACTCTCAGCGTTCCCGATCCAGTTGAGGTCCTTAGGTTCGAACCGTGCCTTCGTTTCACCGAACAGTGAGATGGTCGGAATTTCCCGACCAAGCGCCGCAATTTCACCGCCGTCACGTGGCGACGAGTGGAAAAGATAGTTCGCCGCGGTCAGACTTCCGGCACCCGGGATGTTCCGGACAACAAAATGCGCCCCAGGAGGCAAATATTTCGGCATGTGTCGTGCAACGACCCGTCCGTACGTATCGTACCCGCCGCCCGGCGGGTATCCAATTAAGAGCACCAGCTGCTTGTCTCGGTAAAATGCTTGAGCGTCGCTGAAGCCCTGTGCTGAAGCATTACCTGCAGTATACGCAAATAAAACTGCGGCAAGTTGCGCAGAAGAACGGAATCTTCGACCCATATGCGCTTCCTCGACTAAAGCCTCTCTACGTAGGCTCTTCGAAAACCTATTCCTCTGGAGCAGGTCCGTAAACGCACAGAATTTTCGAACGTCACATAAAGAAGTTTTTAATGTAAGGTTGCGGGAGTCCTCAACAAAGAGGCGGAGACCGGCGAAGTGAAACCTAAAGATCTAGATCTAAAGAAGCTTCACGCGTTTAAGTTGGTTGCCGAACGCGGTACTCTTAAAGGTGCTGCTGCAGCCCTAGAGCTGACCGTCCCAGCGGTGTCTTTTCAATTGAAACGCCTCGAAGAAGAGCTCGGATTTCCGCTCTTCGTCCGCCATTCTAATAGGTTGTCGCTTACTACTTACGGTGAGCGTCTAGTCCGTGATACGGGTCTGATTTTCGATGTTGTTTCAGAAGCGCTATCTAGGGTGGCAGCTGCTGCGCAACGCCGGAGCATCTCGATTGCGACCAGCAGTGATATTGCTTGGTATTTCGCGCCACTAATCACCAGTGCGATGAAAAGCCGTCCAGATCTGGATATCAGCCACCATGTGCTCACGTCAACCGAAGCTCTCGCAAGAGTCCGGCGGGGAGAGCTAGACCTGTGTCTTGGCTTTTATCCGAATGGCCCGAAGGGTTTTGCACGCATCGGAGTACTGAGATCTGGCTTCGCGGCAGCGACGACGCCTAAAAGCGATTTCAGAGAAAAACTCAGCCTAAAGATTCTTGCCGCTCAGACGCTTGTTGTTCTACCTTGGCAGAGTGCATCACGAAAAATTATAGATAACGTCTTTGCTCAGGCAGGGCTGTCGCCATCGAGGATCGTTGAGGCAGGGACGTGCGAAATGGCTTGTCGGATCGCTGTGCAAAACGGCGGTGTCGCCCTCGTTCATTCCAATTGCGCATGGCATCATGCAGGGGATCAGTTGCACGTTGTCGGGGTTGGGACGCTGATGCCTGAAATCGAATACAGCGCCGTTATAACTGACGAGCAAAGCAAGCAGTACCTAATCCGAGAAATCACGGAGTCGTTTTTCAAACCTAAGAGCCCGTCTCCAACGATTTGATTGATGAACATATAAACAGCGGCGCAAAAGTGTACCAGTCCTGTTAGGCCGTCTCGATGCCATTGAGTGGCATGGTGGCTTGGAGGATATTCATAGTGGAACTCTATGCCGGGATACGATGCGCTGTGATGGTGGACCGGCTGAGCCGCTGGGAGGCGGCAAAGCGGTTTGGCGTTCATCGCAACACGATTTCGAAGATGCTGCAGTTTTATATCCAACCACCATCGGGTTTGGTCTGATTTGTCCAATTGGCCCGGTTCGCCTACCGCATGGAGAACGGTAGGGAGGTGTTGCGGCATGTGCATCGTTCATGTCTCGCTCCAGCATTCCGATGCAGGCGGCGGTCGCTAACGCGCGCTGGGAAGAAATTGCTTTTGGAAGATGGCGGGTAACGGCTAAACAGGGCCCTGAAGCGCCGGGTAGCTCCACCCCGTACGCGACCCCGTACTACCCGTCTGTGGGTCTCACGCGAGATGCTTACGGGCCCCTCTATTGGCAAGGGTGCCTCCGAGCCTAGAATAGCAGGCGGTTTGGCTCAACCATCAAAAGGCGATCAAAGCCGGTTCAGTGGTAGATTTTGTCACCGCTGTTTATAATTCCCAACGGGCCA
>CANJPM010000269.1 GCA_947476075.1 Beijerinckiaceae bacterium
ACTACAGCAGACTGTACTAACGAGGCCGCCAACTAAGCTTCCCGTGCTCCAGAATACGTCAATGATACGAGAGATTTAGCCGGAATACGCACCGACCTCCCGACACGGCAAGCCGGAAGGCCCCCGCAGGCGATCTGGCGGCGGATCGTTTTTTCGGAAACTCGGAGCAGGGCTGCGGTTTCGGCAACCGTGAGAAACGCCGACCTGTCGCTCAGCGCGTCGACGTCTGCCTGACCGGAGAGGTTCTTGTGATCGGTAGCCGCCCAGCGCGGGATGGAAGCAATTTTGTGTGTTGGTTGGGTCATGCACAAAGCAATGCGTGACTCCTGTTGCAGTCGCTATCCCGAAACCGGCGAAAATATGCTGCAAAAATTGGGTCTATGCGTGCATTTGATTGATGCTTGCGTGCGTGCTCTGCCACTCGGGGCAGAATAATATGCCGACTATCCTGGCGCGTCATCGTGTTGACGCGTCCGCAGAAGTCGCTCAGAGATTTTTTCAGAACCTGATCGAAGCCACGCCATGAACGGGTCGAGCTTCTCCGACTTCGATCGGTTCGTGGGGCCGATAGTCCGGCGGGACAGAAAACTGCAGCATCTTCGAAATGGTGTTGCGATGAACGCCAAACCGCTTTGTGGCCTCCCGGCGGCTAAGCCCATCCACCATCACCGCGCGTCGTACACCGGCACAGAGTTCCTCTGTGAACATCCTTCCAGCCCCTCGATGCCAGTAAAAGGTATCAAGACGGCCTCGCAGGACCGGTACACTTTTGCGCCGCCATCAGAAGGCGATCACAGCCGGTTCAGTGGTACACTTTGCCTCCGCTGTTTATACTTGGCGGCTCGGGCACGCCGGCTTAGAAGCGAGGAATAATGGGCCGGCTACGACGGTCTTAGGTCTCCCGAGTGCTGGAGACTTTCGATGTCGCATCGTGCGCCTGGAAAGTGGTTCCAGTACGATGTTCCTCCGATGCTATCGCCTGCCTCGAATACTCGAACGCGCAACCCTGAAGACCTCAAGCTATGTAACGAATATAGTCCAGTGAAACCCGCCCCGACCACAATGGCATCCAACTGGCTAAGCGCTTTTGCCAACATAGTGAAACCGATCCTACTCAATTCACTCGCTAGCTAGCGAATCATGAAGACGCTATGACGTCAAGCGCGGTTAGCAGGTGCGGCAGAACAGCTAAGAAGACGTGGCTTGAGCCAGGACGTGTTGACCGCCACATCGGATTCATGGTGTGGGAATCTAGCGTAAGATCGCGCGTGCTGAGCTGGGTCGAGGAGACTGGCGTGGAGTGGCAGGACATTGCGCCGGCAAGCCGGTGCAAAATGCGTCCGTCGAGTAATTCAACGGCGGTTTGCGCGATGAATGCCTGAACGAGCACGCCTTCCGCTCGCGGCCGGAGGCTCGCCGGATGGTCGAGACCTGGCGGATCGATTACAAACCGTCAGACCTCATTCGAGCCTCGGCGGACTGCCTCCGTCGGTGTTCGCCAGCCGGCCCCTCAGGCGGGGCCAAGTTGAAGCGGACCTAACTTATAGCCGCCAGGAAAACAGGGAGCAGGTCAGCGACGCCAAGAGTGCTTCGGCGACCAACCAAGAATTTTCTTGGCCAGCGCATTTGATGCCGCAGCACGTTCACCGGTCAATGGTTTGGCCAAGTCGCTGATTTCTGGGTACAGCCGTGGGAGTAGCTCGTTGAGAGGCTCACCTACACTGCTTTCATCATTCGCGACAAAGAGAGCTACGTGGCCCACAATCGGCCTTTCTACGGCCAACCGAAACGCGTCGGCGGCATCGCGCACATCGACATAATTGAACAATTGAAAATCAACTACCTTCCTTCCGCCGTCCTTCCGCAATTGTTCCAGTTCTTCCGGAGTAGCGACCCAGGGTGGTCGAATTGCTACAGTTTCCATCCCACAGGCGCTATAGGAGCGAGCTATTTCTTCACCGACTATTTTAGACAAACCATACGGATCCTGGGCACGCAGTGGGTGATTTTCATCAATGGGGAGATAATCAGGCAAGAAATTCTGCCGCCGATATGTCCACCCAACCGCAGCTTCACTGCTAGCCGATACAACGCGCCTAATTCCCAACCGCGACGCAGCCTCGTGCACGTTGAATGCTGCCAAAGTGTTGGTCCGAAATACGACGTCATCAGGTGTGGTCCATGGCTGCGGAACTCCGGCCAAGTGAATGACAGCATTGGCACCCGCGAGCGCTCCATATACTTGTCCGAGATCCAGTACATCACCAATTAGAAGGCGAACTCCTTTAGGTACACTGCCCTGGATCCGATCAAACACCGTAACTTGGTGTGTCTCACACGAATGGGTACTATCCAAGAGTGATTGAACAACGTATTGGCCGAGTTTTCCAAGACCGCCGGTAACAACAATTTTCACAGCAGCGATCCTCCAATTACCATTTGTGGTGACGCTTCCAAATTCCGGAGAACCTCGCCACCCATCAGCCACGGGTCTAACGTCACCCTGATATATCACACCAATTTCACCAATACATTAGAAGGCAAGAGTGCGCAAGACGGCCGGAGCATGCCGACATAGCAACCTCGTTAATTTACTCGCCAGCGAACCATTTGGTTGCGCGGGCGTCGAGCGGGCGTTTAGAAGTACGGCCCTACCCGGAGGCGGAAGTTGTCCAGTCACAACGTAGTTGATCAGCATATCGGTTTTCTGGTTTGGGATACCGAACGGCGTATCGCGCGTGAATTTGCCGCCCGGGCGGCGCGACACGGTGTGAACGCCGGGCTAGTCCCTTTCCTTCGGGTACTGGAACACCAGGACGGCATCACGCAGCAACAGCTCCCCGCTTTAGTAACAATGCGGTCATCCACTACAGCAGCCGCGATACAGGATCTCGAGCGTCAGGACCTAGTGTGCAAAGTGCCGTCTGAAACAGACAGACGCAAGACGATAGTCTACCTGACAGAACTGGGGCGTGAACTCGTCAAGGGAATATCTAAAGAAGCTGACCAGATAAACGAGCTCCTCCGCCGCCGTTTTTCAAACGTCGAGGCGAAGCAGTTAAAGAGCCTCCTCCAACGCCTGCGTGACAATCTCCGATAAAAATTCGGCGCCGGAGTTGATCCACGGTAGGCTGTCGCGGAAGGGATTATCGAAGCCTTGACCACCGACGACCTCGAGAACAAGGTTGAGCCAGCACTGTCCGAGTAGCGTCGCTTATCGCTCTACGGTGGTGATCGTCTGCAGTTGCAAATACTCCATAACGCCTTCGACACTGGCTTTGCTGCCGATGCCGCTCTGCTTAATGCCGCCGTAGGGCGCCTTACGGTTGACGCCAGCCACGCCATGCGTGTTCACGAATACCGTTCCCGCCTCCATACGTCTCGCGATAGGAAGCGCCGCGTCGACATCCCTGCTCCACACCGAGGCACAGAGCCCGAAGATCGATGCGTTCGCTCTGGCCACCACCTCGTTCACGTCTCTAAACGTCGTGATGGGGAGCACGGGGCAGAACTGCTCCTCAACCATCAGTGGTGCGTCATCGTCGATGTCGGTGACGATTGTAGGGCGGACGAAATAACCTTCGTTGAAGTCAACATCATTGACGACCTGCCCGAGGGAACGAACGGTTGCACCGCGTTTCCTCGAATCCTCCACCAAGGCCAGCGCTCCTTGGCGGCCAGAACTTGTGTGCATCGGCCCCATAGTGATGCCGTTTTTTAGCCCATCTCCGATCACGTACTGATCGACTACTCTCGAGAAAGCATCAATGAAGGCTGGTGCGACTTCTTCATGAACATAGACCCGCTTAACGGCCATGCAAACCTGACCAGTTGCCGCGAAAGCTCCGTGCGCCATGCGCCGCATCGTTTGTTCGCCGAGATCTACGTCCTTTAGGACAATTGCCGCATCATTGCCACCAAGTTCAAGAGTGACGTTCTTGATCGTTTGCGCGGCGTTTGACATGATGAGCTTCGCTGCCGGAATTCCTCCGGTGAAGCCTATTTTTGCTACGTCGGGGTGCAGTGTCAGCGTGTCGCCTATCTCCGATGACTTCCCCGTGACTACATTAATGAGGCCCTGCGGCAACTTCGACGCCAAGACCCCTAAAGCTTCCGTCACTGCAAGTGGGCAGCTCTCTGGAGGTTTCACTACAACGGCGTTGCCGGCGAGAAGAGCCGGAACGACTTGCAAAAAGGCGAGTGTGACAGGCGCATTCCATGGCACGATAGAAACCACGACGCCGAAGGGAATGTAGCTGACAATTGTTCGACCGTTCGCGGCAGCAAGCTGCCGACCCTCGTCCAACTTCGGCGCCAGTTCTAACGTCAAGCGTTGGCTAATCGGAACCGACCGCAATTCCCCTAACGCCTCTGCGAGGACGCGGCCGTTCTCTTGCGTGTATAAAATGCCGCGCTGTTCGATTCCTTCTTCATACGCTGCGATGCCGGCCTCGAGCATCTCTGCCCGTTCGACGAAGGAGAGCTTCGCCCAAGACAATTGGGTCTTCTTCGCTGCAGCGATTGCTTCTAGAACGTCTTCCTTGCGAGCGCGAACGGCGGTGCCTACGACATCTGCCGGGCGCGCGGGGTTGCGAACTTCAAAGTGGGTCGCGCCATCGACCCACTCCCCACCGATTAACATTTTGGCATGAACGACATGAGAACTCATCGGATCACCTCGCGGGGGGGTCTTAAAGGCTGACTGTTGTGCTTAACCGGTGGCGATAGCACGACCTCACGGTCCTGCTCTGAGGACTCGAGAATAGCGAGCAGAACGCGTTGTGTGCTGCGGGGGGGGGGGGGGGGGGGGGGGGGGGG
>CANJPM010000270.1 GCA_947476075.1 Beijerinckiaceae bacterium
AGCTTCACGGCGCAGATCCTTGACCTCATCGGTGGTGGCGGCGCGCGCGGTATCGCCCGCCAGGCGGCGCTTGCCGGCTTCCATGAACTCCTTGGACCAGGTGTTTTGGACCAGGTGTAATAGAGGCTCTGTGCAATCCCTTCCTTGCGGCAAAGCTCAGTGATGCTGTCTTCGCCGCGCAGGCCGTCCAGAACAATCCGAATTTTATCTTCAGCTGAAAAATGCCGTCGGGTCGCACGGCGTATGTCCTTAATCACCTGCTCGGCAGGCTTTTTGGCGCTTGAGATTCTAGGGTTCATCTTGGTTCCTTCGTCATAACGACGAGACCAAAACTCTCCTTAAATCACAACCGTAAATCTGGGACATAGGTGCTGACGGGGAACACGCTACATTCGCTACAAATGGCGGCAATCCCGTGAGCAACATTCGCAGAAAAATGTAGCGGATGTAGCAGCCCTTGCTGGTGCCAACTCTGACCTTGCTCCTATGGCTCGAACATCGTCTGGAATGCTTCTACCTTGCGCCGCAATATCCATTGGTTCGAAACTATGGGCTCGGCGTTCACGCACCAAGAACGGGCTACGGACGCCTGCTATCGCAATTGCCCGATGGCTGAAGCCTTACGGCTTCACATTGCCGTCTGACAGCGATTGCAGAAGGATGCCGTGGCCTGTGATCTTGTCGCGGAGGCCCAAGTGCTTGAACGCGGAGAAGAAGTTCGCCGCCGTGCTGGCGACCACTGGCACGCCTGTGTCGCGCTCGATCAGGTCGATTACGTCGCACACCGGCCATTGCGGGCAGGGCATGTAAAGCGCATCCGTTCCCGGCGAGGACTTGATGGTTTCGATCGCCAGTCGATAAATGTCCGCGACCCCGACGCTGTAGATTTTCTTGAAGTTGATGAGATGGCTCGCGAGCCTGGTGACGCCAAAACCATGTTGCTCAAGATAGCGGCCCAGATTGGCGTTTGTTTCATCTGGATAAATCGACGCAACTGCGACATTCTTGGCGCCAAGATGATGCAGTCCATCAACGGCGGCCTTGATCGTCGTCGTCGAAGGGACGCCCGTGCGCTTGGTGATGTGATCGACGATTTCCTGTTCATAGCCGCGGCCGCGGCTGAACACGAGCGGTCCGCCGCCGTGAATGATGTAATCGACGGCGCGTGATGCAAGATCATCGGCGCGGGCATCAACTTGGCTGAGGCCGCGCGCATATTCGTCAGGCCGCCAGTCCTCAATGTTGCAACTCACAGCGACAAGGCCCACGCCCTCGGGCGCGAAGCGATAGAACTCGTAAGCTGCCGTCTCCATAACGGAAGGCGTGATATAACCGATGCGACGACGCCAGCCGAACATGCCAAAACTCCAAATTCACCCCGCGGGCAGAGCTTGTAACGGCTACACTCTATGGTAAGTTTAGGGTCGTTTGCAAGGCTGACGGTTTTTTGTCTTGTTTTGCGAGGAGGCCCGTATGAAATTAAAACGCGTCGCATCAATCGCCCTCATCGTCTTTGTTGGCGTCGCTCTTGCGTCCGTCGCGCGGGCAGACGCAGTCTCTGACTTCTTCGCGGGGAAGGACGTATCCCTGATTGTCGGCTCGGCTCCCGGCGGCGGATATGATACTGCTACGCGCCTTCTGTCGCGCCATTATTCAAAACATATCCCGGGCAAGCCGACTATCATCGTGCGCAACATGCCGGGTGCGGGCAGCCTGAACATGATGAATAATGTCGCCAATGTCGCGGCAAAGGACGGCACGGTCATCGGCGCGCCGCAGAACACGGCACCCCTTGAGCGGCTCCTGCACATCCTCTCAAAAGAGGGCAAGAACGCCAACTTCGATGCAGAAAAGCTTAACTGGATCGGCACATCGTCGCAGGATGTCTATCTGCTGATCGCGTGGCATACGGCGCCGGTGAACAGCTTCGCCGATCTCCTGAAGACCGAGATTGTTGTCGGCTCTTCAGGTCACAATACGGACCACAGCATCACGGCACGTCTCCTCAACCAGACCTTCGGCACGAAGCTCAAGATTGTCACGGGTTATCCGAGCGCGCAGGAGATTATGCTCGCGATGGAGCGCGGCGAATTGCAGGGAAATTCCGGCCGCGCCTATTCCAGCTTGATGTCAGGATTTTCGCATCTCGTGCGCGATAAGAAGGTGAAACTGCTTGTTCAGATGGGCGTCACGCCGCACCCTGATCTCAAGCACGTGCCCTTTGCTCTCGACCTTGTGAAGGACGATGACGAGCGAAAGGTGCTCGAGCTGACGTTCTCAAAATTCCAGATGTCCCGGCCGCTCTTCGTCGCGGCGGAAGTTCCCAAGGATCGCGTGCAAGCGCTGCGTCGCGGGTTTGACGCGATGATGAAAGACCCGGAGATGCTGGCCGACGCGGTGAAGAGCCAAATCGACATTGATCCGTTGTCTGGCGAAGACGTGCAGAAGTTGGTCCACAAGTTGTTCAGCACACCGCTCCCGCTTGTCGAAAAGGCGCGGGCGCTTATGGAGCTTCCGCCATAGCAAGTTATGGCAGCTCGGCGACGAGCCTGCCGAACCCCGTGACGGGCACGCGAACACGAAGCCTCTTCTGAATTTCCCACGATTGGCAAACGGTCGCGTGCACAACTGGAACTCCAAGGTCGCGTTCAAGAAATTCGATGATGCCCGTTGTGCGCCAGCCACCACCCTGGATGTAAATGCCGTCAGCGCCGGGGTTTTTCATGAATAGTTTGCGGATATGCGCATAGACGCTGTGCGGCGAAATCTGTCCTACCTGATCGAACGGCACGTCCAGCGGCTCCATGGAGGCGATCTTCATCCCCGCCTGTTGCATGTAGCGAACCACGATATCGTTCTGCAGTGCCGAATAACTCGCGCCGATAAAATTCGTGATGCCAAGCGCCTTCATGGCGGCGACGTGAGTCTGTCCGTCCGTGACGATGGGGGTTTTCAGCTCTTTTTCCCATTCGCGGATGAGTTCGGATTCCCCGTCGCGACCGAGCAGCATGAAGGGAGGCGTGCCGCCAACGCGGATCAGATCGACGCCTTGCTCAGCAAGCTCCGAGGCCGCTTGTTTGTAATAGGGGAGGGCCGTGCGAAATTCGTTTTCATTCCCCTGGCGCACATTGAGCAGCAAGGGCACGACGCCAATCCCATCGGGCAGAAGCCGGATCAACTCTTCCAGCGATCCCGGCCGACGCGTCGGCTTAACAAGGCCAACGACACCCCGCCACATTGTGAATGACATCGCGCGCTCCTGATCCGCAGCAAATTAATTTGCATCAGATTAGGCCCCAACGCTCACAAACACAATGCGGCGGGGCAGAAGCCTATGGGCTGGGTAAATGCGTTAGGGAAAGGTGGCTCGGGAAATCTGAACAGCCGGGATAAGTGGGAAATCTGCCTGAACGCGGCATAATGCCGAGTAAAGGAGCGAGCATGAACAAACGACCCCACCGGAACTGTTTCCCGTCAGCCCCTCTGTCCTAGATTCGAGATTGTGATTTAAGTGCAGACACTCCAAGCTCTCGGAGAGAAACTTAACGCCGCTATCGCTTCGAAGGGGTGACATGCAAAGGCCACGTAATATTCCTGCCTGTCTTGTTGACGACACAGGCATGTTGAGGGAGGGGCGAGCGTCGCATATCAGCAACAGATTAGCTGGGGCCCCTTCGCGCTCTTTAGGATTGCCAAAGCCAACCAGACTTCCCGAGTTGCCAATGAGGGTCCTTACAGGCCCATTTTCATCATTGGCCCGCGCCCTCGAGAATTAGCCTAGCGTGAGCGACCACAGCAGCTGGCGCAGCAACAATGGCCTCTGCGACTTTCTGCGATATTTCGCCAGTGGTTGGGCTGATATCCATTTTCATCTTTACTGCTTCTGCCAAGAAGTCGGCGTCTCTCATCGTTGCATCAAACGCGCGACGTAGGGTTTCGATGCGCGCGATGGGAGTGTCTGGCGTCGTGACGACGGCACGGGCGATCGCCACATCTGCAGATATAAAGCGCAAGACCTCGCGGTCTTCGTCAGTCTTTGCAAGCTCCCAGATCAAGGGCACGTTTTGTAAGTCTGGATGGCGCTCAAGACCAATTTGAGCGAGAAAGTGTAGCTTCCCTTCGGCGATCCAGTGCGGATGGCCACTTCGCCATGAGGCGAGCGAGTTAGACCCGCGACCACCGACCTCGCCTTTTTCCATCGCCATATTAACGTCGTTCCCTCCGGGATAGCCGTTCACTATGCGGAATTTCGTTCCCACGAGTGCGTTCAGTGCCCTCGGGTAATAAGAGGACGCGGTAGCCATGCCAGATGCGCCAACGACGAGTTCCCGCTCCATCGCGTCCTTGATTGTCCGCACACCCGTTGAGTGCCATGCGGTGATCAAATTTGGGCTGTCCGTCGTGTTGCCTATGAAGAAGAACTTGCGAACATCGAAACGCGCTCCAGTACCTCCGATCGCCTGATGTGCAGGCATATTCTGCATGATCATGTGCAATACGCTGCCATCGCGTGGCGCGACCGAGGCGAGCCAGTTCGCTGCGGCGAGACCGACGCCGCCGGGCATATTCTGCGTCACTATCGCAGGTTCACCCGGGATGTGTTTATTCAAATGCCGAGCCAGAAGCCTGCCACGTTGGTCGTAGTCGCCTCCCGGCGACGTTGCGACGACCATTGTCATCGTGCGTCCCCGATAGAAATCAGAGGGAGATTGTGCATTGCATACAGCGGGTAGAGAACTGAGTGTTGCGATGAGCCCGCAAGCTATCACGGGCGAATACAACGAGGTCATGAGATTCCTCCCCTTGGCCACCG
>CANJPM010000271.1 GCA_947476075.1 Beijerinckiaceae bacterium
GCACCACCAAGGCTGCGTTGCTGTTTTTCACCAAAATTCTCGCGCAAGATCACGCGGTGGACAACATTCGCGTCAATTCGATTTCGCCAGGGTTCATTCTTACCGAACGTTCAAGCAAGCGCGTTGGCGGGAAAGATAAGGCCCGGCAGCTGAACGGCCCGCGGCATTTGCTGAACCGCCCCGGCGAGCCCGAAGAGATTGCTGCCGGCGCAGCATTTCTGGCCTCATCCGACGCCTCGTTCATCACCGGAACGGATCTGCTCATCGACGGCGGTTATGTAACCTTCAAAGGACGCATGCTGCCTGATGGCGTCACAAAAATGATCTAGGCAGGTAGACGCTTCTTCAAATAGCGACGGCTCGTGCGGAGCTGCTCACAGGAGGTATTCATGGTGCGCATTAGCGGTTTGGTCCCATCGGCTGTCGCGTCTTCCATGCTGGTGATGTTCGGCGCGATGCCAGGCGTAGCGCAGGCGCAAACGAGCGAGCCTTATCCCATCAAACAAATCCGTATGATCGTGCCGGCTGGCGCGGGCGGCGGATATGATGCGTATGCTCGCATCCTCTCCAAGCATCTTGAAAAACACGTTGCCGGCAATCCGGTTTTCATCAATCAGAACATGCCTGGCGCAAGCGGGATGGTCGGCACCAATTGGGCAGCCAGCGTTGCGCCCCGGGACGGATCGGTGATTGCGATCACTTATAATACGCTTCTGCTGGAGCCGCTGTTTGGAAATCCGGCGGCCAAATACGATCCCCGTGAGCTGGAATGGGTCGGCAGCATGGGCAAGCAGCAGCAAACCTGCGCGACCTGGCACTCCAGCCCCATCAAAACGATTGACGATGCGCGTCAGCGTGAAGTCATTGTCGCCGCCACCGGCGCGACCGGCAATTCCGCGCTTATGCCCAAGCAACTCAATTCTCTGCTTGGCACGAAGTTTAAAGTCGTGTCCGGCTATTCGACCTCTGAATCGCGTCTGGCCGTGGAGCGTGGCGAGGTCGAGGGGATTTGCGGCTTGTCTATGTCGACGCTGAAAGCCTCAAGTCCTGACTGGCTTATAAACAAGCGGATAAACGTCCTTGTGCAGACCGGCGTGCAACCCCAGGAGGGGCTGGACGACGTGCCGCTGCTCTCGAAATTGGTGAAGAACGAAGAAGACAACAGGGCGCTTGCCGTGCTTGCTGTTCCGGAGGAAACCGGTCGTCCGTTCTTCATGCCGCCGGGCACGCCAAAGCGGCTGGTGACGATCATGCGCCGCGCCTTTGACGCGGCAATGAAGGATCCGGCTTTCCTGAGCGATGCCGAAAAGGCGCGCCTTGAGCTTGATCCCGTCACTGGCGAGGAAATCGAGAAAATGCTCAAGGACGTTTACAACACACCCAAAGCGCTGATCCAAAGGGCGCAGGATTTGAGCAAATAACGAGTCAGGGCTTGGCGCCCAGTTTCATAAGTGCGCCAAGCCCTGGCACGTCGTCCTCTATTCCTGCCGCTCGCAATGAACGCCAGATGGCCGCCTGATTGGTGGTGACGACCGGACGTTGCAATTTCTGTTCAAGCCTCGCAATCACGTCAATACTATGAATATTCGCGCAGCTGATGAAATATGCGTCTGCGCTGTCGTTGCGTAGCGCGATTGCCTCGTCGTACCAGCGCTCTGCCGGGGTGGTGCAATATTCGTCAGAGCTGGAAAGGCCGACCGCTTTATCGGCCACAAGTTCGTAGCCGGACTCTTTGAGATAGGCGATCTTCTTGTCATGCCCGGGTTGTTTTGTCTCTGACAGAAACACCAGCCGCTTTGCGCCCAGCGCCTCAAACGCCGCAGTAAGCGACGATGCAGCGCTGGCTGTTGGGCAAAGACCAGTCTTCTGCATTTCCGCTATGACATGCTTTTCCATGTCAACGCCGCCAGACATCGATGTCCCTGTGCATTGCAGGACGATCACGTCGCATTTTGAATCCGCCAGCAGACTGGTCGCCTCAAGGATGCGCGGCAGCAATTGATCGAGCGGCGCCTTGTGCCTGTTGGTCATGCCGATGCGCGTGAAATGAGGCGCCACGCCAGCCGGCATCCAGTGCTGGACCTGAGGCTCGACCATCCTGTTGGAAGAGGGAATAATGAAGCCAATGCGCGCGCGGGGCGAAACCGGTTGATAGTTCATGACGCCTCCCATTTTGTAATTCGTGATAATTGTTGAAAGTATATATGCTACGCGTCCAAATGATCCAGTAATTCGTGCAGGGCTTGCAAACACAAGCAAACGGGGAGGTTTGACATGCCGATGAGCCGCGCCAACGGCGTTGACATTTACTATGAGCGCGCAGGATCAGGTCCGCCGTTGCTTATGCTCCACGCTTTGCCGTTTGATCATAATTTATGGCTTTATCAGGTGGCGCGCTTTTCTGCCCGCTACACGGTTATCACGCTCGACCTGCGTGGTTGGGGACGCTCCGCCAAGCCAGACGAGCCGTTTTCGCTGCGCGACATGGGGCAGGACGCTCTGGGCGTTCTGGCGGATGAATCGATCAAGGAACAACCCGTTTTAATCGGTTGCAGCGTCGGCTCCAAGATTGCGCTCACTCTTGCCTGCGAGACGCCCGAAAAATTCCCGGCTGTGATCGCCATTGGCGGAAACAGCGGTCCGCAAGATTTCAGCAAACGCATCAGCGATTACGCGAGTGAGGCGGCAGAAGGGAATCTGGCCGCTTTTCATCTTGGCCATTTGCGTCATGGCGTCACCAGCAAATGGGCGGACAGCCCTCTCGGGGCCTATCTCCTGAAGGGATTTGTGGAGCGCGGCGAGAGCCTGGACGCCCGCGCGATCGGTCGTGTCTTCGAGGCTCTGCAAGGCTCAAATCTGCTCGATGCTTTGCCTTCCTGCCACACGCCGACGCTGGTCGTAAATGGAGAGTTCGACAGCGCCCGTGAAGCGGGAGAGCGCACCGCGTCCTTAATGCCAAACGCATCGCATCATCTTGTCGCGGGCGCCGGGCATTGTTGCTTCATGGAAGATCCGGAAGATTTTGATCGTGTTGCTGTCGATTTCCTGCGGCGCAATGGTCTTTGACGCATTACGATGTCATTTCCTGGTCATTTCCTGAACTTTCTTGAGTACGTCCTGAGGCGTCGCCATGAGGTCTTCCACAAAGGCCTGCAAGTCTTCTCCTTTGACAAGCGAAACGTCCATGCTCAACCGCTCGGCCTCGCTTTTGAGCTCATTGTCAGCGAGGGTTTGCTCGAAACTGAGACGCAGCGCATTGACGCGCTGCAATGGCGTTTCGGGAGGCGCGACGATTGGGCGGCCTAACTCGACGCTGGACGAAAAGAGGGTCAGTATTTGTCGCTGCTCCGCCGTCTTGGCGAATTGCATGATCGAAGGCGCGCCGAATTCGGCCAGCGGCGTCCGCTCCATGTTGAAGAGCACTTTCATCTTGCCTTCCTCGATCCATCCCGGTCGCCATGCGCGTAATGAACTGGCGGTTTGGCAGATGCCCTGCACTTCGTCGCGCTCCATGGCGAGCTGGACGGCGGTGGCGCTGCCGTACCCTTCCACCACGCGGAATTTCATGCCAAAAAGCGCGGCCACCACGCGTGGCGTCGTCGACACGGCGGTCCCGGCGCCGGCGCCGCCCACAATCAGTTCTTGCGTAAACAGATCTTCGGCTTTTTGAACTTTGGCTCCCCGCATCGCCACACACACGCGGCTCACGACTTCCGGGCTTCCGATCCAGTTGAACTTCAAAGGGTCGAAGCGAATCCCTTCTTCCTTCATCAACGCTTGATAGGCCAGGTTGCGCCCGATCATCGCTATGCTCGAACCATCGCGCGGGGCGGTATGATAGAATGAGTTGGCTGCAATAATTCCGCCGGCGCCTGGCATGTTCTGAATGACAAACATTGGCGCGCCGGGGATGTGTTTGGACCAATGGCGCGTGACGAGACGAATCCACGTGTCGTAATCGCCGCCTGCGGCAGTGCTGACGATCGCGCGCATCTGCCTGCCTTTGTAGAACTCCTCTACGGTTTGTGCCGCTGCATATTGCGAGTTGACCACAAAGAGCAGGAGCGCCGCCAGCCACGCTTTTTTTGTCATGAACCAAACTCCTCGACGCGCAGAAAACTGGAAGCGAACGCAGCTTGCACGCGCGATCAGCCGCCATAGCCCTTTACGGCGAGGTCGATGTTGTTGCCGTCCGGGTCCGTTGTACGCGTTTCGGCGTAGGGGCGATCGGCCGGGCGCTGCGAAGCCGCAAGTCCGAACTCCGAGAGACGTCCTCCAATCGTTTCCTGACTGTCGACCTGAAAACCAAAATGGTTGAGGCCGGGCGCCTTGCCCTCCGCCTTGTTCTCCAGCAACGCGAGCGTGAGATAGCCATCCGTCATGAAGACAGCTTTGCTGACTTTCTCTTTACCAGCAGGCCGCGTCAGTCTTTTCATGCCAAACACATCTTCATAAAATTTGGCGAGGCGTTCGGGGTCCAGCGTAATAATTGCGAGGTGTTTAATCTTTGGGGTGTCTGTCATCTGGTTTCCTTGCGGTTATATTACGACGCCGTCGCTGTTATTGCGCTCGGGTTAAAAAGCAAAAGTTACACATCGCATTTTCGCGGCCTTTGCGTATTCGATATTTGGAACGAAGGCGCATAGTGCAGCGCCGCGCCATGTGGCGGAGCGCTGCATGGCGTTAGATGTTTAACGCAGGCATCGCCTCGACGAGGTGTCCATAGCCTTCAATGCTCTCGTTGATGTGCAGGCGCTTCTGGAATTCCCACACGCGCGCAGGCAC
>CANJPM010000272.1 GCA_947476075.1 Beijerinckiaceae bacterium
ACATATCATGGCCCCCGGGCCGGCCAGGGTGCATGGCGGCCAACGGAGAGTAGGGCTTGAGCGACGATGCAGCCCCTCGGTCAAAGGAATCTGACGGCAAGGTCAACGGCTTTGCCGCCTTCCGCCATCGAGATTTTTGCCTGTTCTTCTTCGCTAAATTCTTCGCCGCTGGCTCCTATCACATGATCCTGGTCGCGGTGCTCTATCAGATCTATGACCTGACGGGCGACCCGATGAACATCGCGTTCATCAACCTCTGCTTGATCGTGCCGGTTTTCGGCTTCGCCCTGTTCACGGGCTATGTCGCCGACAGCTTCGACAGGCGGACAGTTCTGCTTGCGTGCTACTCAATCCTGTGTGTCGGCACGCTTGGGCTCAGCATAGAGTCGTACCTTGGGATCACCAAGCTATGGCTGATCTACGTACTGCTGATCTGCATCGGAACGGCACGGGCCTTCCAAGGGCCGACCACCAATTCGCTGATCCCCAACTTGGTGCCGCGCGAGATATACCTCAACGCCGTCGCTTGGAACCAGACGGCGGGCAAGACGGCGCAGATTTGCGGACCGGCGGCCGGCGGGTTTCTGTATCTACTCGGGCCCGAGGTGGTCTACGGCACTGCGGCCCTCACCTTCTTCTTTGGCGTCGCCTCAACTTATCTGATCAAGCCGCGCGAGGCAGTGCGCAAACCTGGTTCTCTGGATTTGCAGACCCTGCTAGAAGGCGTCCGCTTCGTCTTCGGCAAGCGCATCCTGCTGGGCGCCATAACCATCGACCTGATTGCCGCCCTGATGGGCGGGGTGCAGGTAATGCTACCGATCTTCGCCAAGGACATTCTGGACGTTGGGGCCCACGGCGCAGGTATTCTGCGCAGCTCTATGGCCATAGGTGGTCTTGGCGCTGCGTTGATCTTTACCCATATGCGGGTCACCCGCGCAGGCCTAACCATGATGGTGGCCTGCGCCATCTACGGCGCGGCGGTGATGATCTTTTCCTACTCTATCTGGTTTCCGTTGTCGGTCGCTATGCTGGCGATCATCGGCTGCGTTGAGGTGGTCGACGCCAATGTGCGCCAGACGCTGATGCAGATGGCGACACCCGATTATCTTCGCGGCCGGGTCGGAGCGGTCAGCTCGATCTCGAACAGCATCGGCACAGAGATCGGTGGATTTCGCGCCAGCACCATGGCGGCCTTCGTCGGCGCAGTCCCGGCGGTAGCGATCGGTGGTCTGGTGGTGGTGCTAGCGGCCATCACCATGCCGAAGCTGTTCCCGGAGCTCGCCAAAGTCAGACGGTTGGACCGAGAGATTTAGGAGGCTGCTTCCTCCCCCACCTCACAGTCTCCCTCACCCAAACGGGACTGCTGCCTAATTTAGGGTTTGTAACTCACTTGTCTGAATAGCCCTGATCGGCCCCATCGACTGGTCCACTTTCAAACTTCGTCCAAGGCCGGCCTTATTTTGGCGCGCTCAATAATTCCCGCAAGCGATCAACTACCGGCTGGGGCGTCGCCTGGATTTCTTCCACCAGCTTCTGTATTTCGACGCCGCTGACGGGGTCGACATCCAGGCCGATCTTCTTCGCGTCGGCGAGGAACAACGGGTCTTTCATGGTCTCGTCAAACGCGCGACGCAGGGCGTCAACCCTGTCCTGAGGAACCTCCGGGGGCAGCGCCAGCGGGCGGGACATGGCGAATTTCATCGCGATAAACCGGAAAAGCTCCCTATCCGCCTGCGTGGGCGCCAGTTCAGCCGCAGTGGGAACGTTCGGCAATTGCGGCAGGCGGTTCAGGGCGAAGCTCAGGACGAACCCGGCCTTGCCGTCACGCAGCCAATCGCCGCGATTGACCATCAGGTTCAGAAGCGACGTTCCGCCACCCTGAATTTCACCCTGCTCGGCGGCGACAAACGTGTCGCCGGTCCCCTTGTAGCCCGGGATAATTTCCATCTTCGTGCCAAGAATGCGGTTGGCGAGCAATGGCAGCGTGTAATTGTCCGCGCCAACTGCCATAGAGCCAATAATGACTCGCTTAGTCTTGAGATCCTCAAAAGTCCGCGCAGCGTCCGACCAGGTCCAGAGGATTTGCGGTTCCTGAACCGGCGACCCTATCCAGATGAGCTTCGACACATCGAAGCGAACATCGCCGCCATCGCGCGAGAGAATTCTCAGGCGCGGCTCGAGCGGCACGGAATTGTTAGGCATCCCCATCACCGAGCCGTCGCGAGGGGCCCGGTTATAAAGAAAATTGGTCATGATGAGACTGGCGGCGCCTGGCATGTTCTCGACAACAATTGTCGGATTGCCCGGAATATGTCGGCCCATGTGCATTTGCATGACGCGACCCGGAACGTCGTAGCCGCCCCCTGCAGCGGCGCCGATAACCATGCGCACCGGCTGGCCCTTGTAGAATTCGGCAGGCGTCTGCGCCTGCGCCGAGGTCGCCGCGCTGGCGACAAGAAGACAAGATAGAAGGCTGAGAGTTTTCATCGATCAGGGTTCCTGCGCGTGCAATTGCGTACGTATTGAAGCCAGCAGGCGGCCGTGGCCTTCTATTGCGAACGCTGTGCCCATGCCTTTGCAGGCCGCGTAAAAGTTAGCGTGTGTGTAGGCGACCGCCGTCTTGCCGGTATCCTGCTCGATAGCGGCAACGACCTGCGCAGCTTGCCATTGGGGACACGCCAGATAGACCGTGTCGCACGTCGGATTGTCGGCGATGAGCCATTTGACAAAATCGTAAATCTCGCCGGGCGGTTGAACCTGAATATCCTTGAAGGGCATGTTCGTGCCGCGCGCTTCAAGGATTTGAAAACCGAAGGTCTTCAGATAGCCCGCCAACGCCAGATCATGCGCGGGGGGATAGGGAGACGCGATGACAATCCGCTCCGCGCGGACCGCGCGAAGGGCTTCCATGCCGGAGCGCACGCCCGTGGTTGCAGGCACGCCGCCCGCTGTCGAAATCTCTTTGACGATGATGTCTTCGTAGCCGGGGCCCCGCGCAACCACGAGCGGGCCACCGCCATGAATGATGAAATCGACGCTGCGCGTGCCCAGATAGGCTGCGGCGTTTTTCACTTGCGCCAAGCCCTTTTCAAACTCCTCCGCGCGCCAGTCGTCGATCATGCATGTGACGCCGACAAGCCCGACCCCTTCAGGCGCGAAGCGATAGAACTCGTAGGGCAGCACTTCCATGACTGTTGGCGAAATGTAGCCAATGCGTTTGCGCCACCCAAACATGCCAGTCTCCCTGTCGCCGTTAATACCAAATCGTGAGATGAGCCTACTTGCTCCCGCTGGCTGCAACAAGGCCCGCGCGACAGCGCCCTTACCTGCGGCTCTTGCGCTTCCGCTCATGGCCGATATCCTGTGCACAATATGCTCAGACGTTACGCCATCGGAAGGAACAGCAATGTCTAACGCAGCGGAAAAATTCGTCGCCATGGTGAAGCCCACAACCCATGGCTCCGGCTCCCATGACGCCCTGCTCGACATGCTGCCGCCGGGCATCCGCACAGAAACGTACTATTGCGGCATCAAGGACGGCACGGTGGAAGAGTTCGAAACCGTGATGCCGGAGTACGAGCGCGGCGTCGCGGAAATGGCGGCGCAAAAGCCGGACATGATCCATCCCGAAGGCACGCCGCCCTTCATGCTGCATGGCTATGACGGCGAGCAACGCATCGTGAAAGGTTGGGAAGATCGCTACGGCATCCCCGTGTTCACATCCGGCATGAACCAGATCCGCGCACTGCGTGCGGTCGGCGCCAAGCGGATCGTCGGCTCAGGCTACGATTCCATCACAGGGCCTATTGTCGAAGACTATTTTCGGGACGCTGGTTTCGACGTTATCAAAATAGAAAAAGCCCCCTTCACATGGGAGCAAACTGGTGAGCTGACGGATGAGGAAATGATCGATTATTTGGTAAGCGTCCATCGCCGGTTTCCCGGAGGCGAGGCGATGTACATTCAAGGCAGCAAGTGGCCATCTATGCGCGTGGTTGACCGGCTTGAAAAGCAGATCGGCGTTCCCGTCGTGCAGGCCGTGACAGCGCGATGCTGGGAAATTCAGCTCCGCTGCGGCCTGCTCAGGCCGCAATCAGGCTACGGCATGCTGCTGGAAACAATGCCGCAGGGCTGAGATTAATTGAGGTTCAAAAATAGCCGCCCCTCAACGAGGCATCGGCGGCATTGTTGAGAGAAGCTTGCCAAGGCCATCGCGTGCGCCGCTTAAGCCGAAACGGTCCAGCAATTCCCAGTACCGCGCAGCCACGGGATGGACGACCACGACGCCAAATGTGCTTTCAAGGCGCTCGATGAGACCGGACAGACGCCACTTGCCGCTGCCCTGGAGGCACAAACCTTCTGCCGCAGGATAGCGTTTCAGCAAATCGCTCAAAAGCTCGAACGCCTGTTCGTCGTTGATGTCTTCTTTAGCCGTCCACTCGACGTCGACTTTCTCCACATGCAGCACATCAAACCCAGCGTCGTGGAAATAGCGATGCGCAATGGGGCCGGTTGTCGGGTCGTAACCCGCATCGACGATACGCCGTGCGCCAAGCGCGCGCAGCGCATTCACCTGACACATGGCGGAAGTAAACATCGGAACGCCGAAGCGGCGCTGCCAGTCGGCGATTGTCTGTCGCTCTTTCTGATACCCCAGAATGAGGAAGGGCGGCGTGCCTTCAAGGTGCACAAGGTCAGCCCCCTCCTTCGCCAGCTCCTCGGCGCTCCGCTCGTAGAAT
>CANJPM010000273.1 GCA_947476075.1 Beijerinckiaceae bacterium
ATTTTAAAAAATGGAAAACTGTACTTTTCGGTTCACGCTTTTAGCGACAAGGCTCTTGGACCGGTCGATCTCGTCGCGCTTGAAGGCGCCCGTCGCACAAAGTCCGACGCTCCGGCAAAGGATACGCAGTCAGCGCCGGGCTCCTCTGCAAAACAAACTCACGCGTCAGAAGACACGAATCAAACAACAACCAGTGCTCATTCAGCAACCAGTGATCGATCAGCCAAGCCTGCTGCGTCTTCGACGACGGACTTCGATGAGGAGGTTGAAGGAAGTTCGGACGACGGCGCATCGTTCTCGCGCACTGCCAGCGCGAGTCTCCCAGCAAACCGTATTTTCAACGACATCTTCCAGGCCAAGGGTGAATTTGTTCCCGGCGTCTCGAAGCGACTAGTGATTAAGTGGAAGCAAGCAAAATCTATCAAGGGCGTGACATACCCGGCTAATTCGAAGGCTATTTCCTATGAAATTTATCTTGATGAAAAGAAGCAATCCGGTTGGAAATTAACCGGACCAGCCTATTTGGATAAAGATGGATTCGCCCACGTCCCAGTGGTTAGCCCCGGCGGGATTAAGCATAATTATAAATCTAAAGATAGTTTTTTTAGCGCAAATTTCAATACTCTTGTCGTAGCTGTAAATCAAATCAAAAAAGAAAATGCATATATAAAAAATCATAAACTAGATTCTCTACCCTACGCGATAAAAGACAAGAAGGATAATATCATAGCCACTGATGGAACAATCATTCTTCATGCAGTAATTAGATCAATCAAGGCGCGTAATATCGCTCAAAAGAAAAGCGCGCTCGCTATTCTAGCATATGATAAAATCAACAGACTGTTGAAGATGGACGGGATGGATCGTACATCGGATGGTGGAGCATGCCGGCCTTGATGTTACTCATCACAAGACGCGCGGACGCAGTCTTGCAGGAGGCGAATGCTCATCGTCTAGTAACCAAGGTGAATGCTCATCGACGCCCTCGTCAACCCTTCAGTATCACGATAATTCATCCCTTGTCCAAGCATCTCCAACGCCCGCTTACGAACTTGTTGCACAGATAGCGAGAGATAGATTTTGTGAAAGTCGGCTGAGAAACGAGGATGTTAACGAGGTCGCGACGGCAGTAAACAGGCTCGCCTTCGGAGAGCTTCCCATTCAACATGCATACAGGCTGGCAGATTTTCTTGCTGGTCAGCGTCATCTTTTCCCTAATGGTCTAGATGTGGCAGGTTTGAAGCAACTCGATATAGTAGTAACTGGGATGTTTGTGAATGCTGCCAAACGTAGGAACGGGCATATAGACGAGGAAAAATTTCTTGAAGGTGTGAATACTGCAAAGGAACCGTTGGCCAAGAAATTTAAATTTAACGAGAAAGAGGTTTCCAATTTTATGAATTTGATCCTGCAAATGCCTGGGTTCGAGCGGAATAGTTGGCTTTTTCGGAGTGCAATGAGATCGAGAATTGTTGCAGAGATGAACCAGCGCTTGGCTCTGGTGGAGATGAATCAGACATACCAGTTGCCAGGTCAAGTGATAAACCTCATTCGGGAACTTGCAGGATTGTTTGTATTCCGTGTTATGGGAAACTGTAATCGTCCCTGATGATGTTCGCTTGATTGCGCATACGGCATCGTTCATCAAGAAAAGTTTATAACAAAGTACGAGGAAATATCGGCCTGCCCGACCGTATCATCCAGAATGGTCGGGCAGCGTCGTGCCAAATCGTAATATGGGCTCACTCCTTGGCAATGGTATACTTCCCCCCCAACCCCTCACGCCGCCCGCTGATCGCCCTCCATCTGCGGCAAAGCGTCCATCACGCGTTCGGGCGGGAAGATCACGATCACTTCCGTGCCCACCCGCACTTCGCTGCGCAGCGTAAAACTGCCGCCGTGCAATTCGACGAGGCCTTTCACAATCGGCAGGCCAAGCCCCGTGCCTTCTTCTGCGTTTTTCAGCGCCGTGCTGCCGCGTCCAAACGACGACAGGACGATGGGGATTTCATCTGCGGGAATGCCGGCCCCGGTGTCGCGGATGGACAGATATTGCCCGCCCGCCGCCGTCCAGCCGACCTTGATGGTGATGACGCCTCCCTGCGGCGTGAACTTGATGGCGTTGGTGAGCAGGTTCAGCGCCACCTGCCGCACAGCCCGCTCGTCGGCCCACAGGCGCGGCAATTGGTTCTCGATGGCTTGCCGAATGGAGATGCCGCGCTTTTCCGCGCGCAGGCTGACGAGGTGTCGGCAATCCTCCACCACATGGGCCAATGAGATCGCGTCTTCGCGCAATTCATAACGGCCGGCTTCGACGCGCGAGAGGTCAAGGATTTCGTTGATGAGGTTCAGCAGATGCTGGCCGCTGTTGTGGATGTCAGCGGAATAATCCTTGTAGGCTGGCACGATATGGCCGCCGAAAACTTCGTCCTTCATGACCTCGGAGAAGCCGAGAATGGCGTTTAGCGGCGTTCGCAATTCATGGCTCATGGTCGCCAGAAACTTCGATTTCGCAAGGCTTGCTTCTTCTGCGCGACGCCGCGCATCGTCGGAGTTTGTGGTCGTCTCTTCAAGTTCGCCGATGAGCGAATCTTTCTCCAGCCGCAATTGCAGCGAGGCCAGCCGCGCGTCGTAAAGCATGCGCGTGACGTAGACGAAATAGATCGGCGCCACCAAAGCCGCCAGCGTTAGCGGCAGTGACTGGATCGGCGCCGCCGCCATAAAGCCCAATATAGAGATCGCGATTGGAGCCAGGCCGATATAGGCGACGGGTGGAATCGTGGCGGCCGTCAGCGCGTTGGCGGCGCCCACCACCAGCAAAACGACAAACAGGAATGAATGGGCGTTGAGTTCGCCCGCTTCAAGGGCCAGCGCCACAAGTCCCGCCCACGCCGCGCCTTGCAGACATTCAGCCAGAATGAAGCGCGCGCGCCACCGCGCCAGAACGATTTTCGGTTCGGGCGTTTTCAGGATGCGTCGGGCCAGCAGATGGATCGCCAGAATGGCGACGCTCACTGCGCCCCACCAAACCAGCGCCGCCGAATGCGACGCCCAGAATGAGAGGACCAGAGCGACGCCCGCGGCCATCGCCAGCATCAAGGGCAGGGCGGACATGCGGGCGCGAGCAAATTGCAGCAACAGCTCGAGATCGAACGTGCGCGAGCCGGCGCCGGTGGAGGCCAGTTTTTCACGCGTCGAGCGCACCTGAGCCGCCAGGTGGCGACGATGTGCGGCGTGTCGCGGGTCTGGCCCCCGACCGCGCTCAATCATTTCCGCCGTCACTTCGCTCATGTCGACTCGTACTCTCTGCGCAGCGCGAGGAGCATGGCTTAAAAGTCTTAAAGATAACTGGAGCTGGGCTTGGGGACGCGCAGGCAGTAGGGGAGAATTCCCTCATCCGACGTTTGCTGACGCAAACGCCACCTTCTCCCGCAGGCGGGAGAAGGAAAGAAGAGGCGCCCTTCCTTCCCTTCTGCCACTGGCCCTTCTCCCACTGGCGGGAGAAGGTGGCGCGCGAAGCGCGACGGATGAGGGTATCTTCCTGATGCTTGCCGCCCAACCTGGAGCCTGATTTGTCCAACGAGCCTTCGCAGATTGCCGACGCAATCCGCGCCTGCCGCTTATGCGTGGAGGCGCCGCATGGCGTTGCTTTGCCGCATGAGCCGCGCCCGCTTCTGCGCGTTTCGGCGAGTGCGCGTCTGCTGGTCGCCAGTCAGGCGCCTGGTATGCGGGCGCACAAATCAGGCGTCACCTTCGACGATCCTTCCGGCGACCGACTGCGGCAATGGATGGGCGTCGACCGCGAGACGTTTTACGATGAAGCGCAGATAGCGATCGTGCCGATGGGGTTTTGCTTTCCCGGCTACGATGCCAACGGCGGCGACATTCCGCCGCGCCGCGAATGTCGCGCCCATTGGCATGACGCTCTGTTTGCCGCGATGCCGCAGATTGAAACCGTGCTGCTGGTTGGCGCGTATTCGCAGCGCTACCATTTCGCGCGGCTTGGGGCGCCGGTTGATCCGAAAGCGAAAGTCTCGGACGTCGTGCGCGACTGGCGGAATGTGTTTTGTCTCAAGCCGGCTTTGATGCCATTGCCACATCCCTCGTGGCGCAATACGGGTTGGCTAAAGCGCAATCCATGGTTTGAAGCTGAAGCGTTACCAGCCCTGCGGGCTGAAGTGGCGCGCCTGACGAGGCCGCTCACGAAATGACATTGTTCAGCCGCGGTTCATGGTATTATTGGTTAACATTTCGCCAGGCGACGGTTGGACGCTTAGTACGGAGTCGGACATGAACAAACTTTGGCGCGCGCTTGCGCTCCTTGCGGCCGTCGCCGCCGGCTTTCAGCCTGGCCACGCGCAACAGGGGCAAGCGCCAACGACGCAGGCGCGTTTCGCGTTCGTGATCGGCAATGACGGATACGAGGGCGCGGAGCTTCCAACAGCCGCCAACGACGCCGCGCTGGTGGCGGAGGCCTACAAGGTCGCCGGCTTTGAAGTGACCGGGGCGCGCAATCTCGACCAGGAGACGTTGCGCGCCGCCTATCGCGAATTCCTCGAAAAAGTGGCTGCCGCCGGTCCTGAATCGGTCGCCGCCGTGTTCGTGTCGGGCTATGGCGTGCAATCGGAAGGCGAGAATTATTTCATTCCGCCGGGCGCTCGCGTGCAGCGCGAATCCGATCTCGCGCTCAATGCCGTTCGCGTGTCAGATCTCACACGCGCTCTGTCTGG
>CANJPM010000274.1 GCA_947476075.1 Beijerinckiaceae bacterium
GGCGCCAAGACCGCCTACATCATGCCCGGCAGCCCTTGGGAGAATGGCTATTGCGAGAGCTTCAACTCGAAGCTGCGGGATGAACTTCTAAATGGCGAGATCTTCTACACGCTGAACGAGGCAAAGATCATCATCGAAGGCTGGCGACGACATTACAACACCGTGCGACCTCACGGATCCCTAGGCTACAAGCCCCCGGCTCCAGAGGTCTTTGTGCCAGCCTTGGCCGCGCGGTAGGCACCGCAACCCGGACCAGCTACGCCGACCGCGCTAGCGTTAAGGCCGGCCTTGAACTAACATTCAAAGTGGATCAGTCGATGGGGGCCGATCACGCAAGATCGCCGCTTAATATCCACCCCAAGATGAGGCCGAAACTCCTTTAATCTGAGCCGCAATCTGAGCCAAATGTTCTGACGACGGACAGTGGCAACCCTGCTTTAAAGGCCCGCAACCATGACATACACTGACGAAGAATGGATCTCAGTTGCAAAGACCGATGACATCCCGCCCGGGAGCGTACTTGGAGCCAAACTTGGCGAAATTGACGTCGCAATCTACAATATCGATGGGGAGTTCTTTTCGACACATAACGTTTGCACCCACGCTTATGTTCTCCTCAGCAACGGCTGGCTCGAGGGCGACGTCATCGAATGCCCATTGCATGGGGGGCAGTTTGAAGTGAAGACCGGAAGGGGCCTCGGGGCTCCGATCATCTGCGACCTGCAAACTTTCGCTACGCGCGTCGTCGGCGGAGAGATTCAGGTGCTTCGAAAGTAGGTATGCAATGGACGAGGGCCTTGGATCTATCGGCCAGTCAGTGCTTCGTGTGGAAGATGCAAAATTTCTAACCGGCCAGGGATTGTATACATCAGACTTGACGTTGCCGGGGCTAGCCCATGCCGCCATTTTATACTCTCCCCATGCGAATGCCGAGATAATCAACATTGACGTCTCCGAGGCCTCATCGCAACCGCATGTTTTAGCGATCCTCACTGCTTCCGACATCGAGAAGATCTGCTCGAACCGTCTGCCGCCGCTCTTCATGCCGAAGCATTTTGGAGGGCCAGACGCATTCGAAGCTATGCGTCCAGTTCTTGCAAAGGATCAAGTCCGCCACGTGGGGGATCGTGTAGCGGTCTGTGTAGCAGAAACGGCCTTAGCGGCAGCGCACGCTGCTGAGCTGATCAAAGTGCAGTATTCGGAACGGGAACCAGCTACTCAGCTTCGAGACGCAGTCAAATCGGGCGCGCCGGTGGTCTGGAATGAGGCACCAGACAACATCTGCTTCGAGCTGCATCTAGGCGATCGAGCAGCAACCGCGGCAGCCTTTAAGAATGCAGAGCACTGCGTTTGCTTAACGGCAACACATCCCCGTGTCTTAGCCAATCCGATGGAGACAAGAGGGGCTCTGGGATCTTTCAACAAGTTCTCGAACTCCTACACGCTTTATACCAGCACGCAAAACCCACATCGCGTCCGGGAGGTCCTGGCTCAACAAGTGCTTCACATTCCGGAATCTGCACTGCGTGTCGTAGGGCCAGATGTCGGCGGCGGCTTTGGGATGAAAGGAGATTGCTATCCTGAAGAGGCTCTTGTCTTGCTTGCATCCCGCGTCATTGGTCGCCCGGTCCGTTGGATTGCAACACGCAGTGACTCCTTCCTTTCAGATAACGCGGGCCGGGACCAAGTGTTCACGGCCGAAATGGCGCTCAGCTCAGAAGGCCTGATCCTCGCCATACGAATGGATGCACTTCAGAATCTGGGTGCGTACATGGTCGGTGCAGCTCTCGTTCCACTTACATACTCGCTCAAGTTGATACCCAACGTCTATCATGTTCCGACGGTTGATCTAACAACCCGAGCCGTCTTCACACACACTGCACCAACCAATCCCTATCGTGGCGCGGGGAGACCGGAAGCGGTCTACGTCACTGAACGGCTGATTGATCTGGCTGCCAAACAACTGGGTCTATGCCCCATAGAAATTCGCCGACGCAATTATCTGCGGGCATCAGACCTCCCGCACACCACCGCGACCGGGCTCACTTACGACAGCGGCGATTTTCCGAAAGCGGCTGAAGACTGCCGTGAGCTGGCTGACTGGGATGGCTTTGAGGCTCGCAGATCTCTATCCCTTTCCGCCGGCCGCCTTCGAGGTAGATCAATTACCTCTTACATACAGGATACAGCCGCATTCAA
Source organism: Beijerinckiaceae bacterium (assembly GCA_947476075.1). GTDB lineage: Bacteria > Pseudomonadota > Alphaproteobacteria > Rhizobiales > Beijerinckiaceae > Terripilifer. The sequence continues at coordinate 2,200 of CANJPM010000274.1, forward strand.
TGATCGGATGGAGGTGCATTTTGATCCTTCGGGCGGCGTGACAATCCGGGCGGGGACATTTTCGCACGGTCAGGCTCACGAAACGACTTACAAGCAGATGCTTTCGGCTTGGCTCTCAATACCGATGGGCAGAATTCGCGTTGTTCAAGGAGACACCAACGCTGTAGCATTCGGCCGCGGCACATACGCTTCCGGAAGCGCGCACATCGGGGGGAACGCGCTAAAGGCGGCGACTGATACCATCCTCTCCAGAGCACACGTAATTGCTTCATTTTTGCTGCAGGCGGATGTGGGCGCATTGGACTTCCGAGATGGTGCTTTTCATGCACGCGGAACGAACAGACTAATAACGCTAAGCGATGTAGCCAAGGTTAGCTATCATCCTACTAAGCTGCCTCCCTCGCTTCGTACAGGTTTAGAAGGGGTCGCGTACTACGGAGCTCAACCGCCTAGCTTTCCAAACGGCTGCCATATTTGCGAAGTGGAGATTGACGCGGAGACCGGTGAGATCCATGTCGACAGGTACACCGCAGTGGATGACTTTGGCATTCTGATTAATCCGATGATTGTCCGGGGGCAGGTTCAAGGTGCCTTGGCCCAAGGCATTGGGCAAGCGCTGGGCGAGGAAGTTTCTTACGACACGGCAGGCCAGCTCGTGACCGCCAGCTTCATGGACTACACAATGCCGCGTGCAAGCACGACACCGAGCGCGAGGCTGACCTTCCGACAGGAGCCGTGTCGGACCAATCCCTTAGGGGTTAAGGGCGCAGGTGAGGGAGGCACCGTTGCTGCTCCGGCAGCTATCACCAATGCTGTCGCGCACGCACTGACCAGCGTTGGCGCGCACGTTCCGGATATGCCGCTGACGCCAAATAAAGTCTGGTTGTCGCTCCAGACTCACCGGAGAGGGACTGGCATTAGTTGTGCTTGAGTTAATGTACGTACCAACTATCCAAATAAGTCTGTTCTGAGCCGGCAAGTGCCGATTAACTAGAGGTAACCAACATGATGCCTGCAATGCTGAGAGTGGCGCTCGCTGTAGCCACGTCGACCTTTTGTCTTTCCGCCATGTCCGCGGCGGCGCAACAGGCTACGCCCGAGAAGCCAAATATCACCATCGGCGTGTTTCCCACGACGAATTACGGAGTAGTCTATATATCCTTGAAGCAAGGATTCTTCCGGGACGAGGGCCTGAACGTCACCCCGCGCGTGATGGGAGCCAACCCGATTGCCGGCATCGTAGGAGGTGACTTCGATACCGGGGGCGTCACCTGGACCGCGTTCTTACTTGCCACAAACCGGGGCATACCGCTCCTTCCCCTGAGCGAAGCCGACCGAGGCGCCAAGGGGCAGACTCACATCATGGTGAAAGAGGATTCTTCCATTAAGTCCCTAGATGATCTCGTCGGCAAAAAGGTCGCGGTCGTTACGCTCGGCGGCGCTTGCGACATGATCATCAATGACAAGCTACGGGAGCGTAAGGTCGACTACAAAAAGATTGGATACACGGTCATGGGCGTACCGGAAATGGCGCCCACATTGCTACGAGGAGGCGTCGATGCTGCATGCATCCCGGAGCCTGCCTACACACCGGTTGCGGCACAGGGCGGCTTGCGCTCGATCTACGACCTCTTCTCGGACGAGTACGACAAATTCCCCTTGATTGGATTTCCGGTTACCGAGCAATTCGCCAAGAACAATCCCAACACGGTCGCCGCCCTCCAGAGAGCATTAGCAAAGGGATTGGCGTATGCGAACAACAATCCCCAGGAACTTCGGGCGATCTTCCCAACTTATACGAGCCTTTCGCCCGATCTGGCCGGTAAAATCACGCTTTCTTTCAATCCGCCAAAAAGCGATTTTTCGTTCTTGAAGTCGATTGCAGACCTTATGGATCGTCTTCAGATGCTGCCGGGGAAGACGCGTTTACCGGCGCTACTGCCAGAAAAATAAGAACTCGGTTGGAGGCCGGCGGTGGAACCGCCGGCCTCCTCTGACACCTTCGACTTCGCGGCGCAGCCCTCGATCAACAAACCATTGGTTCTCGAACTGGCGCGCTGCGAATGGATCGCGAAGCGTCAAAACTACATCGCGCTCGGACCATCGGGCACAGGCAAGACTCACGTTGCGCTCGCACTGGGGCTGGCGGCTTGCCAGAAGGGGTACAGCGTTGCCTTCACGACGGCGGCGGCTCTTGTCCACGAACTCATGGAAGCGCGAGATAAGCACCGCCTTCGCGCTCTGCAAAAGCGCCTCAACAATGTCAAGCTGTTGATCGTCGACGAACTCGGCTACGTGCCGTTCACAGCGGTGGGCTCAGAGCTTCTCTTCGATGTCTTCAGCCAGCGCTATGAACGTGGCTCGACGCTGGTGACCAGCAATCTGCCGTTCGATGAATGGACGAGCGTGTTCGGATCGGAACGGCTCACCGGCGCGCTCCTCGACCGCCTCACCCATCACGTTCATATCCTGGAGATGAACGGCGAAAGCTTCCGGCTCGCGACCAGCAAGAA
>CANJPM010000275.1 GCA_947476075.1 Beijerinckiaceae bacterium
CGCCGGCTTTGGCGAATTCCAGCCGATCGACGCCGGCGACAGCGAAGAGGCTTTGCGCCGGAACCGGCGGATTGAGCTGAAGTTGACGGAGAGATAGGGAGTAGGCAGTACGAAGGCCCGGCGCTCTTCCTTCTCCCGCGCGCGGGAGAAGGGAAGGGTGCGAGGCGTTAACTCAGCAACGGGCCCCAGCTAGGGTCTGATCCAAACGAGGCCGTGGGCACAGAGAATTCTCCCCTGCCTGACACGTCAGTCATGTAGATCTTGGGGCCGCCCTGTCCGCCTGGTTCTCTGAAGAACATCAGGTACAGGCCGTTGGGCGCCCAGGTCGGGCCTTCGTTGTGGTAGCCCTCGGTGATGATGCGCTCGCCCGAGCCGTCGGGCTTCATGACGCCGATGCCGAAGGCGCCGGCGCGCTGGCGGGTGAAGGCGATGAAATCGCCCTTGGGCGACCAGACCGGCGTTGAATAGCGCGCGTTGGCGCCGAACGAGATGCGCTTGGCGCCGCCGCCGCCCGCCGGCATGACGTAGATCTGCTGGCCGCCGCCGCGATCGCTTTCAAACACGATTTGCGAGCCGTCCGGCGAATAGGAGGGCGAGGTGTCGATGGCCGCCGTATCGGTGAGTCGCGTGGTCGTGCGCGAGCGCAGATCCATCGTGAACAGATTTGTGGATGCGCCCTGCGACAACGACATGATGACGCGCTGACCGTCGGGCGAAAAGCGCGGGCTGAACGTCATGCCGGGGAAATTGCCGACGACCTCGCGCTGGCCGGTTTCAATGCTGAGCAGAAATACGCGCGGATCGCCCTGGCCGAACGCCATATAGGTAACGTCCTGCGAGGACGGCGAGAAACGCGGCGTCAGCACAAGATCGTCGCCCTTGGTGAGATAGCGCACGCCGGCGCCGTCCTGATCCATGATCGCAAGCCTTTTGCGGCGGCTTTCCTTCGGCCCCGTTTCATCGATGAAGACAACACGGGTGTCGAAACAGCCTTTCTCGCCGGTGATGCGCGAGAAGATCGCATCCGACACGATATGGGCGACGCGGCGCGAATTATTGGGATCAGTAATGAATTGCTGGCCGGCGGCCTGCTGGCCTGTCGCCACGTCCCACAGCCGAAACTCTGTCCGCAATCGCCCGTCGGGGCTGCGGCCGGTGCGGCCTGTCACCACATATTGCGCGCTGCTCATGCGCCAGCCGTCCATATTGGGCGCCTGATCAGGATTGGGAGCGCGGTCGGGAAACGTTTTGGGATCGAGCGGGGAGAGATAAACTGAGCGTTTGAAGTTATTGACGATGACCTCGGTCAACGCGGCGCCCTGCTGGCTGTCGCCGCTGAAATTCGTCACCGCAATGTTGACCGGGCGGAACTGGCCGCCGCGAATCTCCAGCTCACGCGGCTGGCCAAGGGCGCTGCGACCAAGAAGGGGAATCGCGGCCGCAGAGGCTGCCGACAAACCAAAAGCGCGTCGTGTGAACAGAGTAGTCATCTGGCCTCGTTCGTGCTGTGAGCGGATCGCGCAGGACAAGACGCGGCGCGGTTGGAAACGCTGCGTCTCATCCCATCATCTCCTCGGGATCGAACCTGAGGATGCGATCTTTCCACTCGTTGTAATAGGGCTGGAATTGCGCGGGTACGCGCAAGGGATTGCATGTCTTGACCGCACGCAACGCGCTTTCGGCCAGCGGCATCAGGCTTGGATCGGAAGGCGGATTGCGCAATCTGGGCTCGCGCGCCAGGGCTCCGTTCGCCAGATAATTGACTTCGAGCTGCGGCACGTAACGCGTCGCCAGACCCGGCGTCGGCAGGAAGCTCCAGCAGCGCTTGTATTGCTCCTGCAGGAACCCGTCGAGCGCGCCCCAGAGCGAGGGCGACATGCGAGAGGCGTTTGCGTTGGGCGCGCCAAGCGAGGCGGTCTGGTTGACGGCGCGGCCCGTGGAGGCGCGTTGGCCGGGATCTTCTTTCGAGAGCAGGCGAGAAATATCGTTGGGGTTGAAAGCGCGCGTCGGCTCGCTCGTCTCCTGCCCGGATTTGGGGCGGGCGGCGGGCTTGGGCGGCTCGTCCTGTTTTTTCTCCGCCAGCAGCGAAGCGATCTGGTCCGGCTTCAGCGGCTTGGGATCGGGCTTTTTCTCAGCCGGCTTCACCGGCTCCGGCTTTGGCCGGACCGGAGGCCTGGGCGGCTCTGGCGGTTTGGGCGGCTCGGGTTTGTTGATGGGCTCGGCGTTCGCTTTCGGGGGCTCTGCTTTCACAGGCTCAGGTTTGGGCGGCTCCGGCCGCACGGGGGGCTTTGGAGGCTCTGGCTTTGGCGGCAGCGCTGCGACCTGCTGCGGGGGAACGGGCGCCGGCGCATCGTCCCGTCCGGGCTCGGGCCTTGGCGGAGCCGGGGGCGGGGGCGTTGGCACGTCCGCCTTCGCCTCGTTGACGACGGGCTTGGGCCTCGTCTCGATGATCTCGGCGACTTTGTCGGCGATCGGCGGCTGCGGCGTCTTTTCCTGCGCGCTCTTGGCGCCCTGCATGATCTCGTTGAGAGCGGAATCGGTGATCATCTCGACGGGAATGGTTTCGGTGGCGTCGGTGAGTTTACGGGTGTCCGAAAACGAGACGAGCGCAGCCGCCAGCATGGCTGCGTGCGCAACCGCTGAAAGCGCAAGTCCCGGTTCGGTTCCTTTCAACTTCACTTAAAGTCTCACTTTTCCGCTCATTTCTTTTCCTGCTCGGTGACGAGCGCCACCTTCTTGAAGCCGGCCGTGGTGATGATCGCCATCACTTGCGCGACGCGCCCATAGTTCACGTCACGGGCGCCGCGCACATAGATGCGCTCGTCGAAACCGGCTTTGGCGGCGGCCTGCAAGCGGCTCACCAGATCCTCGGCGCGCACCGGCTGGTCCATGAGATAGATGTCGCCCTTCTCGTCGATGGCCACGGAAACCGGCTTCTGGTCGATGTTGAGCGCGGCTGCCTTCGTCTCGGGCAGGTCGATGGCCACGCCGGTGGCGAGCAGGGGCGCCGCGACCATGAAAATGATGAGCAGAACGAGCATGACGTCGATGAACGGCGTCATGTTGATTTCGGCCATAGCGCGATAGCGCGGCACGCCGCGCTTGCGCCGTCCGCCGCCGCCTGATGCTCCCAGCGAAGCGCCCATGCTGAACCTTTAAGCCGCGCGGTCGCGTTCAGCGGCGACGTGCTGATCGATCTGGCGTGAGAGAATGGAGGAGAATTCGTCGGCGAAGGATTCCATGCGCGCCTGCGTGCGCGCGACCCGTCCCGACAGGATATTGTAGAAGATCAGCGCCGGAATAGCTGCGAACAGGCCGATCGCGGTGGCGAACAGAGCCTCCGCAATGCCCGGCGCCACAACGGCCAGCGATGTGTTCTTCGACATGGCGATGGAGCGGAACGACGACATGATGCCCCATACGGTTCCAAACAGGCCCACGAACGGGCCGGCGGAGGCGACCGAGGCCAGCACCAGAAGTTGCGATTCCAGCCGCTCCACTTCGCGCGAGATGGAGACATCGAGCACTTTCTCGATGCGCGCCTGCAAGCCCATGAAGGCGGACGCCGCATCGGTGAAGGAGCGCTTCCACTCGCGCATGGCGGCGACAAACAGGCTCGCCATGCCGGTGGTGGAGCGCGGCGACAATGCGTCGTAAAGCTCTTCGAGCGAATTGCCCGACCAGAACGAATCCTCGAACCGGTCCATCGAGCGCTCGACGCTGCCGATGAGCATGAATTTGTTGATGATGATCGCCCATGACCACAGCGAGGCGGCCAGCAAGCCAAGCATGACGGCCTTGACGACAAAATGGGCGCCCCAGAACATGCCCCAGAAGGACATTTCCATGGGCGCTCCGGCGGCTATGGCGTCGGCAGGATTCATAACCTTGGTCCTCGTCCGTGGGGCGCGATTCGCAGATTGTGCGGGTTGCGGTCAACACACGCTTCTGGGCGCAGAATCCGCCGAAACTTGGGCCCCGGAAGGCCATGTGCGCGCGCGAACTCTACGACCTGAGTTAAGACCCGGTCGTGGTTAATGAAGCGTTACGGATTGGAGCGTTTCAGGCCGTCGAGAGCTTTTTCCGCACCCAATCTGGCAGCCGGGCGGCCCGGCCCTGGCTGACGCAGGCCACGCGCACCCGCGCCTCGACCAGAACCTCGTGGCCGCGCAACACCCGCTGCGTCAAATCCAGCGACGCGCCTTTGAGCATGGCCGGCGTGGTCTCGATGGTCAGCAAATCGTCCATGCGGGCGGGCCGCAAAAAGTCGATCGCCATGCTGCGCACCGCGAACCCAAAGGCCGCGCCAGCCTCGCCGCTGAATGCGGTTTGCTGGTCAATGCCCAGATCGCGCAACAATTCCGTGCGCCCGCGCTCCATGAACCGCAGATAGGAGGCGTGATAGACCACGCCGGAAAAATCGGTGTCTTCGTAATAGACGCGAATGGGGAGGGCATGGGGGGAGGGGATTCTCATTCCTCCCCATCCGCAAACAGCCCCGCTTGCGGCCCCTCTCGCTTTGGCTCGGCCAGCCCCATATGGCGGAAGGCGTTGGCGGTGAGCACGCGCCCGCGCGGGGTGCGCTGAAGAAAGCCCTGTTGCAGAAGGTAGGGCTCGATAATGTCCTCAATCGCGTCGCGCGGCTCCGAGAGCGCGGCGGCGATGGTCTCGATGCCGACCGGTCCGCCG
>CANJPM010000276.1 GCA_947476075.1 Beijerinckiaceae bacterium
CGCTCACTGGCGAATCGACAGGTGTTCCGTAGAACTTGACTGAAGGCAAAGGCAGCATGTCCACATTCACCTTTTCAAGCTTGTAGCCACGCAATTCCTGGACATCAAGCACTGCACGCACGATCGTGCGTTCTGCGATGGCGAAGGGACTTGAGTACATGCGCTCATGTTTGCGCAGGAGGCGTCTCACATATTCTACGTCCGCCTCGCTGAGTTGCCTCGCCTGTGCGAAAGTAAGAGAAAAATAGGGTACAAGGCCGATACCTGTCATTACCTCTTTCACCTTGTATCCAGCTCCGTCCATGATTTCTTTGAAATCCGACGTTCCAGAATTTCCTTCATGGATCAGTGATTTGGTGACCAAATTGTTGGAACTGGGCGTTGTGTAATCCACCATTTTGGACCACGCATTCTCCAGGCTCTCGGCAATGGTGTTGATCCAGGATTGTCCCCCGGAGCCAAGATTTTGTGCCTGTGCAGAGCCTGCGTATACGAGGGCCGCCAACATGGCTGCGCCTGCGTACTTGACCGATGTTGTGTTCATGTTCGTATCTTTCCTGATCAAGGCGCGCTTGGGATGCTTTTACGCTGAGCGTTGCGGCGAGCGCTTGGCAGGGCGATGAGGCCTTGTTGTTCAAGATGGCCGTTTGGGCCGATTGCGCTCTCACTCAATGCTTCGAGAAGCCAGTTTCGGATGTGGTCCGCTTTATCACGGTTTGCTTTATTCGTGAGCTGATCTTGTTTTGCGAAGACATAAAGTGATGTTGTAAGAGTATAGTCTTCTGCATAAATTGTTGATGGATTTGGAGTCGATCCATTTATCGGGATCACGCGCATCCAAGATTTATTTCTAATAAACACGTCGTATGTAACAAGCGCAACCGTTCCTCTTGGTCCCGAACGCAGGGCTGCGACACGCTTATCTGTATCTTCTTCCTCAACGAGGACATCAGAGCGAACAAGCGTACACCTGGTCGTGCGAGCCTCAGCGCTGAATATCAGTTTTACCGTTCGAAATTCACGGCATCCGTCAACCATCGCCCGACTATCGAAGATAGTGCGACTACCTTGCGATTGAGATGGAAGAACAATTTTTATATCAATTTTAGGGTATGAAGGATTTAGATCGCTCCATAGTTTCGTTGTATTTTCCTTGAATTCATATTCGGTAGGAATATTTTTCGCCGCGGCGAGATATAAGTCCCTCGTTTGAAGATTAAGCTCTGGATCTGAAGCCCGCTGTACGAGCGTCAAAGCATAAATTCCAATTTGCCCTTCCAGTATGGAGCCTACGCCGGCTTGTCCGCAGCGTTCCAGTTCTCGGTCTGAGAACTGGCGTACAGTCAGGAGTATGCTTGCTGATTGCGAGGAGCTACTCTCGCAGAAAGTTGAGATGCCTTCGCTGGTCGACATGGTTTTGAGCTCGGGAACAGTGTTTCCCGTGGCTGAGTAAGCCTTGGAGATTGAGCCGGCGAAGATGGCTGAGTTTGGTCCGGAAATAATCGTAAACGGAGGTTTTTTCGTCTTACCTCCATCTTGCGCCCATGTTGCCGCCGGAGTCACGAAGGCGAGTAAGAGAGCGCTAACGAAAGGCGCGGAATAGACCATCGCGCTTCGTGAGTATGATCTAGCTCGAGTTGATGTCATTTGCGGATACCTTTTGGAGTCAGGTTTTCTTGACCTGAGCGATCATGCGGTTGATCAATTGCTCAACAGCTTCATTCAATGCGAGGCGCAGCTTTGCTTCGTTGATCCAGACAGAAAGCAATCTTGCGCTTTTGGGTCCAAGCGCTTCTAGCTCGAACAGGGCGGTCGCAAGATCGCCGCTATCCATACTTAGCATTGCTTTCTCGATCGCCACTTCGCTGATTGTCGGCTCAAGCGGGCTTGCCATTCCGATGGTGGAAAGTGTCTCTTGCGTCGACGTGATTGTTTGTCTGATCCATGAGAGATCTTCGAATCGGGCGACAGCTACAACGCGGGGCTGCATCGCTCGGAGCCTGTCACGTAGCACGTAAAGCGGCGGAGCCTTTGCGCCGTTAAGGGCTTTTAGCTCGGATATGCGTTGGACGGCTGATGCATCGCCTGCTGCAAGATCTGCTAACTGGTCTATTTCGCTGATGTTCAGTGCACCGGTCGACATGCTGTTCAGAAGACGCAGCATGACCAGCATCGACGCTGACTTGGATGCAAGTCTCGAGTTCGTCTCTACAAGACGGTCGTCAAACGCCGCAATTACAGATTGCTCGTCATGATTGCGAGTCTTCAGTGTGGTAATTTCGCTTTCATTTATCTTCTGCCGATCAACAATGTCGGCAGCGAGCGTAAGCAGCGCTTCCTTGAACTGCTTGTCGCCTTCTGTTGTCGCCGCCATGCGTGCTTCAAGTGCATTGACGCTGGCGACGAGCGCGCCAATTTTCTCAGCGGTCATATTACCGATTGCCGCTAGGTCCGTTTCGAGTGCGCTGGTACGGGCTTCGGTTGCATTCACGTGTTTGGTGAGTTCGATCTCAAACGTCCCGCGAAGCTCGTCCACGCGCCGGTTTGTGCGGGCGCTTTCATGGAAGACGTCATTGATGGTTTTCTCCCCTTCTCCCACCCGAGCGCTCACGCGGTTGACGCTTTGGGACAATTGCGAAAGCTGTGTGGCGTTTCGCGATATGCGCTGTTCCAGCTTCTCGTTTGAAAGGAGTATTGTCGATACCAATGCGCTACGCTCGTCCTCCGACAGCGACGCGAAGGATTGAAGCGACGATGTCCATCGATCAAGATCTTCCGGCTTTACGGAATCGCGCAATTGACGACTGATAAAGACGGATTCAAGTTTGCCAAGCCATGGCTGGGCGCCGTAGGTGCGTTCTATTTCGTCTGCGAAGAGCGGCAAAAAATGGAACGCGACCCCCGCTGCGGCGCAACTCCCGATTAAAAGCGTCGCAAGCCAGCGTCGGGGACGTGCGGCCGCATCAGGTCGAACATCTGCCTGCGTCGCGTTCGGCGTTTCATGCGCAATTGGGCTGAGTTGCGCTTCTGGTAGGGCTAGTTTGTTCATTTCCGCAAGCAAAGCGGATTGCTGATCGGAGCCTGCTGGATTGGCGTGGTTTGCCATTACGGAGCTCCTGGGCGCGACTATATCAACATGACTGAACTGCATGCTCTTGGTTTAATTTGGAATTCTTGAAGCCCGTTTAAAAATAAGAGTTAATTATTTATTTATAGAGTAAATTATAAGTAACCAATACGATTACCTAAGTAGCTTTTATAGTTACTATATTTAATTTTCTCTTATTTGTGAGCTTCCCGTCAGCACGGCAGCCCGAAGCGAGCGAGTGGCTGAAGAAGGTCTTTTCAATAGTCACACGATACTTGAGTCGCCGAATCCGTGCGGGCCATATGCTTTGTCTCGCGCAAAAGCGCCCTGTCTTGAAGGCTCGTCTTGCAAGGGCTTGTTTCATAGGTTGGGGATTTTGCTCGGCGCTCATTCCCGCTCCACAATCATAGTTTCAGGCGTTGAGCATCGGCGGCGCGGTTTTTGCCATGCCAATTGCTCAGGTTGTACGTAAGGTCATGGGAGTTGGGGTTGGGGGTTGAGCCATGATTCGGCGTTTAGGACATGCGACGTGCTTGAGCGTGATTATATTGTCCTGCGGCATCGCCCACGCTAATGACGTCATCGCTGACGCCGGTCGCTATACGGTGAAAATAACCACTGCGGTCGACTTCTCCTTCGGCAATGAGAGGAAGGGCACGTCGCGCGGTTCCGGCTTCCTCGTGGACCGGGAGAGGGGCTGGATTGTAACCAACGCCCATGTGGTCGGCAAATCGCCCTCTACGGTCCGCGTGAGCTTCAAGGACCGCCCATATTCAAAGACCGAGAAGGTCTATGTCGATAATCAGCTTGATCTGGCGATTCTGAAGGTCGACCCGTCAAACATCCCCGGCGAGGCGCTCGTGGCCCCGCTGAAGTGTGAAGGAGAGCCAGCCGCTGGCCTTCCGGTCATTGCCTTCGGGCATCCGTGGGGCCTTGATTACACCGCAACGCGCGGGATCATCAGCGGCACAAAATCCTTGGAGGGCGAGGAAAAATTGCAGACCGATGCTGCGCTCAATCCGGGCAATTCGGGGGGAGCGCTGATCGACGCGCAATCTGGAATCGTCGTTGGCGTGAATTCTTCCGGTTACGCCAGATCGATCGCCGAGGGCCTGAACTTTGCGGTGCCGTCTAAGCAGGTGTGTTTGATCCTCGATCTATTGAGCCAGGGCAAGGACCCGGCGCCGCCGATTATTCCGATTACCTTTGCGACCACAGCTCGAGAGCGTGAACTCGTTGTGGCGCAATCGGATGGCGAGTGGTCTGGCGTGCTCAAGCCCGGCGATCGCATCCTGGCAGTCAATGGGGATGAGACAGCGCGCTTCTCGACCCGTTTTGTCAGCTATCTGCGGGGTGGGGACCCTGTGAAGGTTTTGATCCGGCGCGGCAAGGAAACGCAAACCGTCGAGATCGCGGCGCCCAAGGCCAAAGACCAGGTGAAGCGCCTTGGCGTTCATGTGTCTGGAATGGTGATCGGACGCTCGACGATTACAGGCTTTGATCCCAGTGTGATGTGGGTCCAGTTTCTCGATGACGCGTCCGTTGCCGAGCAGGCGCAGTTTCGTGAGGGCTACCAGGTTCTGTCTATTGATGGCGTC
>CANJPM010000277.1 GCA_947476075.1 Beijerinckiaceae bacterium
GATCGAGCTGGCCGAGAACGCGATGGATGATTTCCAAAGGCGGGTTCTGGCTGCCGACGGGAATGCTGCGTTCACCGTTGACCTGCGCGCGCAAACGATCTCCGGCCCGGGCGGTTCCGATATCCATTTCGACATATCGGAAGCTGATCGCACCCGCCTTCTGGAAGGGCTCGATGACATCGGCATGAGCCTCAGGGATGAGCAAGCCATAGCGGACTGGGAGGCGCGCACGCGTGCGAACTCTCCCTGGATGCAAAAAGCTGTCCGGGTCTCCGATGAGGAATCCGGCACATGAGCGTGCGTCAAAGGTTCCGCGCAATTCTAGGCGCGCCCGGGCTGTCGCTCATGCCCGGAGCTTATGACGGACTGTCGGCGCGCATCATCGAGGAGCAAGGCTTCGAGGCCATTGTGGCCGGCGGCTATGCGGCGGCTGGCAGCATGCTCGGCCAGCCCGACACCGGGCAGTCCAACATGCGCGATTTCGCCGATCATTATGCGCGCATCTGCGGGGCCGTGGAAATTCCCGTCTACGCAGATGGCGACACCGGCTTTGGCTCCGCCAACAATGTCCGCCAGATGGTGAAGGCTTTTGAAAAAGCCGGCGTCGCCGCATTGTTCTTTACTGACCAGGTTTTTCCCAGTCGCTGCGGCTATCTTCCGGGCAAACAGGTGATCGGCCTTGAGCAGATGCTCGCCAAAGTGAAAGCCGCGCTCGATGCGCGCTCCGACGAAGCGATGATGATCTGCGCGCGCACAGACGTCTTTGCGCTGGAGGGCGAAGAGGAGGCGATCCACCGTTGTCAGGCCTTCATCGAGGCTGGGGCAGACATGGCCAAACCGCAGGGTATCGATACGGCGGACGGCGTCATGCGCGTGCTGCGCGAGGTTCAAGGTCCCTTCATCGCGACATTGTCGCAGGCTGCGGGGGCCGGGCATCTAAGCCCTGATGAGCTTGAAACGCTGGGAGCCAGCGCCGCAACGCTACCGTCGTTGCCTTTGTTTGCAGCAGCCAGAGCCGTGCGCGAGGCGCTGAGCGATCTCAAACGCACACGGTCGATGGCCTATGTCCAGGATCGACTGCTTCCATTGGACGAGTATTACAAAGTCGTTCGACTGGATGAGCAATTGGCGCGTGAAAAAGCCTATGACGATGAGGCCAGACAAATTGCGCAGCGGCTGATCGATGGAACCTGATACGCTGCCTTGCCGCCTGCGGCAAACGCAATAGCCAAACTGGTCGGCTTGCGCCGGTTCGTAATGTAAAAAACAGGGAGGAAAAATGATGGGCTCGTTTCGTTTCAGCGGTTATTTGGCGTCGATCATTGTTCCACTATTGCTTGCAGCTCCGCCCGCCCATGCGCAATCCGAGCAGGATTTCTTCCAAAACAAGCAGATCCGCATGATCGTGGGATTTGCGGCGGGTAACGAATACGACGTCGGGGCCCGTCTTCTTGCGCGTCATTGGGCGCGGCAAATTCCAGGTAATCCAAATATTATTGTCCAGAACATGCCGCAGGCTGCGAGCATCGTGGCGGCCAATTATATGTCCACCCAGGCCCCAACCGACGGCACCATGATTGGCGCGCTCACGCGCAACCTCGTCAATCAGGCGCTCCTCGGCCATCCCAATCTTGTCGCCGATCCAAGGAAGCTGATCTGGCTCGGCGGGACATCCTTTCCGGGCCGCGTCTGCGTCGCCGGCAAGGACGCGCCGACGCAGAACGCTGCGGATGTCTTCACGAAGGAATTGATCGTTGGCAGCAACGGCGCCGGTAATTCGACGAACATTCTACCAACCGTTTTCAATCATCTGCTGGACGCCAAATTCAAACTTATCGAAGGCTATCGCGGAACAGCGGACATCGTTCTGGCGATTGAGCGCGGCGAGGTGCAGGGCGTCTGCGCGTCCTACGGCCAGTTCAGAACTTACGCAAAGTCGTTTGAGGACGGCAAACTTCGCATTCTCTTCCGTGCTGAAGAGGTCGTTATGCCTGAAATTCCGAACGCGCCGTCGATCTATGATTTCGCAAAAACTGAAGAGCAAAAGCAATTCATGCGTTTTGTTTTCTCCAGCACGGAATATGGCCGTCCATACGTGCTTCCGCCCGGCGTTCCAGCAGAGCGTGTGCGCACGCTGCGCAAGGCATTCGCCGACGCGTTGAAAGATCCCGATCTGATGGCCGAAGCGCTAAAGGCGCAGGTCGACATGTCCTTCCGGTCGCCTGAAGATCTGGAGGCGATCACAGCATCGCTCTACCGCACGCCTCCGGAATTGATCGAATCGGTCAAAAAACTGTTGCCGAACATGAACTGAAAAGCTCCGGGGCCGTCGCCGTCAGAGCGTGGCTTCGAAGCTGGTCTTCGAATGAACAAGTGTGAATTGAAGCGGGAGGACAGCGTGGCTGATTTCGATTTTCCTGAAATCCGTAAAGACGGAATCGTGCGGATAGATCTCGGGCGACCGGAGGAAGGCAACACCCTGACCCGCGCCATGATGCGCGATCTGGCCGAGAAGATACGCAGCTGCGCAATTGATCCTGACGCGCGCGTCATCGTCATCGAGGGGCGCGGCCCCCATTTCTGTCGCGGGCGCGACGGGCGCGGCGAATCCACAGCGGGGCTGGCGCCGCATCAGGTGCGAGAGCAAATGATGGGCGCCGTTCTTGGCGTCTATGCTGCGATCAATGCGAGCCCGATTCCCGTCGTCTCATTGGTCCATGCGCCAGCGATCGGCTTTGGCGCAGCACTGGCCGCAGGTTGTGACATCACTTTGGCCGCACAGGATACAACATTCGCATTCAGCGAGATCAAGCACGGCATCCCGCCGACGCTCGCAATGGCGGCGATTATGAAAAAGGTTCCGCAAAAGGCGCTTGCGTGGCTGATCTATTCGGGCGCTGACGTATCAGCCAAAGACGGCATCGCCATTGGCCTTGTCAGCAAGACATTCACGCAGGCGACTTTCGCAGCCGAGACTGACGTTTTCCTAAAGGAGCTGGCTTCGCGCTCGCGCCTCAATCTGGAAACGATCAAGAAGTTCATGCAGACAGCCCAGGACATGTCCGCCACGCAGCAATCCGAGTATGCGGGCACTTTGCTGGCGCTTGTGCGGTCGTGACCAAATAATTTTTCCGACAAACGACATTCAATAAAGGCTGGAAGAATGGGTGGCATGATAGAAAAAAAAATAGTCAATCATGGCGAGCTGCGCCTGGAGGTGCTTGCACAGGGAAAAGGCCCGACCATGGTTCTGCTGCCCTCGCTGGGGCGCGGCGCTGAAGATTTTGAACCTATGGCGCGCGTGCTGGAACAGGAGGGCTTTCGCGTCCTGCGCCCGCAACCGCGCGGCATTGGCTCATCGTCAGCAACACCGGTCTATTCCGATCTTCATGATTGTTCCAACGACATCGCGTCCGTCATTGAAGCTGACGGCAACGGTCCGGCGATCATGGTGGGCCATGCATTCGGAAATCGCGTTTCACGCCTGCTGGCCACCATACGTCCCGACCTTGTGAAGGGCGTCGTGCTCGTGGCCGCCAATGTGGGCCATGCGCCAAGTCCGCCTAATGTTCGCGAAGCCATTCGCAACAGCGCCAACACTGCACTCCCCGACGACGTGCGACTCGAGGCTCTGCGATTTGCGTTTTTCGCCCCCGGCAATGACGCCGAACCCTGGCTGAAGAACTGGCGCCCGGATGTGCTAGCCGCTCAGCGCATTGCGGGAGACAAGACGCCCCGAACCGAGGATTATGCATCAGGTCGCGCGCCCGTTTTGTATATGCAGCCGAGCCACGATCCTCTCGCTCACGCGCAAGACGCCGTTGAATACAAGGCCGCGCTTGGAGATCGCCTCACGGTGGTGAAAATTCCGCAATCGAGCCATGCAGCTATAGCCGAGCAGCCTGATTTCATCGCGCACGAGATCGCGAACTGGGCGAGGCGCAAAATCGTGTGAAAGGTTCGGCGCCATGCTTCGGGTTACGCAATCCAAAGCGCTGGCGTCGACCAACCCGTCAAAGTGCGAAGCCTTGACACACCAAGGAAATGGGCGGTTCAAGATTACATACGGGACGAAAAATACTGTCCCGCAGCGTCATTTTACCCCCTATTTCCTCCTGCCGCTCTCATCAACGACGAACACGTCGCGCACATCCAGCGTCCGCACAAAATAGTCATAACGTCCGCTGATCAGCGTGAAACGCGGATGACGCACGATCACTTCCACATCGTCGCCGACGCGCCCTTTCAGCGCCGCCAGAATATCCTCATGGCTTTTCACCGTGACGCCATCAATAGACAGAACCTGGTAGCCCTCACGAAACTGCGCCTGCTCGGCAACGGACGCGTCATCGAGAAACTGGACCCACATCACACTGGGATCAAAGCCTGTGATCGTCGAGCGTCCGATCACCATTCCAGACACATGCACGCCAAGGCGCCTCACCTGGTCTTTAGCCTTGGGCGCCGCGATCTCGACGGTTTGCGTTTCCTTGCCGCGCCTTATCAAAACCTGCACCGGGTCCCCGCCCCGCAGATAGCTGACAAAACGGGTCGAGAAGCGCGCCGTCTGATCGCCATTGACTGCAAGGATGCGATCGCCGGGCTTGAGCACGCCAGACCACTCGCCATCCGATTGCGCCACAACGAGTTCACGCTCTCGAGCTGTGGTCGCAAA
>CANJPM010000278.1 GCA_947476075.1 Beijerinckiaceae bacterium
ATAACCTCAGAGTCTGAGCCAGCGCCATTCCCCGGCACAAGCAAATCCATCTGCTGAAGATCGGCAAGCGTTTTCACCTTTGACGTGTGCCAAGAAACAGCTATTGAGCGCTCATGGTTCATGCTGCCCAGCCACACAAATGACAGCGGATCAAAATCTGCTTCCGGTTTGCCAAGGATTGGTTCAAAGGGCAGGTTGCGCCCGATTGTCCCGAAAGTGCTGCCGTCCTTGGGCGCAATCCGATGAAGATACTGCGTCGCCACGATGCCGCCAGCGCCCGGCATGTTACGCGGAACAAACGTAGGGTTCCCAGGTATGTGCTTGCCCATGTGCTGCACGAGAAAACGGGCGTACCTATCGTATGTGGACCCACTGGTCGAAGAAATTATGACCTGGACTTGCCGGCCCTTGTAAAACTCCTCGACAGATTGAGCTCGGGCCATATGTGCAGAGGTTAGCGTCGCAACGGCGAGAAAGAGCGCTTTGAAGATTTGACGCATGTACGATATCGCCATAACAATATCCTCCCCGCAGTTCTGATCTCAAGCTTACGCGGCGTTCCGCATATCATCAAGCAGTTATGAAACAGCAAGTCATGAGCCAGCGGACATGAATAGCGCCTGCATTTCTCAAAAGATCGGGAGAGGCCAGACCGTAAAGGTTTGAGTTCGATCCATACCACTTCTCTCCGGGACTAAACAGCTAGGGGCTATTCATCATGCCAGTTCAGCGTTACACTTTGCTTCCGTTTATAGTTTCGAATGTGCGGTAACCGATTTAGGATTTACAAGTAGCCGTGAGGCCTTTTAATTTTTTTTGTGAAAGGGGTGGATGCGCATGGGCTCAAACATCGTTAGCCGGCGGAGCCAAATGAAGTTGGCGCTCTTTCTCACGGGCGATGGCAATTATCACATGGCGGGATGGCGGCGGCCTGGTGCCGACACCGACGGTGGGTACAATATTCGTCGCTGGATGGAGCATGCGCAAATGATCGAGCGTGCCAAGCTCGATATGCTTTTCATCGCAGATGGAACCGGCGTCAGCGGCACAGAGGACCTTGAGACGCTCCAGCATACATCCCGAATTGATCGTATGGACCCGATTGCGATCCTCTCGGCTGTGTCCGTGGTTACAAAAAATCTTGGCCTCGTCGCGACGATTTCGACCTCATACAACGAACCTTTCAATCTTGCTCGATCGCTCGCCTCACTTGATCATATTTCTGGGGGGCGGGCAGGTTGGAACATCGTCACCAGCGGCAATAAAGATGACGCCTTGCACTATAGCCGTGAGACACACGTCCCCCACGCTGATCGTTATGACCGGGCGGAGGAGTTTGTTGATGTCGTTCGGGGGCTTTGGGACAGCTACGACGACGACGCTTTCCCTCGGGACAAGGAGAACGGCGTCTACCTTAGGCCTGAGGGCGTGCACTTTCTCAATCATAAGGGTAAGCATTTCTCCGTAAAGGGGCCTTCGAGCGTCTCACGCACGCCTCAAGGCCATCCAGTGCTGGTCCAGGCGGGCTCGTCGGAAGCCGGAATGAACCTCTCCGCGCGTGTGGCGGACGTTGTATTCACATCTCAGTCCTCATTGCGGGAGGGACAAAAATTCTACGCCAATGTGAAAGGCAGATGCGACCGCTTTGGCCGATCGCCTGACAGCATGATAGTCATGCCTGGCGTTCTCCTATTCATCGGCGAGACCGAGAGCGAGGCGCGGGAAAGATTTGAGCAATTTCAGTCGCTGATCCCGATCAAGGTCGCCATTCAACGGCTGTCAAACAACCTCGGCGGCATCGACCTGTCAGGATACGACCTCGACGGCCCGATGCCCGAACTGGTGGTGAATTCAGCTCGGGTCTCCGCGGTCGAAAGTTACGTGACGATTGCGCGCCGCGAGCGGTTGACAGTCCGCCAGACAGCTATGCGAGCGGCGGCCGCCAAGCACCATTGGACGTTGATCGGCTCAGTCAATCAGATAGCAGATCAACTCGAGGACTGGTTCCGCAATGAGGCGGCAGACGGCTTTAATATTCTCGCCAGTGATGTGCCCGATGCCGTGAAACGGATGTGCACAAAGCTGGTGCCTGAACTGCAGCGCCGGGGGCTGTTTCGGCAGGAATACGAGGGGCCGATGCTACGGGACAATCTTGGATTGGCTCGCCCTTCCAATTTGAAGATCAACCGCGCTTCAACGTATGGACTGTCCGGATGAGCGTCCCCGATGACCTCGAGACCATGAAGACGTTGCGTCCGCAGGTGATTCTTCTGCGGACACCGCTGCTCTCGGCTGGCATGTCGCGGGACTTGCTCTGCGCTGGAGATAACTCGACACTTCGTATCCATTGCTACTCTGCGGGCATGGGCGAGAAACACGGGTTCCATGCGCATATCGATGAGGAGCATCTTTTCATCGTCTTGCTGGGGCAGGCTGTTTTTTCCTCACTCGATGGTCGACTGTCGCCGGTGAGCAAAATTGAGGGAATATGGTTGCCGAAAGGCTGCTTCTATGAGTTTTTCAATCCCGGCCCGGAGCCGCTTGTGGTGTTGCGTTTTGGCGCGAAGGACAGTGGTGCCAATGCCTCAATCCGCCTGGATCCGGAAGGACAGGCTATCAAGGGACGGGCAAGCATTCACTCGGAGATCGCTGCGCCAATGATCATGGAGGGGCGGTTCTTCGAGTGATCACTTCGGAATGGCGCCCGCTCGCAGGAGGATGGTTCGCGCCCGTTCCACGACCGGTGCCGGTGTCGCGTAGATCTGCTCAATAAGCGACTGCATTTCTACGCCGGAATAGGGAGCCAATTCCACATTCATCTTCGCCACTTCTGCGATGTACTCGGGATCCTTCATGGTCTTGTCGTAGGCTGCCCGAAGGGCTTCGGCACGATCGGCTGGAATGGATGGGGGACCGAAAACAGGAAATCCAATTTCCTGACGCGCGGCGAAAAGCTCAAGAAGCTTTCGATCATCCTCATTCTTCGCAAGCTCCTGCGCGAGGGGTATCGCGCCCAGTTCCTTGTTGTGCTTAAGTCCATGCTGTAGAATGATTTTTACAAGTTTGTTGCGGTACCAATCTTCCTTCGTCCCTCGCATGGCACCCACAGACCAGCCGACGCGGCCATCAACTTCGCCGCGCTCCATGGCAAGGTTCATATCTCCGCCGCTAGAATAGCCAATCACCGGCTTGAAACGCGTCCCCAAGGTTTCGTTGTAAATGAAGGGCAGGGTGTTGCTGTCTGCTCCTCCCCCGGTTGATGCGACGATGGTTTCCCGACTGCGGGCATCGTCTATGTTGTTTACGGACGCTTTGTGCCACAAAACGACGATCGAGGTCTCACCAGCTCGGGTTCCGATCCAAGTGAAGCTGCGCGGATCAAAATTCGATTCGGGATATTTCAGAAGCGGCATCATCATCGTGCCGCGTTGTGAAATGGCAAACGTTGTCCCATCGCGTGGTGCCACGGTCGCCATGAATTGCACAACCTTTAATCCGCCTGCACCTGGCATATTCTGCACAACGACCGCAGGCGATCCGGGGATATACTTGCCCATATGACGGGCGAGCAGCCTAGCGTCGTTGTCGTGCTGATCGGGAGGCGACATGCCGGCGATGATGTTGATCGTCTTGCCAGAGTAGAATGCCGCCACAGTTTCAGCCTGGGCTGCACTCGAAAGCATGAGCGATATGACAAGACATACGAGTGTTTGTGACATGGCGTACTCCAACGTCAGGCGGGGCAACTCGACGCAATTGTGTCGATTACTCGCGCGCTGCCTCCGCGAATTTTCGCCGAAAAGCGACTGGTGCCCCGACGACCTCTTCAACTACATGCTGAACCTGCTTTCCTGAAGCCGGGCTCACCTCAGCGCCCAACTTCTGCGCGTCCGACTTGAAGAGCGGATCTATCATCGTTTTGTCAAAGGCGTCGCGAAGCGTTTCGACCCGGTCGGACGGCGTTCCGGGGGGGGCTGCAATAGAGCGTGAAATGCTCATGCCAAGAGTCAGAAAGCGCGCAATTGCTTCCTCGTCAGGTTTGCCTTGGACGAGATCGATCAGCCGCGGCACATGAGTAAGATCAGGCTCCTTGAGCATAGAAATTTGTACTAGGATATGCAGGTCTCCGTTCGCAATGGCGTGAGGTTGCAGGGCCTTGTAGCCATCCCAGGTGTTGACGCTGCGTCCATCAAGTTCACCCCGCTCCATGGCGAGATTTTGTGCGGCCCCGCCTTGATAGCCATAAATAATCTTGAACTTGGTACCGAGTATAGAGTTCATTACTGCTGGAACAATAGATGTGATCGCTCCCGCGCCGGTGGACCCGACAGTAACTTCTTTCTTCATTGCGTCTTGAATGGTTTTTACGCCGGATAATCGCCAAGTCGCCGTCACGTTAGCGGAACTGTTTAGATTGCCGATCCACTTGAAGTCGCGCAGGGATGCCTCAAGGCCCGGCTTTTCTAACGCCTCGTGCAGATAGAGCCCCTGGCTTGCAAGCGCCAGCCAAGTCCCATCCTGAGGCGCTCGCTTCGCTGTGTAGTTGATTGAAAGCAACCCGCCGGCACCAGGCTGGTTGACAACCACCATTGTAGGATTTCCAGGAATATGTCGATTAAAATGGCGCGCCAGCAGGCGCAAGTACGTGTCGTAGCCGTCGCCAGGCGCGAC
>CANJPM010000279.1 GCA_947476075.1 Beijerinckiaceae bacterium
GGCAAGGCAAGGCAAGGCAAGGCAAGGCAAGGCAAGGCAAGGCAAGGACCCGCGCGGTGGTCTCGTGGGCATGACATCTATCCACGAACGACCCGCCTCTGTCTTGGCTCGTGAACTATTTGGAGACTGGGAAGGCGACCTGATCAAGGGCGCGGGGAATGCCAGCGCGATCGGCACGCTGGTGGAGCGAAGGAGTAGGTTCACGATCTTGGTTAAGATGAAGGACTGCGGGGAGGACGCTGCCCTCGACGGCTTCCAGAGAGCGCTCAATGGCGTGCCCGAGATGATGCGTTCGAGTCTCGCCTACGATCAGGGCAAGTGGCCAGCGGAAGCTATCTCCAAATTAAGCTCTTGGCCGAGAATGGGGCCGACTGGCGGAATGAGCATATCGATTTCATAGGCGGAACTCTTCGCAGATAAAATTTTATCGCGCCAGTATGGATAAGCACGTTACACCGATGCGGCACCATGGACCGCATCGGTGTAACGGCCAAGCGGTTTCCCGACAGCCCAAGAACGTTACCCGATGGGCGTATATTTTTCAGGCATTTTCACATTGAGGGTGTGGCGAGCCATCTCCTCGCAGGTGGCGATCCAGACATCATCCTTGAACGAGCAGACATAGCTGATCATCTTCTCGTATGCGGGAGCAAGGTACTGACGTCCGGAGTATTCTGCATGTACAGTGGCATCGATGCGTCCGGGACGTCCACGGAGGGCCTCCTGTAGGGCGAAGTCGAAACCTTCCTTGAACTGTTCAAAGGCCGTGCGCATGCTTGTTGCGCCCATGTTCCAGACGTTCTTGTCATTATAAAACCACAGCTTCGGGATGATAACGATAGGTCCGCCTTCGGAACTCACCACATAGGGCGGATCGTCGTCGCACTGGTCGCCAGACCAGATGTAGCCTTCCGAAGCTATAATGCCGAGAGTTTCAAGCGTGTGCATGCCGCCGCCCGGCCCCATCCATCCCGTCGGACGCTCGCCGCTGACGCTTTCTATCAAATCGGCGACCTTGCGAACTTCTTCGCGCTGCTGTGTGGGTGTAAGCGCCGTCATGTGAATCTCGTTTGACATTCCATGACCGGCGATTTCGTGACCTTCTTCATGCAGCGCCTTGACGGCGTTTGGCCAGCGCTGGGCCGCTAAGCCGTTCAGGAGAATGGTTGACCGAACGTTGTACCGCCGCATGATTTCCATCAGCCGCCAGATGCCTGTGTTTCCACCGTAGTTAGCGTGCGAGATCGAATGAAGGTTGACCTCGATTCGAGAATCTTTTTTGAAACTTCCCTCCCGATTGAAAGCTTCCAATGCGATATTGAAGGTCACGCACAGCTTCTTCTGGTCGGGCCATTCTATGGTTCTGCGCTGGTCGTAGATCGTCATCCACAGGTCCCCCTAAGACTTTGCGACGCTTGACATGGCGCGACACTGATCCTCATTGGCTGAGAGTTATACCAGCCTTCTTTGCTATATCGCCCCAGAATTTGGACTCCTTTGCAAGAAAGACCCGGGTTTGCTCCGGATTTGTGCCGCCGACGTCGAAATTAAGCGCTGTCATTCGGTCTAGGATATCCTTGCGATTGAGTATATTCTTGATCTCGGCCGAGAGCTTCTCAGTTATGGCCGCAGGTGTCTTTGGCGGTGCCAGCATGGCGGTCCAGGTCACAGCGTCAAAAGTCGGTAAGCCGCTTTCTGCAATGGTTGGCACGTCTGGCATGGCTGGCGACCGGCTCTTTGTTCCGATACCGAGAACTTTCACCTTGCCATCTTTCCAGAGCGGCAAGGTAGTTGCGAGCGCGTCGAAAACAAAATCGACGTGTCCCGCAGTGACGTCAGCGAGTGCTGGTGCGGCACCACGATAGGGCACATGTGTGAACTTGACGCCCCCAAGCATTTCGATTGCGAGCGCACACAATTGCGCGGACGAACCCAGTCCACCTGAAGCGTAGTTGATACCTTCTGGCTTTGCTTTGGCTGCGGCGAGAAGCTCCTGGATATTCGAAGCGGCGAGGCCCGGCCGTGCGACGAGCAAATAGGGCACTGTGGCTATGATGCTGACTGGTGACCAGTCCGCCGGATTGTAGGTCAGGTCTTTGTAGACCGTGGGGTTAACGACAAATGTCGGGGGCACGACGAGAAGCGTATGTCCGTCCGGCGCTGACCGTTCTACGGTTGCCGTCCCGACATTTCCGCCGGCACCAGCGATGTTTTCAACAAGGAAGGTCTTTTTCCATGACCTACCAAGTTCATCCGACATAAGGCGGGCCAGAAGGTCCGTTTGCGATCCGGCGGGAAAGGGAACGATGACTCGCACGTTCTGGCTTGGATAAGAGCTTTGCGCCCGTGCCTGTCTCGGGAACGCTGACAATGTCATCCCCATGAGGGAGGCTGCAAGCAGAACCCAGCTCAGCGCTTGTTTTGGCTCGCCCATCATTCGATCCCCAATTGATTATGTAAATTCACCGCATGATCGCATCTGGACGGCGGGTGCGTCGCTGCTCAGTCCTGAGAGAGCATCAAGACATTCTCTGTTGGAGTAAACTATGATTTTATTTAAGGTATGATAAAAAATAATGGGGAGGTGACACATGGATATTGAGCGCATAGACTTAAAGCGTCTTCGGGCGTTCCAAGCTGTTGCAAAATGCGGTAGCATAGGAGGCGCGGCTCGAATACTCGGGCAGACCGTTCCCGCGGTTTCTATCAAAATCAAGACGCTTGAGAGGGACCTCAATTGCAGCCTGTTTGAACGCCTCGCCAATAAGGTCTTGCTAACATGTCAGGGAGCAAAATTTTTGGTGGACGTAGAGGATGTCTTCCAGCGTATGAAGTTGGCAGTTTCCGCGCTATCGGAAGAACATTCTTTATCTGGACGCTTGAATGTAGCCATAGGGAGCGACCATGGATGGTTCTTCGCTCCGCTGTTGAGCCGCTTTCTGAGAAAAAATCCTACGCTTAACATGAACCTTCGCGTCCATGTAGCTGCCGACGCGGTGAAGGGTCTAATGAGGGGAGACTATGACGCCATTGTGGGTCATTTCGGGCATCTGCCATCGTCTCTTCGGAAGGTCGATCTGGCCACAACGGGGCTCTCGCTTGTGACACAGAGGGGCGACCTGCCCAGTCCCTGCGCTCCGATTGAACTGAGCCGCTTTATTGATAGTAGGTTGATTACGCTGCCGCGGCATGCCGAGACCCGCAAGCTCATCGACAAGCAACTCTCTGCATATCGCTGCATTCCCGCCAATATCATCGAAGTAGCGAATTGCCAGACAGCGATCACTTTCGTGGAGGAGGGCGGCGGCGCGGCAATAGCCCATTCGCTTTGTGTCCTGCACTGCAAGTCCGAAAGGGTGCATGCGACAGATCTCGGGCCAGCATTTGGAAAGATAACATTCGCAATTGTGCATCGCTACGATGATAGCGGCTCACCGGCCGTGCGGGCGTTGGTCCACGAGATGCTTGCCAGCGCGCCGCTGTCTTAATACATCAGCGGTCTTTAGTAGTTAGGGCTGTCTCATGCCTCGTTTGTCTATTTGGAAGAAAGGGTGACATTTATGATCTTCAGCAATAATTCGCCCGGCGATTGGTCTGCGCCGGAAGTCTATCCACGCGACTCGCTCATTGAAACTTCAGGCCGGGTTCTGGGTTGGCCTGAAATTGAAACGTCCATCTCTGAAGATGTGTTTCGGATTGAAAGCGTCGGGCTGGAATGGGACATGGGCGTGAAAGTTTTCGCACCGAAATCCGACGCACACGCGGCGCGGGACGCCGCCGGTAAAAGAATCGGCGTGTTTTTGTTGCATGGCGGCGACGGCGACTTCAAGTCCATGGAGCCGATGGCACGTCTTTACGCCAGCCGCTTCGGTCACAAGGCTGTGGCCATGACCTTCCCGGGACGACTGTACCTCGATGATCCCTCGCGAGACTGGCCCGGCGACACCGTCAATTCGGACGGTAGCGTACGCACCCCTATGTGGAAGAAAGGCGAGTATATCACGCGCGATCAGTATGATGTCGTATACGACGACAGCAAGAAGCTGCGTTACGGTTCGCGCCTGCTCGCAAGGGCCAAGGAGGGATCAATCTTCTACGATCGAATGGCAGGTTGGCCGATCGCCTTTGTCGACGGCATGAAAGAGGCGATGCGCCGTCACTTTCCAGCAGGTGAATACAATATCTACGGGACCGGTCATTCTACTGGCGGGCCTATGATTTTCATGGTCAGCCAACGGGTCGCCAACTTCGCAGGCATCATAGCCGCAGAGCATTCGCCTTTTGGAGCCATCCAGGAGAAGCAACACGACTGGTCCGGTTCGCTGGGCAAGGTCGCCGGGTTCGACCGGGTTACTGACAAGGCCGCGCCGAGAACCGATCCGTTCAACGAATTGTACATACGGACATGGCGTGACTGTGCCCGCTACGCAGGTCCCGAAGCCCTCGGCAGGGAAGGCCCCAGCGCCTTGATGCGACTTCCCTCGCTCATGGAGGAAGTGCACGCGTGGTGGGACGAAGAGAAATGCCGGCCCCAGTTCAAGGCTGAGTACATTATTACGCACAACATTCAGGCCTCGCTTGCGGCGGCGGGCACAGTTACAGCGCAGAGGCTTGGACTTTCAGATGCC